>JARFQE010000016.1 GCA_029287915.1 Arenicellales bacterium
TCAGTACCACCTGGCTATTGCGCACTATCGTTCCCGTGAATGGGATGAAGCAGAAAGACTCTTTAATCAGTTGCTTGTCGATGATAGTGACAAAAAGATCTATCAACTTTACCTCGCACGGATTATCAAGTATCGACAAAACCCGCCATCTTCCGACTGGCATGGTGTTGCTGTCTGCAAAGAGAAGTAATCTATGTAGAGATTTAGTTAAAATTGACGGAGTTTCTAATTACATCCTGCGGGCTGTGTGCATGGTAGAGGTACCTGAGCATAAAATGTCAAGGTATAGTATAAATATGAAAAGGAAAATGATTAAAAACACTAGACAGCATTATTTTAAGTGATTGAGGTACATCATATGGACATAACACCTGAAGCATTCAGAGAGCATTTCCCTGCGATTGCTGAGCACTGTGGACCTGGTGAGCTGGAGGATCTGCTGGCGGCGATGGAAATGCGAAGCATCCATGCCGGTGAAACGGTGACAACTGACGGTGAATATTGCGATTCACTTTTTCTTGTCGTTGACGGAAAGCTTATTTCCCAGATTACCAGTGAGAATGAAATCATTCGTCTTGGGACACATGTAAAAGGTGGCTGCTTTGGTGAAGTGAATATTCTTGACCCGGGGCCCTCTACCAGTTCTGTAATCGCTACGAATGAATGTACACTCATTGTCCTGACCCATGATGCTTTCCGCGAACTGGACAAACGACATCCGCAAATGACTGGCAATATTTTACGTATGCTATCCTCGACCATGATACAACGTTGTCGAGTTGCCGATAAATTACTATTTAGCAAGTATGCCTATATTGAAGAGCTTGATGATAAAGATTCAAGCAAACACCGTGGACTAGTAGACTGGGGACGCGGTCTTTTACAAAAACTTCATGGCCATAAAGAGAGACAGCTATGAGTATGTATGAATATATGCAATCGATTCCTTTATTTAGCGAAATGACCAATGATGAGCTAAAAACTTTATCTCAATCGATGGTGGTAAAGGATTACCCTGATAAACATGTCTTTATATCAGAAGACCACAGTTCAGATACCTTATATGTAATTCTTGAAGGTGAAATTGAAATTACACACGAAAAAGATACAGAACGTGGACTTCAGCGTGTTTCGACATTGGGTCCAGGTGGCATAATAGGTCTACATAGTTTGATCGAGCACCACCGACCTATCGTATCCTGTCAGGCCAGGGGAAATGTAAAAGCCGCCTTTTTACCGAGCTCTGCATTTAACCTGCTATATCAGTACAATACCGGCCTCACACATCACTTTCAGTTGAATGTTGCTAAACAACTGGCCACTGACTACCGCAACATAGTCAAGGAACTAAAAGAAATGATGCTTTCAGACAGTGATGCCGAGTAGAGATTTTTAACAGGTTTTCATTTCCTCATCTGACTCCCTGCTGCCTGAATGCCGTGCTGGTTCGCGGGGCTTTTTCTATGTTCCAAATCAATCAGCTATTCAGCCCTGCACATATACTACGAGTGTGCCTTTTGCTCTGCCTTCAACATCCAGGCTAGCTTTATGACATCATGCTAGCGTATGCGAGCTGTCACTGGCATTAACTGAATATTGAACGAAAATGTCTTTCGTCTTTATTCTATAATCATTACCGTCATGGACTTGCATATATCCAGCCAGATCAGCATTCCCGAAAATGAGATCGAGCTCAGCGCTATTCGTGCCCAGGGCGCGGGTGGTCAGAATGTTAACAAGGTCTCATCGGCTATCCACCTGCGATTCGATATCAATGCCTCTTCCCTGCCTCAGACCTACAAGCAGCGCCTGTTAAGCCTGCGTGACCAGCGTATTAATAAGGATGGCATCATTGTTATTAAGGCACAGCGCTACCGCACACAGGAAAAAAATCGTGACGAAGCCCTGCAGCGCCTGTCTGAACTTATCCGTAGTGCCGCTGTTGTGAAAAAAAAGCGCAAGCCCACCCGCCCAACGAAAGCCTCGCAACAAAAACGTATGAATAGTAAAACAAAACGTGGACGGATTAAGGATCTGCGAAAGAAAGTGAGTTACGATGATTGATGGTCAGCAGCAGGCAGAAATAAAAAATATTAGAAAATTCTTAATCATCGTATATTCTTATATTAAGGCCGGTTGGCTATACGTTTTATAAAAATAATCAAATAACTATAAATTGACATGTCCTATGGAGAAAAAGATCCAGATATATATTTACCTGGAATGAGAGATTTGGCGTTAGAACATGATTAAATTATCAAATAAAAATCTAGCAGCTATCATTCTCATCATCATCGCTGTATTTGCGTATCTTCTGTTTAGCGGCTACCACAATGTGAAGGATACTCACACACAGGCTAAATTGATCATTGAGCAACAGCAGAAAAAGCATCAATTAGTATCTGAAATGTATAAAGCAGCGCGCGAGCGCTCACTGATACTGTTAACAATGCATGCTACTGATGATCTGTTTGAATTAGATGACCTACACCAGCAGCTCAGTAAACATGCATCGAGCTTCATCAATGCACGACAACAGCTTATGGCAATGGACCTCAGTGCAGAGGAGCGCTCTATTCTCGATGAGCAAATGAGCCTGGTAAGAATCAACGCCCCACTGCAGGATCAGGCGGCAGACATGTTCATCGTAGGTAACCAGGAGCAGGCTGAGAAACTACTGTTTGAAACAGCAATACCCGGCCAGCAACAGGTGTTGAATAAAACCGATGACATACTCGCCTTTTACAAAAGAAACACGAAAAAGGTTATCGCCGATATAGAACTGAGTGATGAAAATGCCAGCAGCAATTTTCAACGCCTGGCAGCAACACTTTTTATCATCGGAACGTTAATCGCTCTCGCTGCAATTCGTGCCACCCGACAGGAAAAGTCAAGGTTAATTCGTTCCGCCGAAAAGATGTCATACCAGGCTGCACATGACCCCTTGACAGGTTTAATCAACCGATGGAAGTTTGAATCCACCCTTGCAAAGCTACTTAAACGCATCGAAAGCGATGAAAAACACTTTGTTTTTTATCTTGACCTTGATCAGTTCAAAATCGTCAATGATACAGGGGGCCATCATGTCGGTGATGAATTACTCAAGCAGGTAGCAACTATAATGCGGTCATGTATCCGGAAATCGGATGTTCTAGCGCGTATTGGTGGTGATGAATTCGGCATCATCCTTGAATACTGCGATTTGGATTGTGCCAGAAACATAGCTGAATCCATTGTTCAGAAGATGCGGGAATTCCGTTTCTACTGGGAAAAAAACACTTTTCGAATTGGCGTAAGCATTGGCATGGTGCAAGTAGATGATACCACTCGTGACCTGGCAGAGATTCTCAAGAATATCGACTCCGCATGTTATGCCGCTAAAGATAGCGGCGGAAACCGCTTTCATGTTTATTCGGAAAGTGATCAGGAACTCATACATAGAAAGTCGGAAATGGACTGGGTTATCCATATTGAAAGTGCCCTTGAGCAGAACAGGTTTGTTCTCTTTGCACAGCCAATCGTGGCTACCAATGAAAACGACTCACATGTCAATTATGAATTATTAATCAGAATGAAGTCAGCGGAAGATGAACTGATACCGGCAGGTAATTTCCTGCCAGCGGCTGAGCGGTACAATAAAATGATTGATATAGATAGCTGGGTTGTGACAGAAGCCCTTTCTATTCTTTCTTATTCTCCACGATTTGTGGAAAGCATCGACTATTGTTCGATCAACCTGTCCTGCCAGTCCCTGACAAATGAAAAATTCATGGATTTCATCATAGAACAATTCAACAGGCATAAACATCTGTCAGAAAAAATTTGTTTTGAAATAACCGAAACGGCAGCCATTACCAATCTAATACAGGCGGATCGCTGTATATTGAAACTAAGAGAAATGGGTATACGATTTTCACTGGATGACTTTGGCAGCGGTCTTGCTTCCTTTGAATATCTTAAAATGCTACCCATTGACTACCTGAAGATTGACGGCATGTTTGTCCGGGACATTGTGACTGATCCCATTGACCGCGCGATGGTGAAGTCAATCCATGAGGTAGGCTCGGTGATGGGTAAAATTACGGTGGCCGAGTTTGTCGAAAATCAAGACATCCTGAATGAAGTTAAAGCCATTGGTGTACACTTTGCCCAGGGTTACACTATCGGTCGACCTATGCCTTTCGAGCAGGTTATTGACCAGCAGGAAAATGTAAGAATGAAAGCTTAAAAATAGTTTTCTATATCCTCTCTTGCCTTTTTACCCTGTCATTACGATTTCTTAATCAAATTTTCAAGCAGCTCCATCGGTAGTGGGAAAACGATCGTGTTGGATCGTTCACCAGCAATTTCGGTTAATGTCTGCAGATAGCGCAATTGCAAAGCCTCGTTTTGCTGTGACAGCGTTCTGGCTGCCTCGAGCAGTTTCTCTGCGGCCTGCATCTCACCTTCAGCATGGATCACCTTGGCGCGCCGGGTACGTTCGGCTTCAGCCTGTTTAGCGATCGCTCGGATCATGCTCTCGTCAAGATCGACATGCTTGATCTCAACATTGCTGACCTTGATGCCCCAGGCATCGGTCTGCTTGTCGAGAATGTTCTGGATATCAACATTGAGCTTTTCGCGTTCGGCCAGCATCTCATCGAGCTCATGCTGACCAAGTACGGAGCGCAATGTGGTCTGCGCCAGTTGGCTGGTAGCCATGTAGAAATTTTCTACCTGGATGATGGCCTTTTCAGAATCTACTACGCGGAAATAAACCACA
The DNA here is from genome assembly GCA_029287915.1 of Arenicellales bacterium. Lineage (GTDB taxonomy): Bacteria > Pseudomonadota > Gammaproteobacteria > BMS3Bbin11 > BMS3Bbin11 > BMS3Bbin11. Next base: position 4,763 of record JARFQE010000016.1, read on the forward strand.
GCATTGACCTTGACCGACACGTTGTCGCGCGAGATGACATCCTGGGTCGGAACATCCATGACAATAGTTCGCAGGTCTACGCGCACCATCTGCTGGATAAACGGGATGATGATTATGAAACCCGGTCCCTTGACCTTCCAGAATCGACCAAGCATGAAGACAACACCACGCTCATATTCACGCAGTATCCGGATTGCACTGGCGAGAAAGGCGATGACCAGCACCGCCACGATCAGAGTTGTATATGATGTCATGGTTTATCTCCTGTTGTATTTAGCTCTTCATTATCAGGCACCGGCTCGACATTTAACGTCAGTCCATCCAGACTAATTACCCGAATATGTTGATCCTTATGTACTGGCAAAGCCGTTTTTGCCTGCCAGGATTCGCTGTGTACGAACACCATGCCAGTATTATCAAAGTCATCCATGGCAATACCCGTAGCACCAAGCAATTGCTCGGAGCCACTGACAACCGGCCGACGCCGTGACTTGATCGCCATACCAACGAGCAGAATAAACACTACAGCACTGCTAATGGCAAAAGTTAGTATGATAGACAGATCAATACCGAATCCGGGAGCCTCTGTATCCATCATAATGACCGAGCCGATGACAAATGCCACAACGCCACCCATTCCCAGAATGCCAAAACTGGGCTGGTAGGCCTCGCCAATCATCAGTGCTATCCCGAGCAGAATTAATGCAACCCCAGCATAGTTGATCGGCAGCAACTGCAGGGAATAAAGCGCCAGCAGCAAGGATATCGCCCCAATCGTACCTGGCACGATAGCACCGGGATTGGAAAATTCCAGGATCAAACCATAGATACCGACCAGCAGCAGAATATAAGCGATGTTGGGATTGGTGATAACACTGAGCAGGCGGCTACGCCAGTCGGGCTTGAATTCACGAACCAGCAGGCCTTCAGTTTCGAGTATGATCGTCTTTTCCAGAATACTGACTTCACGGCCATTGATCTTCTGCAGCAGCTCCGCCATATTTGCCGCAATAAGATCGATGACATTCAGTTTCAGCGCCTCGCTGGCCTGCAGACTGGCGGCTTCACGCACGGCTTTCTCTGCCCAGTCCTGGTTTCGGCCACGTAGTTCCGCCAGGCCACGAATATAGGCGGCCGCATCATTGATGGACTTGCGCTTTGATGCATCCATATCGTCTGCCTTATCTACCGGGCCGGCATCGTCTGCACTATCCGCCGTCTTATCCGCCTTATCTGGTTTGTCAGACTTGCCTTTATCTGTTGATGGAAAACCACCGATTGCAACCGGTGTCGCTGCACCAAGGTTGGTGCCTGGTGCCATCGCCGCTATATGACTGGCATAGAGTATATAGGTGCCTGCACTGGCAGCGCGCGAACCGGTCGGAGCGACCCAGCTGACCACTGGCACTTGAGAGCTAGTTATGTTCTTGATGATGCCGCGCATCGCGGTATCCAGTCCGCCCGGAGTATCCATGCGAATAACAACCAGGCTGGCATTGTTCTGTTCGGCCTTTTGCAGAGCTCGCTCTATATAATCATCTGTTGCCGGGCCGATAGCATCTTCAATGGTTAATAGCAAGACATGTCTGCCGGTATCATTGGCCGATACCGTGTTCAGCAGAATGCCCATTGTCAACAGCAACAGAAAGACAATAGAGGTTTTCGCCTTTACAAACATAAACGCTCAACTCCTTGTTGAACTTCAGTCTACCACAGTGCATAAAGGTTTTACCTGTTACATTTTACATAACACCAAACACGTAATACTCAAAACTGTTTTGTTCAACCTTCCGACTTGCGTTTCACAAGCACCGGTTTTTTTACCGTGGCATCCTGCAACAACCTGAACATGGCAGACCAGCTTACCCACTTTCGTTCTCCCAACACCAGCATGCAGGGTGTCAGTACCAGTGTCAGCACCGTTGCAAAAGTCAGACCACCGGCAATCGCCGACGACAGCTGTGTCCACCATTGTGTAGACGGCGCACCATAGGCAACATGGCGTTCTATCAGGTTGATGTTCAGTGACAATACCATTGGCATCAGTCCCAACACTGTCGTTATTGCAGTCAGGAAAACTGGTCGCAGGCGCAGACTACCGGTCTCCAGTGCGGCTTCCACAGGTGACAGTCCTTCATCCTGACGGATACGATTATAAGTATCGATCAATACAATATTGTTGTTCACAACAATGCCTGCCAGCGCGATGATACCGAGACCGACCATGACGATGCCGAATGGTTGATATGTAACCAGAAGACCGATCAACACGCCAGCTGTTGAAAATACTATCGCGGAAAGTACCAGTAGTGCCTGATACAGGCTATTGAATTGCGTCACCAGGATCACAGTCATTAGAAAAATAGCAATGCCGAATGCCGTCATCAGGAACACGGCCGCTTCCCGTTGTTCTTCATCTTCTCCCTTGAAGGTGACTGAGATTAAGGGATCCGGGTTCTCTTTCAACAGCCTGTCCTTGATGCTGGACACCAGATCATCAACCAGCAGTCCTTCCTCGACATCGGACTTGATGATCACCACGCGCTGCCCGTCAACGCGCGTGACAGTGCCTGTTTTGTGCGCTGGCACAATGGTAACGAAGTTGCCGATTGGTATCTGACCACGACTGGTCGATATCGTCAGGTGATTGAGCCGCTCAAGGTTGCGTTCCGATACAGGAAAACGCACCCGTATGTCCACTTCATCATCAGTATCATCGGGACGATAGTCTGTCACCTTGATACCGCCGGTGAGCATTTGCACAGATTGACCCAGCGTCGTCACATCTGCACCATAGCGCGCAGCCTGTTCACGATCAATCTGCAGGCGCCACTCTATACCGGGCTGCGGAAGGCTGTCCTCTATGCCGACGAGTCCCGGTATCTTGTTCATGATCTGTTTGATTCTTGTAGCGGCTGCCATTAGCCGATCCTGGTCACGCGATGCAACCTGTATCTGTATTGGCTTGCCCTGAGTAGGGCCATGCTCTGCCTTCGTAAACTCGATCATAACGCCAGCAATATCGCTGGTTCGCTGCTTCATTTCCTCGAGTATCTCGTTAGCTTTGCGACGCTGCTCCCAGTCGATGAACTCGAGCATAATGACACCGACGACGTCCTCCGCACGATCAGTTCCCGATACACTATTAAAGGAACGACTACTGATAGTTTTAAGCTCGCGCATGTCGAGGATGCGTTTTTCTACTTCACGCAACAGGGCATCTTTTTCATGAATGGACAGGTCGCCACGCGCATGCAGCTGCACCTGAGCAAATTCCGGCTCCACGTTTGGAAAGAACTCAACACCACGACCGAAATTTCCGTAAATTATATAGGTACCAATTAGCGCTGCCACCGCAACGGCCAGGACCATGCCAGGGCTTTTTAGCAGTTTGGCAAGTATTGTGCGATAGACCTGTCCTGCTTTTCCGGTATCTCGAGAATGCACGGCCGGTCGTGTCTCCCCACCCAGGCTGCCACCAAGTACAGGAATAAATATCAGCGCCATAGCCAGTGATGCACTGAGACAGATGATGACAGTGATTGGCAGGTATTTCATGAACTGACCTACCATGCCGGGCCAGAACAGCAATGGCAGGAACACCGCCAGCGTAGTCATCGTCGATGCTGTGACGGGCCATGACATACGTTTCGAAGCTGCCATAAAAGATTCACGCAGCTTCATGCCATCTGCACGGTTGCGCTCTGCCAGTTCAGAGATAACGATGGCGCCGTCGACAAGCATTCCGACAACAAGGATAAGGCTGAACAGTACTACCATGTTAAGGGTATAACCCAGTGCCGAGATAACCAGGATACCGGTAAGGAAAGCGCCCGGTATCGCAATGCCAACAAGAATGGCAGAGCGTAACCCGAGTGCTGCAACGATAATGATCATGACGAGCATAATGGCAGTCAGCACGTTGTTGGTCAGGTCTGACAGCATGGTCTTGATCTGCTTCGACTGGTCCTGTAAATAAGCCACCCGGATGGTGTCCGGCCACCGTGCCCGCTCTTCCTCGACAATGGCCTGTACAGCGTCGATAGTCTCAATTATGTTAGCGCCAATACGTTTTGATATCTCCAGCGTTAGCGAAGGTTGCCCACCAACACGTGCAAAACCCTGCGGGTCCTTAAAAGTGCTGCGCACCAGTGCAACATCACCAAGTGTGACGACCGTGTCGCCATCGACCTTGATTGGCAGACTGGTCACATCCTCGAGGCCTTCTACTACGCCCGGGACTTTTATCACCATGCGCCCGGAGCCGGTATCAACCGCACCGGCAGCCACCAGCTTATTGTTGTTATAAATCAGATCAATCACCTGATCGAAACGGACGCCGTAGGTCTCAAGTACCACCGGGTCGACGATGATCTCCATCAGTCGTTCTCGATCACCACCGATATCCGCTTTCAGTACAGTGGGAATCGACTCGAGTCGATCCTTGAGATTGCGCGCAATCTGTATCAGTGCACGTTCCGGGACTGGCCCGGATAGTGCCACGGTGATGATTGGAAACAGGGCAAAATTGACTTCCTGCACGATCGGTTCATCGGTATCTGCCGGTAATTCAGATTTGGCTGTATCGACTTTCTCGCGGACATCGTCAAGAGCCCTCTTGATGTCATGACCAGCATAAAATGTCAGGATCAGCGAAGCATGTCCTTCACTGGCCGTTGACTTCATTTCTTTCAGCCCTTCAACTGACTGTAGTTCCTTTTCCATCGGCCTGACCAGCAGGCGCTCAGCATCATCCGGTGAAATACCCTCATGGTTGAGTGATACATACACTATTGGTACCGCTACATCAGGGGCTGACTCCTTGGGTATATTTATCCACGAAATACTCCCCGCAATAAGCAGAAAAGCAAGAATCAGAAGAACTACTCGGCTGCGATTGAATGCGGCATCTATAATCGTATGCATGATTGCCAGTATCAGCTATCAGAGTTATTAATGGTCGATGCTTCATCCACCGGGATGACCCGTTCACCTGATTGGATGAAACCCTGTCCGAAGGTAACAAGTCGAACCTGTTGTGGTAGCCCGGCAACCCATACGCCGCCGTCTTCAGATCGAATAATCGTCAGCGGATAGAACACCGCCTGGCTGGATTCATTGACAGCCATGACACCAAGGCGTCCATCATCATGCAGGGTCAACAGCGATGGTGACAGGAAATGTCCCTCAGACTCACTTGTCGGAATCTCCAGCACAGCACTCAAGCCGCTGACCAGTTCCAGCTCTGTGTTCGGTACTTCAACTTCGATACGATAACTGCGCGTAGCTTCATCAGCCAGGCGCGAAATGAAAGTCAATGTCCCATTCACCTGTTCGCCGGTAATCAGTGAAATTTTTACTGACTGTCCCAGAGACAGGCTACCGATGCTCTGTTGCGGAACCTGTGCTGTCGCTTTAAGGCGCGAGTCATCGACAACGGTCACCACCGAGTCACCACGTTCAAGCAACGATCCGAGTTCAGCTGATCGCTCTTCCACAACACCGTCGAAGGGTGCCCGTACCGATGTTCGTTCGATCTCCAGTTTGATAGCTGCCAGTTCCGCTTCTGCTACCGCCACATTCGCGCGGGCGGCACGGACGCTATTTTCTGACTGCATCTTTTTACCGAACAGGCGCTCAGCAGCTTCCAGGTCAGCCCTGTTTTGTGCCAGCTGAGCCCTGGCGCGGGCTAATTTAACTTCGCGATCATCCATTGAAATATTCACCAGTACATCACCTTTCTTAACGCGGGTACCAATTTCCACATTCACCTGGTCGACGGTACCGGCGGTTTCTGCGCGCAGGGTGACTGTACGCCATGGCTCCAGTTGACCCTGTACAAAAACCACGCTGGTAACATTCTCAATATTGAAAGTCTTTACCCGTACTTTCATCAGAATTTCGCGCTCCTGCTGCGCCTGTGTGGCTGGGGTGGCGGAACTTCCATTGATGATATAACCGCTGCTAATCCACAGCACCAGCGCAATGACGATGCCGAGAGCGATAACCTGCGATGATTTCATTTATTTACCTGTTCTGCTTTCAGTGAATTTATGGCGAAATCGGCAATCTGCTCGATATATACTTGCGGGTCGACTTTCATCCAGCAACGATTGCCCCATAACTGGTTGACGGCTCCATTGAATAACGCATCAAGCCCCATTCTGACATTTTGCAACGCTTGTATCCGAAATACGCCCGCTTTCATTCCACGCTCTATGTGTTCATTTGCCCACGCACCAAATTCCGCATCCAGTTTTTCGAAGGCCACCACATAGGATTTGCTCAGGCGCTCCCAGAAACCAGCGCGGAATACATACTGTCTGACATTACTGTACTGCTGGTGTTCCAGGTGATAGTGCAGTGCATCACGAAAAGCATCGCGCAGGTTTACGACTGGATTATCACCAGTTGGAATCTGGCGACAGCGTTGCAGCAAACCGTTGAAAAAATCCAGTGCCAGCCGGGCATAGATTTCATCCTTGCTAGCAAAGTGCTTGTAGACCGTACCCTTGCCTATGTCAGCCTCTTTGGCGATCTGGGTGACGGTGACGGACTCCCATCTTTCACCTGAAAACAACTTCAGCGCAGCTGATAGAATTTCCTGCTCACGCCGTTCAAATTCGCGTATTTTTCGTTCACTACTTACCATCGTGCAACACTCTATGACCGACAGTCATTATATGACCACTGGTCACATAAATCAAGAATTCACCTACTATGACATTCTTATTGACCCTCAGGTTTTTTTTGCACAGATGGCAGGGAATCAGGACGTGTGCAAATGACAGTGATTCAGTAGATCAAATCGTGTCGAGGATTTGTTGCTTATCGCAGCCGGATATTTGTCAATTATTCAGGCCTGCAAGGAAACAGTGGCAGTTAACTATGACTCTGAGTTTGCCACCGAGTCCTTACAACTGAAAACACACACAAATTTATGGAAACGCTGGAATTGTGGGTTCAGTACCCTCAATGTCTGCATCAGGATGATGTTGCTTGACCAGTTCCTCAATCTCATCAACGCGAGCTTTGGGGACATCGACCAACATTAATATTTCGCCCTCTTTGATGGCTTCCTCAAATTGTGCATGGCGAGAGTTTGGGGCACTGACACCGATCATAGTAGACATAAGTGCACCAAATCCGGTGCCGGCGAGTGCAATACCCAGCAGTGCACCCCCTCCTAGTACCAGGCCTGCGGGCGGAAAGGTAACAGCAGCTACACCAGCGAGAAGACCGGTTGCTCCACCAACTGCAATACCACGCTCGAACGCCGGGACTACATCACTTTTCTGCGCCAGTGACGCTTCCGGCAGATCTGCCATCGCAGTACCTTCTTTCGCAATCACATGAATATTATTTTCAGCAATTCGCGCAAGCAGTAATTCGTCAACAATCTTACGCGCAACGTCGACATCAGGTAACAGGAAGTAGATTCTTCTCATGACCAAACTCCTTTTTCTAATTAGAAATTATAAAATATGAAAGTATTCTGTTGTGTAAATTATCATAAAAACTAACAAAAGGTACATTGATGCATATAGATCTTGCCTTTCATTAATCCAGAGAAAGCGGGCACAAATACCATTAGTATTGTTAGCCAGGCCATTTGTAACTCTAAAGTTTGTACTTTTGACAAAAAAAACCCCGCTATTTATTGCGAGGCTTTTTGATACTTAGTATGACCGGCTATTCAGGTCTGTACGTTTACTGCTGTAGGGCCTTTTGCTCCTTCTTCAACGTCGAAAGTCACGTCCTGACCTTCAGCGAGTGTACGGAAGCCTTCACTGGCGATAGCAGAAAAGTGTACAAATACGTCCTTACTGCCATCAGATGGAGTGATAAAGCCGAAGCCTTTGGATTCGTTAAACCATTTAACGGTTCCTGTTGCCATGATAAATACCTCAAAAAAAAATTAAAAAATTAGCATGTTACAAATCTTACGAGGTAATCAACAGGAGAAAGTTGGATCGAACTTCTGACAAAAACCAGCAGAGTATGTAGCGAGAACGAATGTAACATGTTTCATGCAGAGATAAAAAGCCTAAATTTAGATATAAGATAAAAGAACTGCGCGTAATCTTTTATACCTTCCGCCGTGTTGCAATTATTTCAAACCTTTTCTCCGATGGTGTGAATAACTTCAACATTGAAGAAGATGCCATTTTCATCGGCCAGTTCATTGACCTCATGCAGATGTTCCTGCTTGAATTGCGCCGCCTGTTGTTCGGCTATCTGACTAACAAAACCACGGTAGCCGGCCCACCACACTACATCCCACCAGCCATTTGCATCGTCGAAATAATAACCAACCTGGTTTCGTCTATGAGTGATTTTCTTAAAACCTGCAGCTTCGTAAAGTTCACAGTTGGATGCTTCGCTATCGAGCTGTGACCAGGAGATGTCAGGAACATCAACACCATATTGCTGTAAACGTTTCATGATCAGATCCTGCATCGGTGCCATACTGCCTTTTGCAAAATGGGTAGTAAGGAAGCGGCCACCGGGTTTCAGGCGCGTGTAAACGTCTTCAACGAGCTGTTGCATGTCTTCAACGAAGAAAACCCCAAAGGATGCATTGATTACATCATAGTGCTTTTGCGGTAGATCCATGCGTGTCATATCCATTTGCTGAAATTTGACATTAGTCAGTTCTAGAGCATTTGCCCTGGCCCGCGCTTTTTCAAGCATTCCTTCAGAGAGATCAATACCAGTTACCTTACCGTCAGGCAGATGACAGGCTAGTAGTGTGGATGCCAGTCCAGTGCCAGCAGCAATATCGAGAATATTCTCATCACCATTCAAATTAAGTAAACCTGGCAGGTGACTGGCTGCATTCTCAAAGAATCTTAAAGAGCCTTTGCCGTATTGTTCGCAAACGGTGTTAAAGACCTGGCGGATGAATTCCTTGCGTTGCTCGTCTTCCATTATGATGCTCAGGTGTTAAATATCAGATTAATCATAAAACAACTGCGTAAAACTTCTTACCTTTTACAAAACCGTTGAATGTTGAATGGCTCAATGGGGAACTCGGTCCGCTCATCAAGTATCAACTGAGAAATAATCTTACCGACCACGGGAGACAATTGAAAACCGTGCGCTGAGAAGCCAAAGGCATGGTAGGCATAAGGCGACCTGCTGCTGCGTCCGATAACGGGCAGATTGTCTGGCATAAAGGCTTCTATACCCGCCCATGTGCGTACGATACGTACATTTTCCAGTTGCGGAAACAGGGCCATAACTGTGCGTGCGCTAAGCGCAAGTTTTGCCCAGTCCATATCCGTTGTCTGATGTTCAAAATCCAGTTCAGCCATGTGAGCACCACCAATTAGCAGTGTGCCATTCTGCATCTGCTTGAATGACAGCTTACGGCTCGCCGCTCCTATCACCGGCTCTATGAAACGGGGCAGACGTTCGGTGATCATCAGCATCGGAGCACCGGGTTTCAGCGGAACCGATTCACCCAGTGCAGCAGCAACACGAGCAGCCCAGGCACCTGCGCAATTCACCAGTACAGGTGCACGAAATTCACCCTTCTCAGAACTCACACACCACTCGTTTCCATTGTGTTCTATTGCGTCTGCGCGTACCGAAGCGTGATATTCAACACCCAGTGAGAGTGCCTTGCGGCGAAAGGCATCGAGCGCATGAAAGGGCCGACCATAGCCGTCATTGCGGCATATCAGGGCGCCTTTGCAGTGTGGCGCCAGTGCCGGTACCAGCCGGTATAATTCGTCTCTGTCAATAATTTCCTCGTGTTCAAATCCCAGCCCTCGAACCATCGCTGCACGCTCCTCAAGCAGCTGCATGTCTTCAGCATTTTCCGCAACCCGGATCTGGCCAGGGAAACGGGTATCACAGTCTGAATCAACCAGTGATTCAATGTTATGCCACATATCAGCAGCCGCTACCGATATCGGTATTTCAGCCGGATGACGATTTAGCTGTCGCAGGCCACCTGCATTGACGCCGGAAGCATGGCGTCCCGCACTGTCCTTGTCCAGAACCTTGCAGCGCGTGCCGCGTTTTACCAGCTGCAGGGCTACAGAAAACCCCATCAGTCCACCACCAATAATCAGAACATCAGGCTTCATTCCTTTTCCTCTGGATAGAGACTGGCCAGCTGACCCAGTGTCAATGGTGTTACCGGTGGTCGACCCCGATAATGACCTCCCCGGGCTATGCTGTCTCCGCCCGTCGCGGCGATGATATTTTCCACCACATCGGCACACTGGCGACCCTGGCAGGGACCCATTCCGCAGCGGGTCTGAAACTTGACCTGGTTGCTATCGCTATGGCCATTAGCGACGGCCATGCGTATCTCGCCGGCAGTAACTTCCTCGCAACGACAGACGATAGTTCCATCGTCAGGCACTCTAAGCAGCTTACCGGGTATATGAAAAAAGGCCTCCAGAAAAGGGCGAACATGTAAATCTTCACGCATCCATTTCCTGTCTTTCCGACCCAGACGATCACGTTGCCGCTGGTCTATCTTTGCAAGCTGATGAAGAGCCTCCAAAGCCGCCAGACGACCGGCATGTTCAGCTGTTCGGGCACCGCCTATTCCACCGCCATCACCAGCAATCAGGATGCCATCGATACTGCTATTGCCCCATTCGTCAAGCTGTGGACGCCAGCACTGCTGGCTGCTGTCCCAGTCATGCCTGCATCCGGCAGCCCGCGACAGCTGAGTGTGTGGAATTACCCCGAAATGGGTTAATAGCAATTCTGTCTCTAAAACATGTTGCCTGCCGTTCTGACGGAAACTGATTGACTCAAGCTGTTCCCTGCCACTGGCCCGTAACTCACTGATGTTATGCAACGTGCTGATACCGGCACGCTTCAGCTCCTTTTTATAGGCCATTCCCTTCATCAGGTAATGGCCAGCCAGCAAGGCACGGGGCAGATACGGCAATGCCCGCAGGTGATTGTGAACGGGGGTAAGGTCAAGTATCGCCTTTATCTTCACACCGGCGTGCAGATACTGCCATGCCAGTAACAATAACAGGGGGCCAGAGCCGGCCAGAACAACGCCATCAGCAGGAACAATGCCATGGGCCTTGAACAGGATCTGCCCGGCTCCGGCATTCATGACTCCAGGCAGTGTCCAGCCCGGAAACGGTAAGGGGCGCTCCATGGCGCCATTTGCAAGCAGGATCTGATTGGCCGTGATCATTGCTGCTGTGTTCGAGCACACCAATCCTATTTCAAGCTTGCGGTTCAATGACCAAACCTGTGTGTCTGGATAATATTCAATGGATGAATCACGCAACACTGATACCAGCTCCGAGCCGCGCTGGTACTCAGCACCGAGTAAGCTGGACCGCTCAGCCGGAATAGATTCTATGGCTCTATAAATCTGCCCACCTGGAGCAGGCTGCTCATCCAGCAACGCAACATCAAGCCCATGATGTGCTGCATTCACCGCTGCAGCCAGCCCAGCCGGTCCGGCACCAACGATCACCAGTGAATAGTGATCTTTCATGTCTGTAGCACACCAGTACCATGCTGTCGTTCTATGGTCATTCCTTCAGCGACGTATTCCTTACAGGCACGCTGATTGGGCTGGCCATCAATTATCATCAGGCATTCATAGCACACTCCCATGAGGCAAAAGGGCGCGCGTGGGGAGCCGGATACTGGTGTTGTACGTGTGTAGCCAATACCACTGGCAAGCACGGCGGCAGCAACGGTCTCGCCAGCAGGAACCTCGACGGGCTGCCCCTCTATTGTGACTGTGACAGTCTTTTCGGGGTTATCGTCTAATCGTTTTAACATGTATCAGTACTTAATTGACGAATCACAGCTTTTATAGCCTCACCTGCTTCATAATATCCGGATGTTCAAAGATCATGCATTGCTGCAGATCAAGATCCTGACCGCTTCCCGCACGGCTGGCGCGCTGGTACATGGACAAGCCAATTGCAACATCAATATAAGCCAGTCCAACAGCATTAAAATAGATGCGTTCATCATCAGACTCACGACCCGGTTTGTGTCCTGAAACAAGCTCATGCAGATCGGCATGGATATCAGCCCCGGAAATAAGGCCTTCAGAATACATCCTGCTCAACGTTTGCGTGCGGTGGGTGACGGTGTCCCAGTCGTCACAGACGATCTTGTCACAATTCTGCGCAACTTCATATTCGTCCTCCCAGCCACCAATGTGACTGTAGAAGGCACCTGGTTTCATCCAGGCGGCCTTTAGTAACGGCGCCTGGGCGCTGGTCGCGGTAACCAGAATATCGGCATCCTCCATCGCTGCACGACCATGTGTCTTCGCACTGACGAAGTTCATGTCTGTGAACAACGGTGACAGCTCTTCAATGAACTGCTCTTCCTCTTCGATAGTTTTAGCCGCCACTCGACATTCTTTCAGGCTGGGCCTGACCACCTTCATGGCTAACAAATGCATCTTGGCCTGTTCACCAGCACCAATGAAACCTATTACTTCGCTGTCCATGCGGGACAGATGCTTGGCCGCCACACCCCCCATTGCCGCAACCCGCATATTTGAAGCAAGTGTGCCCTCCATTACGGCAGTGGGAAAGCCCTTTTCAATCTCGGAAAGGACAAAGATAGCAGATAAATTTTGTGCGCCATGCAATGCCGGATTTCCCGGGAAAACAGATACCCATTTCACCCCGCTAACCTTTTCGTCCAGCAAAGTGGCCGGCAGACAGTTGATGCGATCCTGCGAAGCCTGATCAAAGATCTGCACGATCTTCTCCGGAAATAATATACGATTATCTTTGAAGGCCAGCATGGTTTTCTCTGCCACTTCCATGGCCATATGAATATCAAAACAGCCAGCCTCTAACAGGTCTTCCTGCGACAGGTAGGTGAAGGTGATCTTATGGTCGGACATCCCGGACTCTCCATGATTTATTAGTTACAATACATATCGCAATACACTGCATATTATACAGAGGATTAACCTTTGAGTTTTATGACTTGACTACGAAATCTGATTTTTTACTATCTCCCGCAATGGCACTTTGTCATAATCCGGTAACAAGTTACTTATAAAATATTATCTCTCCCGAGGTCAGGAAAATTGAACAAAACAGCTATAAATAAAAAATGGGTCTACAGCTTTAGCGAAGGCGATGGCAAAAACAAGAAACTGCTTGGCGGCAAGGGAGCTAATCTGTGCGAGATGACCCAGATCGGTCTCAATGTGCCACCCGGTTTTGTCATCACTACGGAAGCCTGCCTGGACTTCATTGACGCTGATAATAATGCACTTCCTGACGGTTTGATGGAACAGGTACGCATGCAAATGCAGGCCACGGAGGCTGCTACCGGTAGAAAATTCGGTGATAGTGAGGATCCGCTGCTGGTATCTGTACGCTCTGGTTCTGCCATGTCCATGCCAGGCATGATGGACACCATACTCAATCTCGGGCTGAACTCTGAAACCCTCATTGGCGAGATCAGGCAGACTGGCGATGAACGTTTCGGCTACGACTCCTACCGCCGTTTTATACAGTTGTTTGGCAAGGTTGCTCTGGGCATTGATGATGAACTGTTTGACAAGCAGTTCGAAGCAGTTAAACAGAAAGCCCATGTATCGGAAGATGTCGGACTTTCTGCTGCCGACCTTAAAGAAGTCAGCGAACGATTCCTGCGTGTCGTAGCAGAACAGACTGGCCGGCCATTTCCTGAGGACCCCTATGAGCAGCTGGAGATTGCCATCAAGGCTGTCTTTGGTTCATGGATGGGCAAACGTGCGATCGACTATCGCCGGGAATTCAATATCACACCGGATATGGCCAATGGCACTGCCGTCAATGTTTGCACGATGGTATTTGGCAATCGTGGTAATGACTCTGCCACTGGCGTTGCTTTCACGCGAAACCCGGGCACAGGGGAAAACAAACTGTATGGCGAATACCTCGTCAATGCACAGGGCGAAGATGTCGTTGCCGGCATCCGCACACCAAAGCCAATTGACCAGCTCGTTAACGAGATGCCGGAAATGGCTCGCCAACTGGAAGCACTTCGTCAGAAACTTGAAAGCCACTATCATGAAGTTCAGGATTTTGAGTTTACCATCGAACGCGGAACACTGTATTGTCTACAGACCCGCAATGGCAAGATGAATGCAGCAGCCATGGTAAAGACCTCGGTGGAAATGAAAGATGAGGGATTGATAGATAAAAAACAGGCGTTGCTGCGTATCGATCCTGTATTGCTGGAGCAGATGCTTTACCCGCGCATCGACCCGGATGTCCGTGCCACTGCCCTGGCACAGGGTTTACCTGCTTCGCCAGGCGCAGCCTGTGGTCGTGCCGTGTTCGATGCCGACAGGGCAGAGAAACAGGGCAAGGCCGGTGAGCGTGTTATTCTGGTTCGCGAAGAAACCAAACCGGAGGACATCCACGGGTTCTTCGCCTCGCAGGGGATCCTGACAAGCCGGGGCGGCAAGACCTCGCATGCAGCAGTCGTCGCTCGCGGCATGGGCAAACCCTGTGTTGCAGGTGCAGAAGGAATAGAGGTGGATGTCGCCATGCGCGAAGCATTTGTTGGTGATACCACAATCCATGAAGGTGACATGATTACCCTTGATGGTACAACCGGGCGCGTTTATCTCGGTGAGATTGCTACCGTTGAAGCGGACTTCTCCACCGAGCTCAATATACTCCTGCACTGGGCAGATGAGGCAGCACGATTGATTGTCATGGCCAACGGCGATAGCGCCTCAGATGGACGACGTGCGCTGAAATATGGCGCTAAAGGCATTGGACTGTGCCGTACTGAGCGAATGTTCAATGATGTCGATCGTCTGCCTGTGGTGATAGAAATGATCGTCGCAGACACACTTGAAGATCGGCAGGCTGCCCTGGACAAGTTACTACCCATGCAGCGCAGTGACTTCAAAGAGCTGTTCGAAGTAATGTCTCCGCATCCGGTAACCATTCGCCTGCTGGATCCTCCGATACATGAATTTTTGCCATCAGAGAGCCAGTTGATGGATGAGCTTAAGTACCTGAGGCGGTTGAAACAAACGGTCCAGGGTATTGATGTGCTTGCAGGCACTATGTCATTGCTGGTGGATCCGAACAGGGCAAGCAGCGAGGCTGAATCGATCCGCCATCTCGTCGAGGCTCACCTCGTTGAGGAAGCCATAGCCAAGAAAGAGTCGATGCTGAAAAAGGTGCGGGTACTCTATGAAACTAATCCAATGCTGGGTCATCGTGGCGTCCGTCTTGGCATAACCTTCCCGGAAATCTATTCCATGCAGATTCGCGCCATACTGGAGGCAGCCATAGAGTGTGAAAAAAACGGCATCGAAGTACATCCCAAGATCAAGGTCCCACAGGTATGCACTGCACAGGAACTACAGTACGTAAAAGAACATGTCAATTCTATCAGCGATGAGCTGAAAGAAGACCTGGGTCATGCACCGCAGTTCCAGTTCGGCACCATGATCGAAGTAGTGCGTGCCTGCATGCGCGCAGAAAATCTCGCCGAAGAAGCAGAGTTCTTTTCTTTTGGTACCAACGACCTGACCCAGGCAACATTCTCGTTCTCTCGTGAAGACGCTGAAAACAAGTTCCTGCCAATGTACAACGAGTACGGAATACTTCAGGACAACCCATTTGAAGTACTGGATGAAAAAGGCGTTGGCAAACTGATGGCACTGGCAGTCGAGTGGGGCAGAAAAGCACGCCCTGATCTGCAGGTCGGTATTTGTGGTGAACATGGCGGACATCCTGCATCGATATACTTTTGTCATCGTGCCGGACTCGACTACATTTCCTGTTCAGCACCCCGCGTACCTGTCGCACGACTGGCAGCAGCGCATGCGGCATTAACATGAGTTAGTTGTTGTGATGCCGCATGACTGAGGTTTTCGACTTTAATGGGCAGTTTATATTCTGCTTATTTCATTCAGGCTTGAAGTCAAACTGACTGGTTTTTCTCATTTTATGTGCAATCAAGAAACTACCTGGAGGGCTCAGCAGTTGTCGGATTTATCGGACCAGGTTTAATCTGGTCCAGCTTCCATATATCGTTATTGTATTCCTCAATAGTTCGGTCTGAAGAGAACATTCCGCAGCATGCAGTATTCATGATACTCATCTTTATCCATTGCTGCCGATCACGATAGCAATCTGCTGCACGTTGCTGGGTATCAATGTAGTCACGAAAATCTGCCAGGGTAAACCAGGGATCATGACGATCCTTGAGCGTATCGATGAGATCATTGAAGATTCCCGGTTCATCAATATTGAAATGACCTGACTCGAGCAGGTTCATGACCTTGCGCAGATCCTCATCACCGTCAATGATAGACTGAGGATTATAGTGTTCCTTCATCGCTGCCAGATCCTCGACACGGTGGCCGAAAAGGAAGAAATTATTCTTCCCGACAGCATCCAGTATTTCTATATTGGCACCATCATAGGTACCGATGGTCAAGGCACCATTCATCATGAACTTCATATTTCCGGTTCCCGAGGCTTCCTTTCCTGCCGTTGAAATCTGTTCCGACAGGTCTGTACCCGGAGCAATGATCTCCATTGCCGAGACACTGAAATTAGGCAAAAAAGTGAGCTTCAGAAGATCTCCGATATCAGGATCCTCATTGATTACTGAGGAAACATTATTGATCAGTTTGATTATCATTTTAGCCCGTGAATAACCAGGGGCAGCCTTGCCGCCTATAAGCACACAGCGATTGGTCCAGTTCTCGACATGACCAGCTTTTATGCGGTTATAGAGATGAATTACGTGCAGTACATTCAATAACTGGCGCTTGTATTCATGAATACGTTTTACCTGCACATCAAACATCGAGTGAGGGTTGAATACAATGCCACATTGCTGTTCTACGAGACGTGCCAGACGTTCCTTATTCTGGTGCTTGACCTCATACCAGGTATCGTGAAACTTCTTTTCTGACGGGTCACTGAATTTCTTCAGCGCATCGATCTGGCGCAGATCCCGTAGCCAGTTTTCACCTATATGCTGACTGATCAGGCTACTCATTAGTGGGTTAGCATGGGCAATCCAGCGTCGTGGTGTAACACCATTGGTTTTATTGTTGAATTTTTCCGGCCATAGCTCGTAAAAATCTCGAAACAGGCCTTCCTTCAATAACTCGGAATGCAGATGTGCAACGCCATTGACTGAGAAACTGCCGGCGATGGCCAGATGTGCCATCCTGACCTGGCGCACTGCTCCTTCCTCGACTAGCGACATTCGTTTCATTCGTTCCGCGTCACCAGGCCAACGCTGCGAAATTTCTCTAAGCATCTGTGAATTGATCTTGTAGATAATCTCGAGAACACGCGGCAGTAATCGTTCAAATAGAAACACCGGCCATTTTTCCAGCGCTTCCGGCAACAAGGTATGGTTGGTATAGGCCATGCAGCTGGTGGTGATATCCCATGCCTGATCCCACTGCATACCATTTTCATCGATCAGGATGCGCATCAACTCAGCTACCGCGATCGAAGGATGGGTATCATTGAGCTGAAATATATTGCCTTCGGCAAAGTCAGTCATGCCATTACTACTGGTTTCTTTCCAGCTGCGTTGAATATCTTTAAGACTGGCCGAGGCCAGGAAATACTGCTGCCGCAGACGCAGTTCCTTGCCATTTTCACTGGTATCATTAGGATACAGCACCATGGTAATGGCCTCAGCATGATTTTTTTGTTCTACCGCTTCAGCGTAATCACCAGCATTGAATTCCTCCAGCGAAAACTCATCGGTAGCTGCCGCACGCCACAGACGCAGGGTATTCACAGTATCATTTTGATATCCCGACACTGGCACGTCATAGGGAATGGCCAGAATATCCTGCGTATCGACCCATTTTTTTACCGTTCTGCCCTGCTCATCGGTTACGGTTTCCGTTCTGCCCCCGAAATGAATTACCTGAGATAATTCGCTACGTTTGATTTCCCATGGATTACCTTCGCGCAGCCAGTGATCTGGTTCCTCGATCTGATAACCATGTTCAAGTTGCTGCCTGAAAATCCCGTACTCATAACGCAGGCCAAAGCCGATCACCGGTAGCTGTAGTGCAGCACAGGAATCCATAAAACAGGCAGCCAGCCTGCCCAGACCACCATTGCCTAGCCCGGCATCGTGTTCCTGCTGCTCAATGCCTTCCAGCTTGAAACAGAAATCCTGTATGGCCTGGTCAATATTGTCCCGCAAATCCAGGTTCAGGACATGGTTACCGAGTGAACGGCCAATAAGGAACTCCAGTGACAGGTAGGAGGCACGCCTGACTTTGTTACGCCGGTAAGTATCCCAGGTTCGATGCCAGTTACCCATGATACGATCACGTATCACCAGAGCCATGGCTTCGTAGAGGCTATATTTACTGCAGTTGGTAAAATGGCCAAGGTGATTGCACAAATAGTACAGAAAATCCCTCTCCAGCTTTTTCGCATTGGTTGATGGTTCGTTGAAGTCTATCGCTTTTAACTTCAATAACTTTATATCATCGATATCAATCATTTTATCTGGCTTCATATTGTTGGTATAAATCAAGGTATTGCTGCGCACTGTCCTGCCAGTCAAAGTGTTGTTGCATGGCATTTTGCACCAGTTTTTTCCAGACTTTTGGCCGGCGTCGCAGAGACAGAGCATAGTCTATAGCATCATACAGGGCATCAGCATGCTGTCGTGTAAACACGAAACCAGTTGCCGTTCCCTGATGCAATGCTTCTGCGCTGGCATGAACAACGGTATCAGCCAGGCCTCCAGTTTTGTGTACCACAGGTGGGGTACCGTAACGCAGGCTATAGAGCTGGTTCAGTCCACAGGGTTCGAAGCGTGAAGGCATCAGAAACAGGTCGCTACCCGCTTCGATCTGATGTGCCAGTGGCTCGGAATATCCAAGATGAAGAAAAACTCTGTCAGCGTGCAGCTCGGATAGTTGTTGTAATCGCTGTTCATAATCTGCCTGGCCACTGCCGAGAACAACAAAACGTGCCGTCGTATTAGCAAGCAGGCGTGGGATTACCTGCAACAGCAGATCAACACCTTTCTGTTCCACCAGCCGACCAATAAAACCAAGCACTGGTGCGGCGCTACGCGACTGTTTCAGATTAGCTCCGAATGCTTTTAACAATGCCTGACGGTTTTTTCGCTTGGCTTCGAATATATCATCCTGCCCAGGGCTATAATTAGCGGCAAGACTGGAATCGGTGGCGGGATTCCACTTGTCTGAATCAATGCCATTGAGAATTCCAGTCAATTTATGTTGACGTGAATGCAACAATCCTTCGAAACCATAGCCGAAATCAGCAGTGCAGATTTCCTTTGCATAGGTCGGGCTGACAGTTGTTACGTGATCAGAAAACACTATCCCTGCCTTGAGCATGGAGAAACCGCTGTAAAATTCGACTGATTCATGCGACCACCACTCCGACGGTAGCTTCAGGGCCATGAACTCATCATGCGAGTAATGCCCGCCATAGGCAAGATTATGAATGGTAAATATTTTAATGACAGGGCTACTCTGCAGACTCAGAAAAGCAGCAACCAGTCCAGTTTGCCAGTCATTGCTGTGAACCACATCAGGGGTCCAGCCGGTATTGGCATGATCCACTGCCAGACCTGCTACAGCGCGCGAAAATACCGTGAAGCGCTCTGCATTATCAGGCCAGTCATAACCATCGGGATCAAGATAAGGGTTTCCCGCACGACAATATAACTCCGGGATATCTATCAGCCATAAATTCACTGGCAGGGTTTCATCCTGCACCTCGATCACTCTTGCGTCGTAGTGCCTGTTCACACCCGGCAATTCCAACCAGCCAGCGATGCGAAATGTTTTTATCTGCTTCATGATGTCCAGGTAGGCGGGCAGCACAATGCGCACATCGGCCCCATTGGCAGCGAGGGCCTGTGGCAGGCTCCAGCTTACATCAGCCAGACCGCCCGTTTTTATCAAGGGATACATCTCACTCGAGGTAAACAGAACTTTCATGATTGTTTTCTAAGCAGCAGTGCCGACAGCGGCGGTAATGTCAGCTCGACGGAAGCAGGCATTCCCTTCCAGACCTGCGCATGTGCGTTAAGAACTCCTTCATTACCCTGATTGCTGCCGCCATAATAGTCCGAATCGGTATTCAGTATCTCATGGTAGTCACCAACTTCAGGCACACCAATGCGATAAGCATGACGAGGCACCGGAGTAAAATTAAACAAACAGACAATATGATCATGCTCTGACCAGCGAATGAAAGACAATACCGATTGATCCCGATTTTCACAGTCAATCCATTCGAACCCATCGCCGGAGAAATCACGTTGGTGCAGGGCACTGTACTGGCGGTAAAGTCGATTCAGATCACCAACCAGAAACTGCAAGCCCTGATGTCCCGCTACAGAGGCTAATGACCAGTCCAGGGCTTTTTGACAGTCCCATTCATCCCATTGACCAAACTCACCGCCCATAAAGAGCAGTTTCTTGCCGGGATGAGCATACTGCCACGCATATAACAACCTGAGGTTGGCTCGCTTCTGCCATTCGTCACCAGGCATCTTGTCGAGCATGCTGCGCTTCATGTGCACGACCTCATCATGCGAAAACGGCAGAATGAAATTCTCCGTGTAGGCATACAGCTGACTGAAAGTTAACTTGTCCTGGTGATACTTGCGATGTACCGGATCAAACTCGATATATTCCAGCGTATCGTTCATCCACCCCATATTCCATTTCATGGAAAACCCAAGCCCGCCAAGATAGACCGGGCGTGACACCATTGGCCACGAGGTCGACTCTTCCGCCATAGTCAGGGCACCGGGGAAACTGGCATGTACGACTTCATTGAGATCCTTGAAAAAAGCGATCACTTCGAGATTTTCCCGACCGCCAAATTCATTTGGCATCCATTCGCCGTCCTTTCTCGAATAATCCAGATAAAGCATAGAAGCCACGGCATCCACACGCAGTCCGTCGACATGAAATTCCTGCAGCCAGTAGATTGCATTGGATAACAGGAAATTCTTCACCTCATTTCGACCGTAGTCAAAGATCAATGTACCCCAGTCTTTGTGCTCACCTCGCCGTGGGTCGGCATGTTCATAGGTTGCCCTGCCAGTAAAACGAGCCAGTGCGTATTCATCTCGCGGAAAATGCCCCGGTACCCAGTCAAGCATCACACCGATACCCCTCTGATGACAAAGGTCTACCAGAAAACGAAAATCATTCGGTGAACCGAAACGTGCCGTGGGAGCATAGAAGCCTGTCACCTGGTAGCCCCAGGACTGGTCCAGTGGATGTTCCATCACAGGCAACAGTTCAATATGTGTGTAACCTAAAGCTGATACGTAATCGACCAGGCGTAATGCAATATCGCGGTAATTCATGAAATCACCTTGCTTGTTTCTTTGCCAGGAACCAAGGTGTAGCTCGTAAATTGCCATTGGTTCGCGCTGCCAGTCCCAGTTCTTTCGCTGCGTCATCCACTGGTCATCCTGCCACTCAAATTGTTCATCTGCAGGAACAACACAATCAATCTGAGGTCTTGACTTCATTTGTTGTGCGTAAGGATCAATCTTGGTCAAAACAGAATCATCCTCGGTGAGGATTTCATACTGGTAATTATCTCCACTGGTTAATCCGGGGATGAAGATTTCCCATATACCTGAATAGCCACGATTACGCATCAGGTGGCGCAATCCATGCCAGCCGTTGAAGCTTCCAACTACACTAACGCGTTTGACACCTGGAGCCCAGACAGCGAACTGGCAACCGGCTATACCATCCACAGTCATCAGTCTGGCGCCAAGAAAGCGATAGGCATGATGGTGACGCCCCTCAGCAAACAGATGCAGATCAAGGTCACCAATCTGTGGTGAGAAGCTATAGGGAGAAATAACCTCATAACTGTTACCTTGATGCTTTTCCACCCAGTCCAGTTTGTAATGCTGGGGTAAAGCTGCGGTCTGCTTGCGGGTAAGTTGGAACTCAAAAATGTCCGTACCCTGCAGCCGGGTCATTGCTCCAAAACCCTGCAGGTTTACAGACTCTGCTGTCGGCATCATCGCTCTTACGATTGAGCCACCGTTACATGGCTGAACACCGAGTACGGCAAACGGATCATGTAGTCTGCCCTGCTGAAGTTGCTGCATCTGCCATTTGTAATTACTCATTTGCTAAACGCCCACTTTCATTCAGTAAATCATGAATGCGCAGTTGTAGATCATTGTCCAGGCTCTCCATCGACAGCATCCAGTTCCAGTTGCCCTCCATTGTGCCCGGTGTATTCAGTCTGGCATCTTCTCCGAGTTCCAGAAAATCCTGCATAGGTATAACTGACAGACAGGCCCTGGAAAACATAGAAGATTCTATCATTGACCAGACAATATCATCTTGCGGCGAGATACCAATAGTCTGACGAACGTGTTCCTGCTGCTGCACAGAAAGCGATGAGAACCAGCCTCGTAAAGTGTTGTTATCGTGGGTACCAGTATAGGCAACAGTATTTTCCGTTATGTTGCGCGGCTTATGTGGATTGTCTTCGAAGTCGTCGAATCCAAATTGCAGCACGGCCATACCTGGCAGTTTATGTTTCTGTTTCAGTTTCCTCACTGCATCGGTGATGATACCGAGATCTTCGGCAACCATGGGTACCGGGCCGATGTCTTTTTCTATCATGGACAACAGCTCATCACCGGGTGTCTGCTGCCAGTGACCATCAACTGCGTTGTCATTTTTAGCATCAATCATCCATACCGCTTCGAGGCCACGAAAATGGTCGATGCGGAACATGTCGACCCATTCCATGAGATATTTAATACGTGCTTTCCACCAGCTGAACCCCTCTGCCTGCATGGCCTGCCAGTTATAATGTGGATTCCCCCAGCGTTGCCCGGTAGCCGAGAAATAGTCCGGCGGCACACCGGCGATGTAAATCGGGTGCCCTTCATCATCCAGCAGAAACATTTCGCGGTGTGCCCAGACATCTGCGCTATCATGGGCTACGAAGATCGGCAGATCGCCAAAGATAATAATGCCCTGGCTTTCCGCCTGCATGTGCATTTCATGCCAGAAATCAAGCAGCTTATACTGCTGCCATTTGATAGCTATCAGTTCATCTTTGTACTGCTTACGAATCTTTTCCATTGCACCTGTTTCACGGTCTCGATGCGGCGCCAGCCAGGAATACCATGGACGGCCTAGATACAGGCGCTTGAGCACCATGTAGTGGGCAAAGTCCTCTAGCCAGTGTGCCTGCTGCTGGCAAAAAAAACTAAACTCGTCAGATGATAGATCTACGGTGCCATACATCTCGGCAACTTCCGGGAACAACAAGGGATCTACGGCAAAAACAGATTGAGTCTGGTATGGTGAGCCATCCGCATGTGGCACGCCCAGCGGCAGGATTTGCCATACTGACAGGCCGCTTTGGTGCATGAAATCGAACCAACGGTTCAAACGGTTACCCTGCGACGTAGCCGGCAACGACCGCGGGTGCAGCAGCACACCTGCACGGCGCTGCTGGAAAACACTTTTATCCCAGGTCATGTATGACTTCTACGCATTGTTCCGACTGACTCGGCATGATCAACACCAGAGGAAATTGGCGTCGATAGGGTCGCTGGCACATCGACACCGAGAAGTCGATACAATTCAGCCAGCTGAAAGCGATACAGCTGATCAAAATCACGAACTGATGCAGATGAATTGTAGTCTCCAAACCACCAGAACCAGTCGGAGCCTTCACAAACTGCCAACTGCAGAGTAGCCTGCTGGCGTACCTCTTCATCGAGTTTGCCCGCTGCCATAACCTCGTCCCAGACCTGCTTGGCCTCGATCAGCAGATCCCATGCTCGATTTTTGTCGGGATCACCGATCCAGGTTGAGAACGTGCCGTAGACCCAGCTGCCAGGACAAAGCTTCTTCATCTTGCCAGCGCTGGCAATACTCCGCGCTGAACTGAAATCAGTAGTATTGATCTGAGCATTTTGACTTAGTCCGGCATACAGCTTATCGAGGAAATGCCAGGCGTTATCAGAGTAGTGTTCCCAGGCGTTCTCTCCATCCAGAATAACTGTTACAACATGCTCGTGGGCCTTATCCCCGAAAAAATCAGCGATATTGGTAACATGATTGATGAAATCTGCCACCGCATCATCGGCATTCCATTTGTTGTATTCGAATCCGATCAGGTCGGAAAGTCCATCATCACGGAAGAAAAGGCTACAGTCAGCATTATCTATCTGGAACGGTCTGAACAGGAAACGCTTGTGGCGCAACTCTTTCTCATCACATCCGGACAGTTTGCAGCTATTGTGCCATACCCCCTCTCCCGAGGCGCTCCATGTTAGATCATATTCGCGCAGTAATTCGATGGCATCATCACTGATACCACCTTCAGAGAACCAGATACCCTTTGGTCGCCTGCCAAAATGTCTGCTGAAGACTTCGATACCATGACGCATATGCCAGTCTGAACGCTGTGCACCACCGGGGTAGCCGGGATGGTCTGGCTTTGGTGCTTCAGGCTGACAACAGTCCATATTATGGAAGCTATTCAACAATGGCACAATGGGATGGCTGTAGGGTGTCATCGACAGTTCGATCTGACCTCTATCAGCCAGTTTCCGGTATCTATCAAGCAGGTCTACATGGCACTGGTGGATGAGTTTGATCAGCTGC
Source organism: Arenicellales bacterium (assembly GCA_029287915.1). GTDB lineage: Bacteria > Pseudomonadota > Gammaproteobacteria > BMS3Bbin11 > BMS3Bbin11 > BMS3Bbin11. The sequence continues at coordinate 29,406 of JARFQE010000016.1, forward strand.
AGCCTGTCTTCGAGAGTAAAGCAACGTGCCTTGTTTACCAGGGTTCGCGCCGTGTCAGTTCGCTTTAGTGAATAACCCAGCCAGGCCAAATGAAACCAGGTGATCAGATCATAGAAATACTGATCTTGCAGATAGGGCAATCTGTCTAGCTCGACATCAATGTCACTGCAGGGATCTCCATCGATGACCATGGAAAACAGCTCACAATACGCTGTATGGGGTTTGATCATCAGGTGAGCATGTGCACGCCTGCAGTCCATGATCAGTTGTTGCCGTACTTTATTATCTTGTGGAATGGGTTCCACACCGGCAAGCAGGTTTAGCATCGAATCGAGCATCGGTTTGCCATTATCGAGGAATTCACCAAGCATGTGCGAATAATCATCGATCTGCTCCAGCAACACCGGGGCAAAATTGACCACCACGTGCATGTTCGGGTGTCTCTCAAGATGTGCAGCCATATCCGCATAATCCTTGATTACATGCAGATATACCCATGGCAGTCGATATGTACCCTGTAAACCCTCACGATACCAGGGCTGATGCATATGCCAGCACAACACCAAATTTATTTTATCATTCATCGCGTTCGCTGTTCAGCTGATTTTGTAATAGGTCTGGTTTAACATTGATGCAGTCACCAGTACGATGCCACCAGAAGTGACATGAAAGCGCTTGCGGTCTTCTTCAAGGTCTTCGCCGATCACCGTGCCATCCTCTATATAACAACCCTTATCGATAATGGCGTTGGATATTCTGCAATTTTCACCAATGAGTACTTTCGGCAAAATGACACTATCCTTGACATGAGTATAGGCACCGACAGTGGTAGTGAAAAAGATGATTGAGCGCTTCACACGCGCACCGGAAATGATACAGCCGGCAGACACCAGTGAATCTATCGCCTGGCCACGACGCCCCTCATCGTCGAAAATGAATTTAGCCGGGGGATGCTGTGTCTGGTAGGTCCAGATAGGCCAGTCTCGATCATAGAGGTTGAGCTCAGGTGACACTTCACAAAGTTCCATGTTTGCCTTCCAGTAGGAATCGACCGAGCCAACATCACGCCAGTAGGCTGGCTCACCTTTGTTATTGCGAAAAGGGTAGGCCATAACCCTTGAGTCGATAATACTCGATGGTATGACGTTTTTACCGAAGTCATGATCAGAATCCGTATTAGCGGCGTCCTCAATCAGTTTTTTCAGCAGAAATTCGGTGGAAAAGACATAAATCCCCATTGAGGCCATACACATATCGGGATTTGTCGGTGTTGGTTCCGGGTCATCAGGTTTTTCATGAAAATGGGTTATCTTCCATTCCGCATCAACTGACATGACACCTAATTCACGTGCTTCTTCACGAGGGACTTCGATGCAGCCAATCGTAATATCAGCGTTCGATTCCACGTGCTGCATCAACATTATTGAGTAATCCATGGTATAAATATGATCACCGCCCAGAATGATTACATAATCCGGTGCGTGGCGACGGATAATATCAATATTCTGGAATATCGCATCGGCCGTTCCCAGGTACCAGGATTCACCTCTACGTTGCTGAGCGGGGATAATTTCAACCATTTCGCCAATTTCCGCTCTCATGAAACCCCAGGCACGCTGGATGTGCCTAATCATGGAATGTGATTTGTATTGGGTCAGAACGCCGATGCGTCGAATACCTGAATTGACACAGTTCGAAAGCGCGAAATCAATAATGCGATATTTGCCGCCAAATGGTACCGCGGGCTTCGCTCGCCATTCTGTCAGTGCTTTCAGCCGTGAACCCTTGCCACCAGCCATAATCAGCACCAGCGAACGGCGAGTCAGTTCCGTGACTTGCTTGGTTTCTACATAATATTTTTCTTTTTTCCTTTGTTCTTCGTAACTGCTGTTCATTCTGAGTTACCTCTTCCCTTGAGAGTGTATTGATTTATATGCATATGAGAGCGCACCCTGCAAGCCGACATTCTCATTAGTAATAAGAATCACCGGCACGCGCAAGACCAGCGATGACATTCTACCCTTGGCTGAATAATACTCTATGAACTCATCTGAATTAAGCCATTTTTGTATTTTTGGAGCGATGCCGCCGGCAATATAAAGACCGGCGAATGGCTGAAACAGCATGGCTAAATTACCGGCAAACCCAGCCAGGATTCGAACGAACAGCCGCATTGCATCGATCGCGATTTCATCACCCTGCGCTGCCCGGGATGACACGGCCGCCGGGGAGATTTCTGAATCCTGTTGCATGCCTGCTTCGGTACTGACAAATTGATAAAGCATGACGAGGCCGGGACCGGAAAGTATGCGCTCATAGGAGACATGAGCCGGATAGCTTTTGCGAAGATATTGCAACAACCTATCCTGCTGTTCGTCGACAGGTGCAAAATCAACATGCCCGCCTTCGGTAACCTGAGGAGATGACTCCGGAAGCTGCCAGGCCATGCCGAGGCCGGTACCTACTCCCGTTATTACCCTGGGCCTGTCCGCCTGCCTGTGGCCGGCGTTGATACTGATAACATCATCGGCCTGAAGGCTGTCAAGCCCCTCACAGGCTGCCTGGAAATCGTTCACCAGCAGCACTCTGGAAACATTAAAGCGGCGCCTGATGTCATCTGCATCGAGCACCCATGGTAGATTCGTCAGCCTGGCCTGCTGCCCGTTTATCAGACCCGGCAAGGCCAGGCACAGTAGATCTATGTTTGAGCCTTGCAGACCAGCATCAACCACGTAGGCTGTCAGCAATGCGCCAAAATCAGCAAATGACTGGCTGTCATAACGATTCACCGCCTGTAAGTGATTGCTAACTGGCCGCTGGGAATCTGCCAATACAAAGCGGGCAGTTGTACCGCCAATATCTACTGCTACCAGTTTCATCCGCTTTCTTTTTATACTCGCCTGTTCGCTGCCAACATTACCCCTGAACGACTGTAACAACCAGCATTTCGTACAGACAGCTATTTTATTTACGGCACCAATAAAAATCTCGCTTGAGATCATTTTTTGGCTTTCCCGCTAAATTATATCATTGCTCGGGCTTTAGTATATGGACAGAGTACCTGCATGACTAAAAATATATAATATGGACTTTTCGCCTGCTCCCTTTTTTCATTTGATCCTGTTATGACAGATTATGGCCTATCATAATCTATCGTTTTGAGAATAAAACATGAAAAAAAATCGAGTTGGTCCATTTTTACTGGCGATAGTAATCGTTAGCGCGGCTGCAATCATCATCTCGAACATTCCTTTTCAGCGCATTTACCAGGGCATCACCAACACGAAAGCTGATCGTGATGATGTCATAGAGCAACTGGTAGATTCTGATGCTAACAGGCGCCTGGCAGGGCTTAATGCCTACCACTTTGGTTTATCGGACGATGCTGAAGTAGATAAGGTGCTGTTGCAGATTGTCCTCAATGATCCCGATATGGAAGTACGAAAATCGGCATTGAAAATCTTCGTTGCAAAGACCTCGCTTTCTATCTCGCAGATAGAGGAGAAACCGCAGCTGGAGATTACAGTCATTGATCAGATCGCCGCATTGCTTGACGATGAAAGGACTGATGAAAATTTACGTTTGGTGTTAATGCCTTTCCTTGGCAACACAGCCAAATGGCAATCCCGCCCGCAGAAAGCTATCGAACAGCTGACGGCTCTAATTGAAGAAACTGAACCGGTTGTCGGGGAAGAGTACTATGCCGCTATTGCGAGGAGTGATCGGCGCCGCAGTATCCTGCAGGCTTTGAGGGGCTATGCGCGTTTCATGATGTTACCTGACGCGACACTTGACCTGCTACTGCCAATCTACATCGGCCCGCAGAAACAGCGGCTAAATATTGAAGTTGCTTACATCTACCAGTACCACGCTATTAATGGTCCACTGACAGAACCTGTCAGACAGGCTGTGATAGAGGCCATGCAGGGACACCCCAACAGGCAGCTGCGACTGGCCGCTATAATGACCATGGAATGGATCGGCAACCAGGAGGGACAGATGCCTGATGAAGTATTAGAGGCACTGGAAAAGGAAACCGATCCGCAAATGCGCAACAATATCAGTCAGGTCATACTGCGCATGCAGCAGAACCCTGACGACCCGCTGAATGGTTTGCTGGTCGTCATCAGGGATCTAGAAAAACCTGTCAGCCTGAGAACAAACGCCCTCAGCAATGCAGCGCAGTACCATGGCAAGGACCGGCGGACAACGGAAGCACTGCTTGCTATGACCAGAGACCAAGAGGCAAACATGCGTGCTACTGCTGTGTCCCGTCTGCCCAGTGGTCACCTTTCCAATGATGAGCATGGACAGACTAACGAATTGCTGCCCTACCTCGATCGCGCGCTGAAAGATCCTGACGCTGTTGTACGCAGTGCTGCAGTTGCCAAGATGCGCGTATTCAAGCTACCGGTTAGCGAAAAACTGGTGCGACTTGAACAGGCACTGCTGGATAATGATGACAAAGTCTTTGTCAGTGCATCGGAAACGATTCGTCATCTGAACCTGCACTCGGAAGTTATCAGTGAACATATAGCAAAACGGCAAGGATCTATTGATCCGGCAGCCTTGCATAGTGCCAGGCTGACACAGCAGAAAATCCACAGACAGACTCGTGGGCTGTGGCAGAGCATCGTTGAGTCAACGAAAGATACACGCCAGCACGGTGTGTGCCTGTAGTGGATTCTGGCAGCAACCGGCATTCTGATTGCCGCTGGCTTTTCTATCTACTATGTCTACCGCATATTGCTCTTTATACAGCAGAAAAGGCGCCGTATGATTTATGCAGTTGTCGGTGTGCTGATCGTCTGGACAGGACTGACATACGCCATGGTCGCACTGTTCGTAATCGGTGCGTTCAGTTTTGGACATAATTCCCTGGTGCCGCCCAGGGACCAGATAATCATTGATCTCGTAATGACCAGCGGTTTGTTGCTCTACTTGTTCTTTGGCTGGATGATGAAGAAACTGATAAACAGGAGTTTGTAAAAAACATGACACTTCATTTATACACCTTCCCTTAATGTCACTACCGGCGGCTGACTTAATACACTGCGCGTCCCCAGTACGCCTGCAATACCAACAAGTAGCACGCCTGTGGTGATACCAGCCAGGCCAATTAATGGATTGAACTGGTAGGGAAAATGAAATACCTGCTCCGCCAGTATCCATGCCAACGTTGTTGCGGCAAATCCTGCCAGCAATCCGGCCAGTGCACCGAGGGTAATGAATTCGGCAAACAGTCCGCGTAACAGAATGGAGCGTCGCGCTCCCAGGGTACGCAGCACAGCACTCTCATAACGGCGTTCATCCTGACTGGCCTGGATGGCGGCGAACAGTACAGCGAGTCCGGCAAGCAGGCTAAACAGGAAGATAAATTCCACTGCCAGGGTAACGCGATCCATGATGCTTCGTACCTGGCTCATAATGACCTCTACATCTATCACGGTGACATTCGGATAGTCTTTGACCAGTGGTGCAATGAGACTTTTCTGCTCTGGTTTCAGGTAAAGGCTTGTGACCCAGCTGGCCGGGTCATCATCCAGCACTCCGGGTGGCACCACGGTAAAGAAGTTGATATTGAATGTCTGCCAGTCCACCTCGCGTAGATTACTGATTTTGAATACTTTTTCGCGGCCATTGATATCAAAACTGACATTGTCATGGAGATTGATCCGAAGTCTTGTAGCAAGCTTTGCTTCCAGTGAAATTAACGGTTTGCCGTGATCAGTCGGTTGCCACCACGATCCGGCAACAATGACATTATCGGCCTGTGGATTGCCGGCTGGTGACAGATTAAACTCTCGCGTGATCATATGCTTGGCTCGGTCACTGGTGTAGTCATCACTGCTTACCCTGCGACCATTGATATGCGTTAATCGTGCACGCACCATGGCATGCAATCTCGGCTGCTGTACACCGTGTTCGTTAAAGAACTGTTGTATTCCTTTTACCTGGTCAGTCTGGACATTAATGATAAAGTGATTAGGTGCATCTTCCGGCAAGCTTTTTTGCCAGCCATCAAGCAGATCGTTTCGCACTGTTGAAAGCAGTAGCAAAACCATGATGCCAAGACCAAAGGCCACGATCTGTATCACGCTATCGGACTGTCGCCTGGCGATATTGGCCAGACCAAATCGCCATGCTACACCGACACGCTGGCGTAGTGTAGCCAGCAACCGTATAAGAGCATAAGCGGCTAGTGACAATATAGATATAGTTGCCAGCATACCGCCCATCACCGACACAACCATTTTCAGGTCATGGACCTGCCAGTACAGCAAACTGGCCATACTTAGAAATACTCCGCTATAGATTAACCAGCTGCGTGTTGATACTGGCACCTGATCACGGCGTAATACACGAAGTGGTGGCACTTGCCTGAGTGCAAGCAGCGGCGGCATAGCAAAGCCTAATAACAGAATGACTCCAGTGGCGTAACCCATAATGACAGGCTGCAGAGTCGGTGCAGGCAGGCTGGTGAGAAAGAGTTTATCCAGTATCTGGCTGATAGCCGCCTGGGCCAGCAGGCCGAGTGCGACACCGACAGTACTGGCAATCAATGCCAGCCATAACATCTCGAGACTAAAAGTTAGTATGATTTTGTTCTGCGTCGCACCAAAACAGCGGTAGATCGCTGCACTATCAAAATGGCGACGTGCAAAACGACGGGCTGCCGTTGCAATAGCAACACCCGCCAGCAGTACACTGATGATTGAAGCCAGTCCGAGGAACTGCTGCGCACGCTCCAGAGCTACACGCAATTCCGGTCGCGCTTCGCTGACACTGAGAATTTTCTCATCAACCAGCTTAAGAGACTTGATCTCTTTGCGAAACTGATCCAGTACTGCCTGCTCACCATCTATCAACAGCCGGTAATTTACCAGCGCACCCTGTCCTAACAACTGCGTCGCAGCGATATCGTCAAGATTGATCATTACCCGCGGGGCGACGCTGAACATGTCACCGCCACGGTCAGGCTCATAAGTCAGAAGCTGGCTAATGGTGAACGATATTGCACCCAGCTGCAGACTGTCACCCACACTCAATCCAAGCATTTGCAGTAAGCGAGGCTCTGCCCATACTTCGTGACTGGCCGGTATGTTCTCTGTTGCACGGTCTTGCGTAAACGCTGCATCAGTGATACGTAATTCACCGCGAAACGGGTATCCATCACTGACTGCCTTGACCTCAACCAGTTGTGGTTTTTCGCCAGCAATGGCGACACTGCGGAACTGAATGGTATGCGCGGTCTGCAGGCCAAGGGCTTTCGCTCCTTGTTCTATTGCAGGCGTTACAGGCTTAGCTGCACTGACTACAAGATCTGCTGCAATCAGTTCAGCTGCCTGCTGCTGTAGACCATGATCGACGCGGTCGGTAAAAAAACCAACAGCACTGACGGCAGTCACCGCGATAATCAGCGCAACAGCAAGAATCCGTAGTTCACCACCACGCCAGTCGCGCCATAACAGGCGCCATGAAAATGTCAGCATTATGTATTTACCCGCACTATCACTGTACCAAGCGGCCGCCCTGCAAGTTCAGGCGTGTTTCACACAGGCCGGCCAGTGCCTCGTCGTGGGTGGCCATGATCAATGTCGTACCCTGCTCTCTGTTGAGCTCAAATAATAAATCGATGATACGTTTACCGGTAGTAAGGTCGAGATTGCCAGTAGGCTCATCAGCAAACAATACTTCCGGGCTAGCGGCAAAAGCACGCGCTATGGCACAGCGTTGTTGCTCACCACCGGAAAGCTGGCTTGGGTAATGATGCAGACGCTCGACCAGGCCAACACGAGAAAGGATATCTTTCGCCACCTCCTTCGGCTTACTGTCTGACGCCAGTTCTAATGGCAGCATGACATTTTCCAGTGCTGTCAGTCCGCTCAACAACTGGAAGTTCTGAAATACAAAACCCACTGAGCCGGCCCGTAGTAATGCCCGCCCGTCTTCATCAAGCTCACCGAGGTCAATATCGTTGATCATGACTCGACCTGTGCTGGCAACATCGAGACCTGCCAGCAAACCAAGGAGAGTTGTCTTGCCCGACCCGGAAGCACCGAGAATAGCAACAGAAGTCCCCGCAGGGACACTAAAATTGATATCATCTAGAATTACCAATGGGCCTTCAGATGTGGTGACCTGCTTGCCAAGCCGAATGGCCTGAACAAATCCTGATGACTGCTGTGAATCCATGACTAGACAACTCCTGTCTGTAATTGCTCTACTTCTGTTGCTCTTTAGCACCGGCCCTGCAAGGGCAGATGAGCCGGTAATTCTGGTACTTGGTGATAGTATCAGTGCTGCATGGGGAATCAACACCGAAGAAGGGTGGGTGAATTTGCTCCAGCAAAGACTTGAACAGAATAACTATACATATCGCGTGGTCAATGCCAGCGTTAGTGGAGATACTTCGCGCACTGGCCTGAACAGGCTTGATGATGCCCTGAAACAACATAAACCGGCAATTGTAATCATAGCACTCGGTGGAAATGACGGGCTGCGAGGATTACCGATTAGTGAAACCGAAAATAGCCTGTCTTCTATCATCGACAGAAGCCAGCAGGCAGGACTGTCTGTACTATTAGCCGGAGTACGTCTGCCACCTAATTACGGTGCATATTACAATTCACAGTTCGCTGCCCTGTTTCAGCGGCTGGCCAGTAAATACAATGTGCCACTGGTATCGAAGATTTTGGACCAGGTAGCTGATAATCCAGACCTGATGCAGGCGGATGGAACACATCCAACAGCGGAGGGACAGAAACAGGTGCTGGAGAATGTCTGGCCTCTGCTGGAAACGTTGTTGTCCACGGAATAATTTTTAAAATATTAATCACGGTTTTCGATTTATTTTCCAGGATCGAATGGAGATCATAGGCTTTTTATCTATCATCCCTTATCTATCATCCCAATGCTTCGAACTTGAAACTTTGATAGTGGCACTCAGAACTTAACATACACCTGTGTCAACCAGACCAGGTTACTGTTCTGGTAAAGCTTGCCAAAACCGGCATCCCTGATCCATTTCTCAATCAGTTCAGGGTCATGCACATAACTACGAAAATCAGAGCGCATGATTTTCATCACCCATGCCGTCATCCCCATCACCATTCTTACATACCAGCGATTGCGTGGATAAGTGAGGGCATAGACACGTTTTGTTTTGCCAATCGATGCGTGAACCAGCCCATCTGCATCTGGATAACAGCAAACCACCTTGTCGAGAACGGTAACATCGGCATCCATCACGGAATCGACAAGCTCCATGAAATCACCTTCGATATAAGCTGTCCTGTCATCAAGCTCACGTTCATGCGCCCATTTCTGTGCTTCACAGATCATCTTCGATGCCAGGTCTACTCCAACTGCAGAGGCTGCCCCGTGTTCTAACAGGGTCTGGTGTAAATGACCAACACCACTGCCAATTTCAAGTATCTCCGCATCCTGAAAACCTGCCCGCTGCAGACCCTCCATCAGCTGTTTCTGTGAGGGTTCGAATCCCTTCTTCTCAAAACGCCTGCGGTATCTACCTGCGAAGAAGGAAAAAAAACGATTGGCTGAATTTGAATGCGGGCAACAACAGCTCATGAAAAAACACCTGCTCCCTTGAATTGCTGATCATGTTACCAGATATCGACAGTAATGAAGGATCAAGGTTCCGGTTTGCTGTACATTAAAGGCTATGTTTCAATTGAAATACGATATCATATCTAACAGCACCTCATATTAGAAATAATGTTTATGATTAATTACAAACAAAAAATCACCTGGTTAGTTAGCCTGATGATGTTTTCTACTTCGTCAATCAGCTATGCCGCCTTACCAGCAAAACAAAAAGATGGCACCAACCTGTTCGAAGACAAAGACATGACCGTTGTTATTGGATCACGCACACCTGAACAACTGGCTGCCTTTTATACCGGCAGGGGTTTTAACCAGGCCTCTATCGACGCCATTACAAAAAAATGTTTCATCTTCGGCATGGTTGATAACAAAACCTACGAAGTACTGTGGCTGACGCTGAACGACTGGAAATTTTTTGCAGCAGATGGCTCACCAATGAAGCGTATGAAGAAAAAAGACTGGCTGGAAATCTGGCAAAAAACAGGACTTTCACAGGCTCACCAGTCCACATTCGGCTGGACACAATTACCTGAAAGTCGTGATCTGCGGCAATATGAACATGTCGGTGGCAATGTCGCTGTCGAATGGAAAGATGAGCCCTTCAAACTGGTTGCCACATTCAAGACCGGTGCCGACAAGGGCGGTGAATCAAGGACCATTACAGTTGAGAATCTGACATGCATAGCAAAATAAACTTTTTCATCATCCTGCTAAGTCTGCTTCCTATGCAGGTTAACGCCGATACTTCCACACCGGCACCCCACAAGGCTGAATTACCGAGGGGCATCATCACCGTCGATGGCCGTGATGCACCGGCCCTGTTGTTAAACGATATGGATGGCAATACCTTCGATTTATCGACAATGCGGGGCAAATGGGTATTCGCACATTTTTGGGCATCGTGGTGCGGTCCCTGCCGCAGGGAGATGCCTACCATCCAGGCTATTGCGGAAGAATTCAGGGATTCAGGGCTTTCAATCGTGCTGATCAATACATCGGAAGATGAAGATACAGTTTTCGATTTCCTCGGTATTGTTGCACCAGACATGAACACCCTGCTCGATAGCGACGGCAAAGTCACTGAGCAATGGCAGCCGCGAGGCCTGCCATCAACCTACTTCGTCGACCCCGAAGGCAAACTGAGGTATATCGCACTGGGTGGTCGTCCATGGAATAAAGGCGAGTATCTGGGCTTCCTGAAAAGTCTGATTGAATAGAGCTAAAATTGATAAGTCCGAAGTTGCAAGAAAAATAGTATCTGAACCAGATTTTTCGTAATAACTAAATCCTAAAAAGCACAATGGATATGCTTTCCTGAAACCAGCCTATCTGCGTTATAATTGGCGGCTTCCATTTATCTTTGTTGGCCTATTTTTCCGGCAGCTCCTTCTCTCACTCAGGAAAATTATCGTGTACGATTTTATCCCCGGGCAGCGCTGCATCAGTGATGCCGAGCTCGAAATGGGCCTTGGCACTGTTTTGGCGGTCGATGAGCGCACTGTTACCATCGTATTTATTGCTAGCGGTGAAACACGTATCTACTCACGTCAAACAGCTCCATTGACCCGAATAGTATTCGCCATTGGCGATACCATTAGCAGTCATGACGGGACACAAATCAGGGTAACAGCAATCCGCGAAGACAACGGACTTGTCACTTATATTGGACAGGATGAGAAGAGCCAGCCTGTCGAGCTTGAAGAAGCCGGCCTGGATAATTTCATCCAGCTAAACCGTCCTACAGAACGCCTTTATAATAATCAGATAGACCCGGATAAATGGTTTGAGCTGCGCTACCAGACCCTGCTGCATCAGAATTCTCTTGCCCACTCGGACCTGTATGGCCTGACAGGCTGCCGCACCAGCCTTATCCCCCACCAGTTATATATCGCCCATGAGGTGGCCAATCGCTATGCACCTCGAGTACTGCTTGCCGATGAGGTCGGCCTGGGCAAAACCATCGAAGCCGGGCTGATTCTACATCACCAGATATTGACCGGCCGCGCCCGGCGCATCCTGATTGTCGTACCGGAATCACTGCTACATCAATGGCTGGTAGAAATGCTGCGTCGATTCAATCTGCACTTCCGCATCTTTGATGATGATCGCTGTTTTGCTGCAACAGATGAGGAGATTGCGAACAATCTGTTTCACAGTGAACAACTGGTCTTATGCAGCGTCGAATTTCTTATGCAAAATTCGCAGATGTTTGAGCAGGCTGTTCACGGTGACTGGGATTTGCTGGTTGTTGATGAAGCTCACCATCTTGCCTGGTCACCGCAACATGCCAGCGACGAATATCTGATGATAGAGAAACTGGCTAGCCATACCAGAGGTGTGCTGTTGTTAACCGCCACCCCGGAACAGCTGGGCAAAGAAAGTCATTTTGCACGCCTTCGTTTGCTTGATCCTGACCGCTTTCCTGATTTCGCGCAGTTTATTGAAGAAGAGAAGCATTACAAACCCGTCGCACAGACAGTCGAAGACCTGGTTAATGGCAAAGCGCTGACAAAAGCAGATCAGGATCTGATTAAAAGCACATTCAATGAAGGTGACAATCGAACACTTCTGAATCAGTTACAGGCGGCCGGTAAGGACGATATAGCAGGTGCAGTGGCCCGAACTGAACTGGTCGAACATCTACTTGATCGCCATGGCACCGGACGCGTGCTTTTCAGAAATACCCGTGCTGCAGTAAAAGGTTTCCCGAAAAGGGTCGTCCTGCCAACAGCGCTGCCGATGCCTGACATCTATCGCCATGATGATGCCGGTGAACTCGGTTCTGCAGACCATGATAACCCGGTAATGCGAATTTCCCCAGAGCTGCGCTATCTCGACAGTGGTAGCAAGCCGGCCTGGACACAACAGGATCCACGTGTTGAATGGCTGGTATCTACACTTGAACAACTACACCCAGCAAAGGTGCTGGTCATTGCTGCCAGTAGAAACTCGGTTCTCGATCTGGCCCAGTATCTAAAGATGCACAGCGGGGTCCATGCAGCAGTGTTCCATGAAGGACTGAGTATTATTGAACGAGATCGGGCGGCAGCCTTCTTTGCCGATGAGGAAACTGGCAGCCAGGTACTGGTGTGCTCGGAGATCGGCAGTGAAGGAAGAAATTTTCAGTTTGCAAAGCATCTCATCTTATTTGACCTGCCACTGAATCCAGATTTACTGGAACAGCGTATTGGCCGCCTCGACCGTATCGGACAGGGTGACACAATAGAAATTCACATTCCCTATATAGAAGACTCAGCCCAGGAGATATTATTCCGTTGGTACCACGAAGGCCTCAATGCCTTCGAGCACACCTGCCCGGCAGGACATTCTGTTTTTGTGCAGATGGAACAGCAACTGATCGACGTAATCAAGCATCCGCACATGGGATTCGATAACCTGATTAAAAACACCAAAGATCTACATCACAAGCTTACCACTGAACTGCATGATGGTCGTGATCGCCTGCTGGAGATCAATTCCTGCCGTAAAAATATCGCGGATGATTTGAAGCAACGTGCTGAACGGCAGGACAAGGAAAATCTGCTACCTGAATACATGGGCAATGTGCTTGACTGTCTCGGCATTGATTCAGAAATACACAGTGACAACTGCCTCATCATTCGAGCAACTGATGAAATGGTGAATCAGCTACCGGGACTGCCAGATGATGGTCTCACTGTGACTTTCGATCGACAGACTGCACTGAGTTTTGAAGATGCACAATACCTGAGCTGGGAACACCCACTAACGCGCACCGCCATGGATATGGTCACCAGCAGCGAGATGGGCAATACCGCAATGACAGCAATCAGCAAGACTCATATCAAATCTGGAAGTATTCTTCTCGAGTGTATCTATAGCCTGGAAGTCCCACCGATAAACAAGCTGCAAAGTGACCGCTATCTTCCTCCGACAAGCATCCGTGTATTGATCGATGAACAGGGCAAAGACCACCAGCAGGACCTGACACATCCGTTCATTCTCGAGCATCGTGTGCAGGTCCCGTCAAAGATGGCAAACAAGATTGTACATGCTAAAAAAACTACCCTGCATGCCCTGTTTTCCCGTTGTGAAGAAATTGCCGGTAAACAGACTCCGGTGATTCTCAAGCAGGCCCATCAGCAGTCCAGTGAGATACTGAGCAGAGAAATTAACCGTCTCGAAGCCCTGGGCCAGATTAACCCGAATATTCGTGATGAAGAGATTGAATTTTTTGAACAGCAGCTGGCTGCCCTGAATGAGGTGCTTGATGCCGCCAGGCTGAGGCTGGATGCGTTAAGGGTTATTCTTGCTTTGTAAAGAATATAACCAGGGATAAACATAAGCATGTTGGTATTTTCGGAACTCTTTCTTCGTCGCGGCAAAAAAGTGCTGCTTGAAGATGCTAATTTTTCCATCCCAGCTGGACAAAAAGTCGGCATTACTGGTTCCAATGGTGTTGGTAAATCGAGTTTATTTTCGCTGATACTTGGCAAGCTGGAGGCAGACAACGGCAACTTCAGCATGCCTGCTGACTGGGTCATCGCGCATGTTGCGCAGCATACGCCTGCTGGTGACATCCCTGCGCTGGATTATGTTCTGCAGGGAGATCGGGATTATGTAGACTTACAGGATAAGATCAGCGCCGCTACTGATAATGATGACGGCATGATGCTGGCAGAACTGCATGGCCGGCTGGAAGACATAGACGGATATAGCGCAGAAAGCCGTGCTGCTACATTGATGCATGGCCTGGGATTTAAACCTGAAGAGATCAGGCTGCCAGTTGAAGAATTTTCCGGTGGCTGGCGTATGCGGCTAAACTTAGCGCAGGCTCTCATGTGTCGCTCAGATCTATTATTGCTTGATGAGCCGACCAACCACCTGGATCTGGATGCAGTGATCTGGTTACAGAACTGGCTTAGCCGATATGACGGCACACTGCTGTTGATATCACATGACCGAGAATTTCTTGATTCGTTCATTACCCTGATTGCCAATATCGAACACCGGCACATAACACTATATAGCGGACACTATTCATCATTTGAAAAGGCACGGGCCGAGCAACTTGCACAACAACAGGCTGCACACATAAAACAGCAGAAAGAAGTCGAGCACATTGAAAAATTTATCCGTCGCTTTGGAGCTAAAGCCACCAAGGCTAAACAGGCACAAAGCCGCGTAAAAGTGCTGGAACGCATGCAATTGATTGCAGCTGCCCATATCGATTCGCCCTTTCACTTCAACTTCCGTGAGCCGGAGAAGCTGCCCGAGCGCTTGCTGGATAGCCGTGAGGTCTCACTGGGGTACAATAATATGGCAATACTTAAAGATGTCAGCATTCATTTACATGCCGGTGATCGTATTGGCCTGATCGGCCCTAACGGTGCAGGCAAATCGACTTTGATAAAGTTTCTCGCTGGCGAGCTGGAGGCCCAGTCAGGTGAAAGCTGGCAGGCCCAGTATTTGAAAATAGGCTATTTCGCTCAACACCAGCTTGAGCAACTGGTTCCTGAACAAACAGCTCTGCAACATTTACGCTTACTCGACAAAAAAGCCCGTGAATCTTCTCTGCGTGGTTTTCTCGGTGGCTTCGGTTTTATCGGTGATCGTGTCGAAGAGCCCGTGGCGCCTTTTTCCGGTGGAGAAAAAGCGCGGCTGGTCCTGGCTCTGTTGATCTACCAGAAACCAAACCTGTTGCTGCTTGATGAGCCCACCAATCACCTTGACCTGGAAATGCGCCATGCACTGTCGATGGCACTACAGGAGTATGTTGGTGCCATGGTCATCGTGTCGCATGACCGCCACTTGCTCAAGTCTGTAACAGACCAGTTTATCCTCGTTGACAATGGCAAGGTCGAAGCCTTTGAAGGCGACCTTGATGATTATGCAAAACGCCTGCAGGGAAAAACAGAGACACCTGCAGAAGAAGTATCAGTGATTGAAACAGCCGCAATTAAACCTGTTGTTGAGAACGGCCCGACTAAAAAGGATATTCGCCGTCTCGAAGCAGAAAGAAGAAAAAAACTTCAGCCATTAAAAAAGCGGGTTGATCGTTTAGAACGAAAAATTGATGAATTGAATGGGGAACTGGATTCTATAGACAAACAGCTGTCAGACCCTGCTTTTTATAATGAAGAGAATACTGACCTGATGACATCGTTGATGCAGGACAAGGCATACCTGGCGAAAGATATCGCGGATCTGGAAGAACACTGGATGCAGGCAACTGAAGAGTATGAAGATGCAAGCAAGACATAGGACAAAGAATGAGAAAAAAAGTAAAAACCACGACAAGACTTATCTTTTATCTTAAATCCAATGTGGACAGCACAGCACGGTTCACTTGATTCGCCTGAAGGCATTCAACTGAAACAACTGATAGACTGAATATAGATGACCATCCCCTTTCTCATTGGCTTGCTCAGTGCCGTTCACTGCTTTGGCATGTGTGGTGGGATCGTGGGTGCCCTGACCATGAGCCTGGCACCGGAGATTCGTGCTCGTCACAGCCGACTGTTCTATTACAGCCTTGCCTACAACCTGGGCCGGTTGACCAGCTACACCGTCGCCGGGCTGCTAATTGGAGCGCTCGGAGGCACCCTGGTAGAGCTGCTGGCGCCACAACATGGATTGCCAGTGTTACGTATCATTGCCGCCGTGATCATTATCGTGCTCGGGCTCTATCTCGGCGGCTGGATGCCCCGTCTCGCAGCCATTGAGCGGCTGGGAACGCCGATCTGGAAAAAACTTCAGCCACTCGGTCAGCGCCTGCTCCCGGTCAGCAGCCCATTTCAGGCCTTCTTGTTTGGCATTATATGGGGCTGGTTGCCCTGCGGACTGGTCTACTATGCACTATTGCTTGCGCTGTCAGAAGGCAATGCCATGGATGCCGGGCTGTATATGATGATGTTTGGTCTCGGCACCCTGACACCGATGCTGCTCGCCTCCATGCTCGCCGGCAGGATGAATACTTTACGGAAATCACTTATAATTAATAAGTTAAGCGGAGGCCTGTTGATTCTGCTGGGCCTGATATCACTTGTTTTGCTATACAACCCGGAAATACTGCATTCACTGCACTTCATGCCACAAAAGGTACATCTACATGAAATCGGAAAATGACATGATCAACGGCAACTCACCTGAACTGATGGAAGTCTTACGCGCGGCAGATGTGGTCGCCGCTACAGATGTTGCAATATTAATCACTGGTGAAACAGGTACCGGAAAAGACTTGCTGGCTCGTCGTATTCATAACACCAGCCACCGCCATGACAGGCCGTTAATAACTGTCAACTGTGCTGCACTTCCTGAAGCACTCGCTGAATCTCTGTTTTTTGGGCATTGTCAGGGCGCTTTTACCGATGCACATAACCCACGACGCGGGTTTATCGCCGAAGCCGATGGCGGAACCCTGCTGCTGGATGAAATCGGTGAAATGCCAGCCCAGGTGCAGGCCAAGTTATTGCGCTTTCTCGAAAGTGGTGAATACCAGCCGCTAGGAAAAGTCGAAGCACGGCATGCAGATGTTCGTCTTATAGCGGCAACAAATTCAAATCTGGAAGATGCTGTCGAAGCAGGCAGTTTCCGGCGCGACCTGTATTACCGGTTAAATGTTGTACCGCTTGAAGTACCGCCTTTGAGGAAACGTACTGGTGATGTGGCGAACTTATTACAGACACTGAATGAAAAACTCTCGGCAGAGCATGGAATTCCTGCGCCAAGCTATACTGATGCCGCTGTCATGGCAATGGAAAGCTATTCATGGCCCGGAAACGTCAGGGAACTACGTAATTTCATGGAAAGAATGCTAATCCTGTCCAATGGCAGGGATATCGATGTAACGAATCTGCCACAGGAAATGCATGCTCAGTCTCAGTCCAGCATTAGCGAACTGTTTCGCCTACCGGAATGCGGACTGAACCTGGAGGCCCTCGAAATAGGCCTGATGAACCAGGCCCTGCAGAAGGCAAACGGCAACAAAAGCCGTGCTGCGAGATTGCTTGGCCTGACCCGCGACACCTTCCTGTACCGGCTTAAAAAATACGCTTTGAGATAATTTCGGCCTGCTATTATCAGGCACTATATCATTTCAGATCGTATTGCATGTTAAACGTTACAGCTAGTGGCAGTTTTAGCGCAGCCGGTGGCGCAGGTAAAGGCATTGCTTGCGTGATTGATTTGATCGCAGCCTGATTCAGCAAGCGGTGCCCACCGGTACTCGTGATATTACTGGCCTCGCCGTTCTGCAGCAGCACAAAACTGACCTCAACGTCACCTTCAATGCCTAACTTACGAGCTCGGCGTGGGTAATACTTGCGTGATTCGATATGGGCCTGCAGAAGGCTGTAATAGTCGATCTTCTGCGATTCCGCTAATACAGATTCGGCGGTTGTCTTAACTTCAGCGTGCTTCAGACTGCTGGCAACACGTTTCTGACGCTGTATCGGGTTAGCTGTCTTTTTTGTTTTCGGCTTTGGTCTGGCAATGGGCCGGTTAAGCGGCTTTGATATTTTCTGCGCTTTCGCTTTCTCCACAGTTTGCGGAACTGCTTTCTTTTCAGGTTCTGGACGGTTATCTGTTTCAGATTGTTCAGCAGGGTGTGTTTCGCTGCTAGTTTCTGTAATAGCAGAATATCTTGACTCTATCTGCTCAACGGATATCTGAAATGATTGCAGTGGTGCACTCTGGCTGGCTGTTCTCGAAGCAGAAAAAAATAACTCTGCAAGACCAGCTCCCGCAACGTGCATCAAGGCTGAAAATACCAGCGCAAAAGCCATGATACGGTGTGCTGATATTGTCATATTACTGTTGACCATGAATTGAGCAGGCGTCAACACCCGGTTGGATTCCGCTCAATTAATGAGCAGATCAGAAAGTTGCATCAGCGCGCAACCAGAATGTCCGTCCCGGTTCATTGACCCGAACTGCAAATGGATCCATCAGGTTAGAGCGACTGACATGCTCGGCATAGGTCTCGTCGAACATATTGTTTACCCCTGCACGCAGGTTGAAGACATCGTTAATGCGGTAGTTGCCATACAGATCGAGTACGGCATACGATGGAGTTGGGCCGACTTCCTGCTTGCTGTACTGGTCGACGCGATCCTGTTCTGCTGCAAAGCGAACACGTCCGCCAACACCCCATTTTGGAACTGAGTAATCCAGACTCAGCCGACCATTGAGCGGTGGAGTCTGGGCAACAGGACGGTCATTATCCGTGGTATTCGTTGCACGAACGTAGGCCAGGGCACCCGACAGGTCCCAGGACTTTGCTAATGCCCATGAGGCATCAACTTCAGTTCCCCATAATACGGCATCGACATTGCGGTAGATATCAGCACCATTAGCCTGCAGCGTACCTGACTGGCCGCGAGCAGTATCACGGAGGATATAATCCGATACGTCATCATAGAACAGCACACCATTCCAGCTCACCCGCTCATTCTGCTGACCGATGCCAAAATCTATCTGGTGATGCTTTTCAGGCCTGATTTCCGGATTACCTACCCACTGTAGCGCAGGCATCATCGCGAACTTGTTCATATAACGTTCGCTGGCGTCCGCTGTACGCACACTGCGGGAAATACCGGCAAACAGTACCATGTCATTTCCATAATCATGTTCGTAGCGTAGCAAGCCACCCCAGTTGGTCTCCGTCTGATCTGTTGCTTTGACACCATAGTACATCTGGTACAACTGATTGGCTGTCTTCGGTCCAGCTTCCGGTTTCACATCAGCCTTATCAGCAGAGGCGCGGATATAATCCAGCCTGAGCCCGTACTTCAGGCGTTGTTTCTGTGCCAGTTTTGTCTCGGCCTCTGCGAACACACCGGTCTGTTCAATGTTTGCCCCCGGCCACAGGTAGGAAATACTTTTTGCTATACCGCTATCCATGTTGTTCAGTACCGCATTCCTCTCATTGTTCTGGATATTCAGGCCATAGTTCCACCACGTGTTGCCTGTCCGTGACTGCATGATAATGTGTCCACCGGCAGTATCAGAAGTAGTTGGTGTGGCGCGCAGCATCGGCTGGCCGGCTTTGCTATGGTTTAGTGGATAGCTGGGTGGTGTACGCAGGCTATAATTATCCATCAAATGATAGACATCACTGAAGTAGGCTTCGACCTTGATATCATTGAGCCAGACAGTTGCTGGCTTATCGGCATATTTCAGGCGGTAGATGTCAGCGTCTTCTTCCGGACTGTCCATTCCCGCTCCCGGATACAGCGCATCGCTAAACTCGTTTTTCTCATAGGTGAACTCGAACAGTCTATCTTTCGTCGCTGTCAGGCCAGCCACAAAACCAGCCTGTTTATGATCAAACGATGAACGCACTTCCCGGCCATCACCATCCTTGTAGTTATCTGCTGATTTGATTTGGGCGATACCACGCAAGTAAGCTTTTTCATTGGAACCCATGATATCAGCGGCGATATCACCGGTTATGCCATTATCTGTGGCCATACCACTGACACGCCCATGAAGACCTTCCTGCTCGCTGGCCAGCAGCCGAGAATTACGATTAAACAGGACGGTACCACCACTGCCACCACCACCGTAGACCAGTGTCTGAACGCCTTTGATGACCACCACTTCTTCGTAGGTCTCCAGCGCTGCCCAGCTTGTTGGTGGATCCATCCTGTTGGGACAGCCGCCGTGTATATAGGCACCATCCAGCAGTATATTCAGTCTTGTTTCCTTCTGTCCACGAATGACCGGATCAATTCCCCTGCCCCCAAAGCGACTACCTGAAACACCGTTTATCTGACGCAGGAATTCACCACCATCGGCACTGGTGGGACTAACTCGGTTGTATTCATCTGGTACAGAAAAATTCGGGTTGATACTGATCCGGCTTTCAAATACATCTCGTACGATGACCGGGTCGAGTAGCACTGCGTTGGTGCCTGCTGAATCCGCGGCCTGCGCTATAGCGCTCGTTTGAGTGGACACGGCAACGGCTAGCATGAGTGCACGTTTTTTCATATTAACTCTCTCTGGTTTCAATTAACTTCAGAGAGATCCACTAGAAAGAATCGTGCCAGTTAGTTCAGTCATAAAATCAACAGCTTAGGATGCTTAAATATTTATTATTGTGTTATATGCCCTGTCACTGTGTGAACAGCCTCATTTGGTGTATCCTTATTTACGTGGACGACCTGCCGAAAACTGCAATAGAAATCACCATTTGTTGTGACAGCAGCAGATACAAAAAAACCCGATTTCCCTTTTTGCTACAGCTAGTGTATTTATAATCTAATAAAAAGGATGGAATTTTAAGGAGAAGCTCTTATGACAAGTAAAACTCATGTTTTTGCCATAGAAAAAAGACAGAGGCGTCGCTGGGAGCTCGTTTTTTACCTGCGTATTTTTGACCAGAGCGATGGTTCATTACTGGGACATGTCATTGATATTTCGGAGGCTGGCCTGATGCTGCTCAGTGAAATCCCGATTGAAATCAACAAGGACTACGACCTGAGTCTGGAGTTGCCAGGCTCAGGCGGGAAAAACCGACAGAAAATTTCCCTGAAGGCTCATAGCATATGGCAATCTACCGATGCCAATCCTGATTTAGTAGATACCGGATTCAAGCTGATCAATCCTGACAGCAACTCAGTAAAAGCTATCAAAAACCTGATTGCAGAACTGCAGTTCTGAGGATTGAGCGCAGCCTTTCAAATTTTTTCTTCAAAATCTGCCATGCCTGTAATCATCAAAGGCCTGCTTGATTTCATCCTGTGTATTCATTACAAAAGGACCGCCTCGAGCAATCGGTTGCCTCAATGGTTTGCCTGACACGAGTAAAAATTGTGCATCATGTTCACCTGTACTCAGCCTTACTGCGTCGCCATCCGCCAGTACGCCGAGGTCATCACGTACTAACTGCAGCACCTGTTTAGACTCACCCATGACTTCAACAGGACCATGAATGATGTATATAAAAGCATTGTGTGAGGTCGGCAACGGCTCGACAAATGTCTGACCAGCCGGCACCCGGACATCAAGATAAAGAGGGTCAGTCAAGGGCTGCACTACTGGTCCGGTGGTACCTTGCGATGTCTGTCCGCTGATGACCCGTACTTCAATGCCGCCTTCCCTTGCTTCCACTGGTATATGCTCAGCTGCGTATTCCTGGTAGGACGGGGCATCCATCTTGTTTTCTGCTGGCAGATTGACCCATAGCTGGAACCCTTCCAGCATACCGTTTTCCTGCTCTGGCATTTCTGAGTGAACAATCCCTTTGCCTGCTGTCATCCACTGGATTCCACCGGGTTCGATAACTCCCTCATGACCCGCATTATCTTTATGCCGCATACGTCCTTCGAGCAGGTAAGTGACAGTCTCAAAACCACGATGTGGATGCGATGGGAAGCCGGCCAGATAATCTTCAGGTTTATCGGACCTGAAGGCATCAAGCAGCAGGAAAGGGTCAAGCGTGTTCAATGCCGGCTGACCTATGACGCGCGTCAGCTCAACACCTGCGCCGTCAGTTGCAGGCATACCCTTTATGATCCGGGATACAGTTCTGATTTCGATATTGTCTGTGGTCTTTGACATGTTCATATCAGTTTCTCCAATATTTCAGGCAACTGCCGATGCTTCCAATGGCAGCCATTGGGCTAGCATATCAAGAGCAGCGCCTTCACTAGACGATGCATTGCTATTGGTTGCCTCTGCGTACACAGCGCGTACATCAAGGATACCAATAAAACCGAGGATATGGCGTAGATAGTCACTGGCAAAATCCACCGGGCTGCCAAAAGGAACACCACCTGATGCCAAAACAAGGTATACAGGCCTGTCTTTTAGCAAACCCTGTGGCCCCTTTTCTGTGTAGCTAAACGTTAAGCCGGCGCGACAGATCATGTCTACCCATGCTTTCAGTGATGCAGGCACAGAAAAATTGTAGACCGGTGCCGTTATCACTATTGTGTCTGCAGAATCCAGCTCTCTAACTAATTGATCAGAATAGGCCAATACCTGCTGCTGATCCTGATTGCGCTCGGCAGGCTTGGTCAAGTTTGCCCGCACCCAGTTTTCATTTAGAAGCTGAATACCATTGCCAACATCACGCTGTGTCAATTCAGCCCCCGGGTACTGCAGTTTTAAACGCCTGATGACTTCATCACCGAGCCTTCGTGTGATCGAATCACTATTGCAGGCACTGCTGTCTACCCGAAGTATCCTGTTTACCTTAGTATTCGCCATCATAACCTCCTTATGCCCTGGCAATTCGTTTACTATCAATTGACCAGTCATGCGCAGCACCGGCCACCAGCAACAGAAGACCACCAGCTATGGCTATATTCTTCATAAAAAGAATCGACTGCATTTGATCAGCAAAATTCGCATGAAATATAAGCGCACTGACAATGCTGAAGCCCGCCAGCAGGAATGCTGCAATCCGTGTCTGCCATCCCAGAAGAAGCGCCAGTCCACCACCGACTTCCAGCATGATCACCAGCGGCAGCAATATTCCTGGTACCCCCATGCTTTCCATGTATCCCTGGGTGCCGGTATAGGCACCTATTTTGCTTATCCCTGCCATGATAAAAATAAAAGACAACAGCACACGTCCGGTCAGTTGCGTGGCTGAATTTAGAGTGGAATTATTCATCGTTATATCCTCATTGATTAAGGGCACACCGTTGTACCCGTTAATGACATATTATTTGTTTCAAAAAATATTATAAATATAGGTTTATGAAACTATTTGTTCTATAATTTGCAACAATATGGACAAGTTTGCTGATATAGAAGCCTTCACAGCAGTAGTCGAAGCAGGAACTTTTAGTGCCGCCGGCGAGCGCCTTGGAATAGCAAAATCTGTCGTTAGCCGCCGTATCAGTCAATTGGAGCAGCGCCTGGATAGCCGACTACTGCATCGCACTACACGTCGATTATCGTTAACGGATGCAGGAAAAAACTTTTATCAACGGGCTGTGCAAATTCTTGCAGATCTTGATGATGCCGAACTGAGTGTTACTGAAGAGACTACAGATTTACGTGGTTCCCTGAAGCTGGCCGCCCCTCTATCCTTTGGCCTGACACATCTGTCGAAGACTATTTTTGACTTTCTCAATGAGCATCCGGCGATTGAATTAAACCTGGATCTGAACGATCGCAACATTAACCTTATCGAGGAAGGTTTCGATATGGCAGTCAGGATTGGAATACTGCAGGATTCAACACTGGTGGCCAGACGACTGGGAACCATGCGCCAGGTTACCTGTGCTAGCCCGTCTTATCTTGAACAGCATGGCGAACCCACACACCCGGCTGATCTACAACAACATGTTGGTCTTCAGTACAGCAACATAAGTTATAAAAATCAGTGGGGTTATAAAACTCCAGAGGGCAAGATGCTATTTGCACAACCACAGATACGTATACGGGCCAACAATGGTGAAGCACTGGCAGCGGCAGCAGTGGCTGGCATGGGGATTACAAAAGGCCCGACATTTATCCTCGGCAGCTTACTCAAAGAGGGAAAGCTGGTTACTATTCTCGACGAATATCAACACCCGTCGGCTGGAATCTATGCTGTTTACCCTCCCGGTCGCCTGATACCGAGACGTATTAAGGTCTTTTCAGATTATCTTGCGGATCGCTTTGGGGATCATCCTTACTGGGATGATGGATTAAGTTCGTTAAGCAAACCGGCATAAGTCTGTTACAAGCAGGGTACTTGTCCTTACTTTAGTATATCAACGATTTCTCTTGTTGCTTCCATTAATCTTATGACCTTACCTTCCACCTTAATGGTTATTATTCCCTCGTGGTTTACCGGAACAACAACACTGCCCTGTCGGTAGACCCGGTAGTCTAAAATCTCCCCTTTATGTAATTTCTTCTGCCAGCCCGGCGGTAGAGACTCACCACTGTCGACTTTCTTTTGCAGCCCGGGCGGCAACGATTTATCCTTGTTTGTTGCATACGATGAGGTACTACACAGTGCCGCAACTAACACTATGGTCAATGATACTTTCACGTACATTCTTTTCACCTGTAAATCGCTAGAATGAAAAAATATCTCTCCTAAGACTTGGAATAATACGCCCAATCTCAGCAAACCCAGTATCCCGTGAAAACAGGACACCAGCCCCTATATCAGGACTGCCATCAGAAAACCCCTTGACCAGGTAACCCATCACTTTCCACTTTGGATTCATACGATGGCTGATAAAACCAGTCAATTCACTCATACCTTCAGTAAACTCTGTCGTCGCTTCCCTGATATCATAAAAGGCACCGAACGATGTCGTTTTGTTGTAGCGGTATGAATCACCGATCGAACCATAGAATACGTTATTGATCTTCACTGTATCTGTGTCGCCAAAGATTTTGTAACCCACAGTAAAGAATAACGAATGCCTATCCAGTCCCTTGATCAGATCAGTCTCCAGTGCCCAGTCGAATTCACCTGTGCCAAGGCCTTTATCCTCATCTGCCGTCGGTAATTTAACCCTGCCCGTGACATCCACAATAGGCAGCGTTTCTGTGCCGGGATAGGCAAACCAGGTAAACGATGCGGTGATATCACCAAGACCTGATTCACTGGTTGAGCCACCGCCTGGAATCGGTACTGGTCTGCCATCAGGACCGATTACCACATCACCGGAGCTTTCAAGTGAGATATAAGGTATCGTAATACCACTACTCCATTGATCAGTAGCATATTTGAAGGTTAATGGTATATAGAGCATGTCCGTAGTTTCTTCGGCACCGTATTTTCCCGAACTGAAATCGATTCCAGTGCTTATCAGAACACTATTTGATGGAAGATCTACAGCCTGTGCAGGCATTGGCAGGTAAATAGCAATAATGGTGGCTATTGCAGTGAGAATAGAATGCGTATTTGCTTTCTTCAACATCTTTTTTCTGTCATTGATGTAAATAAACGAAATCGGCGAAAGAGTTTTCACGCTTTCGCCGACAGATCTGTTACTGAGATTTAACTACGACCTGGTCGTTCAGGTTTTGCAGGTTTCTGTGGTTTTTCAGGCCGCTGCGGCTTCTCAACACGAGTGACCTTCTGCGGTCGCTGCGGTTTCTCAATACGGGTGATCTTGGTCGGTTTCTGGGGCCGTTCTATACGCTCTACCCTGACCGGTTTTGAGATTTTTTCTACCCTTTCAACCTTCTCTACTCTTGTAGTTTTCTCGGG
Organism: Arenicellales bacterium; assembly: GCA_029287915.1. GTDB lineage: Bacteria > Pseudomonadota > Gammaproteobacteria > BMS3Bbin11 > BMS3Bbin11 > BMS3Bbin11. The sequence continues at coordinate 55,189 of JARFQE010000016.1, forward strand.
CTTTACATGCTTTACATGCTTTACATGCTTTTCAGGTTTCTGGTTCCTGTCTATTTTTACCTTAGCTGCTTTAACACTGTGCCCAGGTATACCCAGTTCTGCTGAAACAGCAAGCTCTTCAACAGCAGGGGTGTCGCCCGCATCAACCGTATCTGGTACTTCTGGCGTATCATCAAACAGGCCCAGCTTTTTTAGCTTGCGCTCAAGGTTTTCCCGCAAACGCGACAACGCGGTCTGATGCCCGGAATTACTGCCTTCATAGGTGACACTATCAAGGGTACCATCGGTGTCATAGACACCTTCCATGCCCGGCTTCTGCTGTTTGTCTACGATCGCATTATACAAACCGGCAGGACCGCCTTCAGGATAGGGGTTGCCATCGTTGTCCAGTGCAACGCCCTCTGGCAGCGAGGTCTGTGGAACTAACTCTTCAACAGCACCCTCCTGTGCTTGTGGTATTTCGGTCAGCTCAGCTATCTCTCCTTGCAATGGCTCTCCGTCAGGAACTCCTGCCCCATCATCAAGCAGCCCCTGCTTGTTCAGCTTGCGCTCAAGATTTTCGCGCAGGCGAGACAGTGCCGTCTGATGCCCATGGTTACTGCCTTCATAGGTAATACTTACAAGATTTCCATCGCTATCATAGACGCCGGTCATACCGAGCTTCTGCTGCTTGTCTATGATTGCATTATAGAGACCAGCTGGGCCACCCTGCGGATAGGCATTGCCATCGTTGTCCAGCGCAACGCCTTCTGGCAGCGAGGGTTGTGGTTCTATTTCTGCCGCTTGCTGTTCTACTTCAGGTGTTTCTACCAGGACAACTTCTACATCCGGGACCTGTGCCGGCTCGACATCCCCTTCCTGTGCCTGGGAGGCCATTGATGCTGTGACTCCCAGCACCAGTGCTGACGCAATAGAGGTATACAAATTCATCCTGCCGGGACACTCAGTTATTACCTTCATTTCTTTCTCCCATTTTTTAGCTAATTACTTCAACACTAGGTGACAAAAGTGCGGATACCAAGAACTGCCTGATCAGTGGATATCGCTGCTGGATGAACAGCACCAATGGTTTAAGGCAGTTTATGTATTTATTTTATTGTAATGTCCTTAAGCACAGCTTAAGAGTTACACTGTTCGTAGTCATCGCTCTTTTTTTAATTCGAGTATCATTTTTACCGTGCTTTTCACACTTTTTGTGCGAGTCATTTTTATGCAGGCCATTACTGGCTCTAAGCTACGGGCCAGGCTGATGTATACAGAGCTTCCACGGAACAGGATGGTAGGGAGTAGAATCGCGGCTATGTGCCTGTATAAAACAATAAGGGAAGCGGTTCGTCGAGAAGGGCGAAACCTTCAAAGCACTATTCAGGACCAGATAACAACATCCAGTAAGGAAGTCCATCTTTTTTCAGCTTTTTCATGTTTGGTCGCTCTGAAGCATCTTTTCCATAAGATAATAAAGATGCCAGGTCAGCCCTGACAGTATCGTTATAGAGATGATACAAATGACCTGTCATTTCTCGACCACCTGTCATACTGACATCGATAGTATCCATGCCTCTGAGCACAACCAGATTCTCACCAGCTTCCCCAAGCCGTGGATAACCATGAACTTCATTGGACAGGCGCAGAGGTTGATCGTTTCCAGATGAGTAAAGGCTTATTCGATTAACAATCTTCTTCAGCTCAGGAAAGGCCGAACGAAATACATCGGCATCTATATCCGGGGCCAGGAACACCAGTTCATTGATATGTTTTTTATTGTCTTTGCGTGATAGCAATTGTAATACTCTAAAGACACCTCTTGAACCCAGACTGTGGGCAACAATACTTAGCCGCTCTGGACCATAAATTTCAGATAAATTCTGAATAACCGCCTCTAGCGAATGCTGACTCCATTCAATATTGGCTTCATCCTGTGTATACCTGACCAGTGCACCCGCAGACGGCCAGCTAAACAGCAACAGGCGGCTGTGTTCATTCAGCGTCTGTTGAAACAGAGCAGCACGATTGCAGCCTTTTGAAAAATCAATATTGTAGCCATGAACAAACAGCACCACTTTATTCTTTTCGGAATCATTAGCGGCCTTGTTAAATGCCTGCCATAGCCTTGCTTCAGGAAACTCTTTTATGGTCATGACTTTTTTGCTGGTATCCGACACGTAAAAAGGCAGACGCGAGGTTATTTCTTTAAATCCAGTTGGGCGAATGTGTACATCGCAGAGACCCGTGTGTGGACTGCCACGCAAGTCTCCGTAGTATTCGTCTACGGTTTGTTCACCGGTGTGATTACGCAGGGTGTAATACAGCACGGATTCTCTTGTCGTATCATCCGAGCTGATTATTGTCGTGTCATTTTGTGTACTGTCATCGGCCTGTGCAAGCTGAAATATAAACAGAGCAACGACCATCAGCAGGAAAAGCAGGCGTGAGGGACAAAGACCGAGTGTAGTACTAATACAGGAAAAAATACCACGCCCTGCTGACAATAGACTACCTGTTTCAGACTGCTTGATTTTCATCTTCCGAATATTCTTACCGATAGTTTATAAATCAGGTTGTTTTAATGAGCTTTCCTGCTTGCTGCTGTTTTCTTTTACCAGTGGCTTGCGCAATTTGAGATTGAGTTCCTGTAACTGCGCGTTATCTACTTCATTCGGTGATGCAGTCATCAGGCAGGACGCCTTCTGCGTCTTTGGAAAGGCAATGACGTCACGAATAGAACTCACTCCTGCCATCATCGCTGCAATACGATCGATACCAAAGGCAATTCCACCATGAGGTGGAGCGCCATATTTTAGCGCATCGAGTAGAAAACCGAACTTGTCATTCGCTTCTTCATCGCTGATTCCCAGTGCCTTAAAAACCTTTTGCTGTACTTCTTTCTGGTGGATACGGATAGAGCCTCCACCAATCTCGGAACCGTTCAGCACCAAGTCATAGGCACGAGATAATGCCGTAGCAGGGTCAATTTCGCCTTCTGTTACAGTTGGTGAGGTGAATGGATGATGCAGTGAAACATTGCGAGCCACTTTGCTATCGTACTCAAACATCGGGAAGTCGATTACCCACAGTGGATGCCATCCTCCATCAACCATGCCCAGATCATGACCCAGTTTCTCACGCAGAGCACCGAGCGAGTCATTAACCACTTTGGCAGAATCCGCACCAAAGAACAGCAGGTCGCCATCTTCAGCAGCCGTACGCTGAAGAATTTCCTTTATAACGTCATCTGGCAGGAATTTGAGTATCGGAGACTGCAAGCCATCGCGTCCGCTGGCAACTTCGTTAACTTTCACATAGGCCAGCCCACGGGCACCATACAGGCCTACATAGTCGGTGTAGGAATCAATCTTAGCGCGTGAAAGGCTATTACCACCGGGTACTTTCATGACAGCTACACGACCATCACTTGCTTTTGCCGGGTTTGAGAATACCTTGAATTCAACATCCCGCATAACGTCACCGAGATCCACCAGTTGCAGAGGTATACGCAGATCTGGCCGATCACTACCAAAGCGACCCATGGCCTCATGCCAACTCATTCGTGGAAATGGATTCGGTAATTCAACGTCCAGAACTTCAGCAAATAAATTACGAATCATGTCTTCCATCAAATTCATAATGTCGGACTGATCGATGAAAGACATCTCGATATCCAGCTGTGTAAATTCGGGCTGTCGATCGGCACGTAGATCTTCATCACGAAAGCACCGGGCGATCTGATAATAACGTTCATATCCAGATACCATCAGCAGCTGCTTGAACAACTGCGGTGATTGCGGCAGGGCAAAAAACTCACCAGGGTAGGTGCGGCTCGGAACCAGATAATCTCTGGCGCCTTCAGGTGTTGAACGGGTGAGTATCGGTGTCTCTATCTCGGTAAAGTCTCTATTTTCAAGATAGTTGCGTAGAGATCGGATTATAGAATGACGAATACGCAGATTTTTCTGCATTGCCTCACGGCGGAGATCAAGAAAACGATGACGCAGGCGGACAGATTCAGTAGTATCATCATCGTCGAGCTGAAATGGCAGCGGTTCTGAGCTGTTCAGTAATTGCAGTTCAGTGGTATAGACCTCTATCTTGCCGGTGGGAATATTCAGATTGACAGTCCCCTCAGGACGGTGGCGAACACGGCCTTTGACACGCAACACATACTCATTTCTTACATGTTCAGCCAGCTCAAAGGCGGCTTCTTCATCAGGATCGAAAACGACCTGGACAATACCTGTACGATCACGAAGATCAATAAATATGACGCCACCATGATCACGCCGGCGATTGACCCAGCCACAGAGCTCGACGGTGTCATCAATATGTTTTTCTGTGACTTCGCCACAATTGTGTGTACGCATCATTTCAATATCGCCTTCGGTATGCCCCGATTAATAATTTGTCTACTGGTGAAAAACAAAACCGCTGGCTTGTAAGAGCCAGCGGCCTGGTGTATTTGTTGGTTTCTTTCGAAACGTCTATTTTGACGAATCTCCACTCGGGCATGTACTGCACGATGCGGCCTTGTTGTCTGGCTTGCAGCTGGAATTCTTGAAATCAGTCTCGTACCAGCCACTACCT
>JARFQE010000030.1 GCA_029287915.1 Arenicellales bacterium
AACGCCAGAAATGGCGTTACGGTTAGAGTTGGTATTTAAAAAACCATCTGCAGACCATTGGCTTCGTCTTCAAAATGCCTATGATCTTTGGCAATCTCGCCAAAATAAGTCTGCTTTGCATGTCCAGCCTTATCGCTCCAATTATGCATAAAGGCTTAACAAGTAGCTCAAGCGGACGTAAAAAAACACGCCGCTTAGCATAGGCGTTATGTATCAATTAAAACTCAGAGTTTAAATATGGTACTTATTTCAAAGCCGAGTCCGGGAATTACAATTTTAGGAGGTATGGTATGAAGCGATTGATGGTATTCATGGGTTTGGCCTTAGTTTGCGGCTCAATGATGAACTATTCTCAGGCGGCGGAACGAACACCCATCATTTTGGGCACGGCCACGCCTGGTGGCGGCTTTGAACTGTACGGCAATGTTCTTGCTGAGATAGTCAACGATGCGGATGCGTCCCTTAATGTCATCGCCCGTAACACGCGTGGCAGCAGACAGAACATCCCACTGTTGGAACAGGGAACCCTGGATATGGCTCTAGTTGCAAGCCTGCCAGCCCGTGAAGCCTTCGAAGGAATCAACCGCCCTGGGTCAACCTCTCTCAAAATCATCACCGCCATCTACCCGACCTTCGGTGCATTCGCCGTCAAGGGGGACAGCCCGGCTCGGATGTTCAACGATCTGGTCGGCCAGAAGGTCGCTTGGGGCACTAAGTCTTCGGGTTTGACCTTGCTTGGGCAATATGTCACCGATGCCCTCGGCCTGGACCGGGACAAGGACTTTGATGCGATCTATCTGGAGCGTGCCGGTCAAGGTGCGCCTATGGTATTGAAAGGCGAGGTCGCAGCGCAATGGGGAGGCGGCGTTGGATGGCCCAACTTTACCAAGATTATGCAGGCCGGCGGGCGGCTTGTGGGGATGAGCGATGATCAGACACAAAAGATCAATGCAAAGTATCCCTTCTTACAGCCTCTGATCATTCCGGCTGGGTCTTATCCTGGTCAGGCCGAACCGCTAAAGACCGTGGGCTCTTTCAGCTTCTTGCTTGCCCGCGCCGACCTGCCTGAAGAGTTGGTTTATCGGCTATCCAAAGCCATCCATAAAGGTCAACCCGAATTGGCCAAGCGTCTGACTCAAGGGCGAGACACTCTGCCCGAGAACACCTGGAACGCGGCTGGTGATCCAAACCGTATCCACCCAGGCGCACGGCGCTATTTGGCGGAATTAGGACTTGATTAAATCGAAGGAAACGAGGCTTCATCATCGTAGCCACATAACAAGCTATTGCAGCGGACGCCAAGAACTGGCGCCGCTGATTGGCCGGCGTTATGTGTTAAGAACCTATCTCAAAACTGGCTATACTAAGAGCCCTTGGCTTTGCCGGGGGGTATTTAATCAACCAACTGATACTCCAGGAGTTTAGTATGCAGATTCCAAAATTTTTCGTGCTATCGATCGCTGCGGGGGCGTTGCTGCTGGCTGCGTCGGCCGGGGCCGGCGAACCAGGCAAAATGTCTTTCTTTGTGACCAGTGCCGGTCCAGGCAACGGTGCAAACCTCGGCGGCCTGGCCGGAGCAGACGCACACTGCCAGAAACTGGCGGAATCCGTCGGTGCCGGCAATCGGACCTGGCGCGCCTACCTCAGCACCCAGGGCAACGACTTCAAGGACCAGAACGTCTTTAACGCACGTGACCGCATCGGCGCAGGCCCCTGGTTCAATGCGAAGGGCATCATGATCGCGAAGAGCGTCGATGACCTGCACTCATCGAACAACAATCTGAACAAGGACACTGCTCTCGATGAGAGCGGCAACATGGTCAACGGACGTACGGAGAAGCCCAATATGCACGACATCCTCACTGGCTCGCGCGTAGATGGAACCGCCTTCGGCCCGCAGTTCTTCACCGACATGACCTGCGGCAGCTGGACCAGGAGTGGCGAGGGCGCTGCAGTAGTGGGCCATCATGACCGGGTCGGGCCGCTCGATCATGACTGGGCCAAATCCTGGAATTTTGCGCATGTCACCAAAGGATGTAGCCAGGAAGCACTGGCCAAGACCGGCGGAGCCGGCTTGTTCTACTGCTTCGCAGAACAATAGTCCTAGGAAAAAACACTGGTTTTTCCTGCTCCGGGAGGAGTCCGGGCTCGGCATGACACGTAGGTAGAGATAACTACAGCTTCAACGCTTTATGAAGAACACGGCCATATTTGAGCCGGGTTTCTTTAAAACCTAATTGCCTGCTTTGACCGAAAGTAGTCATTACAGGTCGTCTGCGGTATTTTCCATCAAGAATGGTGGAGGAATCAACACATAACAATCGCCTCCAGAGCGACGTGGCTACGCCGTGCGCCTGAGGCGAGACGTTATATTTTTCTCGACACCCTCTAAACAGGTGCTATAATGAGACCAGTTAATAGCACCTGTTGAGGAGTATTCCAGTGAAAACAAGATTTTCCCAAGATGTAGTTCCCATATCTGATCTAAAAATAAACCCAGGAAAAATTGTGAACCGAGCAAAAGATACACATCGGCCTATTTTATTAACGAGCAGAGGACGTGGTGTAGCAATTGTGCAAGGATTGGCGGAATATGAAACCCACGAAGAAGAGCGTGCATTTGTTAAAGCTATTGCCCAGGGGTTAATGGAGGTCAAAGAAGGTAAGGTACTAAGCTTGGATAAAGCCAAGAAAAAATTGGGAATTAAAATTTGAAAATTTTAATATCCGATTCTGCATTTAATGATCTAAAAGCAATAATAAATTACTACACTGATGAAGGTGTTCCCCATATAGGTAATGAATATGTTAATAACATAATTTCACATATTGAATCATTAAAAGAAAATCCAGATATAGGCCGAAAAGTTCCAGAGTTTAATGAGAATAATATTCGTGAATTAATACATGTAACTTATCGAATAGTTTACTTAAGAGAAGAAAAGCTTATACATGTTGTAAGAGTCTGGAGAAGTGAAAGATTGTTAAATTTAGATGATACTCCTGCAAAAACAAAAATATAACAAAACGCTCAAGTGCGTTTCGGCAAAAACCCGCCTCCACCTGACGCCGCTACGCGGCGCAGCTTAGCTCAACGTTATAAATTTCACTAGCCATTCCGCTTTGCCTGTAATAACATGTAATACATGTGACTACATTGAGGTATATTTTATGAGTATTACAAGTGTTCGAATTCCCGATGATATAGAAAAACCTCTTGAATCTCTTTCTAAAAAGCTTGATAGAAGTAAAAGTTATCTGATAAATCAAGCAATTAAGGAATTTATTGCTAGACAAAGCCTGGATGATTCTAGATGGCAAGATACACTCGAAGCGCTTGAATCAATCAAGGCAGGTAAGTCAATTGATGAAGAGGACGTCAATGCCTGGCTGAATAGCTGGGGTACCAACGATCGTAAATTAGCACCAAAATAATGAAGATAAAGTTTTCGCCTGAGGCGGTGACTGATCTACAAAGAGTGGTGAAATTTGTTGAGAATAAGAATCCATTTGCTGCCCGTCGAATAGCCATAGACCTTCAAGAAGGTGTAGAAAAGTTAAAACTATTTCCAGAAATTGGTTTACCTGTGTTGAAGGCGCCTGATCCAGCACAAATTCGTGATCTTTATATAAATGACTACGCTGTCCGCTATCTTATAACCGATGAAGTAATTTATATATTGAGAATATGGCACGACAAAGAAAACGAACGACATTTATAACAAGACGCCCCTGCCGACCGCTAAACGCAACGGCTAATCTCACACGTTATGTGTATACAACCCTATAGCTGCATAGCTTGAGCTACCCCCTTCCCATCAAACAAAGATATACTTCCATCAACACTATTAATTGGTGTGGCGATACAATAGTGTAGAAGGCAATTCTTGGACAGATGATTCAAAATAATTGGAGGTAGGAGCATGGCTAATAATCACACTGACAAATTTCTAGAAAACAACAAGCGATATGCGAATGGTGAAGCCGTTCACAATGCATCACATCCGGGCGAGCAACCGATTAACCCTGACAAGAATGTGGCAGTTATTGCCTGTATGGATGCCCGAATGGATGTGGAGGACTTGCTTGGCTTACAAACTGGTGAGGCACATATAATACGAAACGCAGGAGGTGTTGTTACTGACGACGCATTACGCTGTCTGATCATTTCTCATCACTTACTAAACACCGATGAAATCATACTAATACATCACACTCGCTGTGGAATGCTCGCTTTCACCGACGACCTACTTAAAGCTGGTCTGGAAGGAGATCCTGCAGCAGAGGAGCTATTAGGTAAGGCAACAGGGCGTGCATTCACCAGCTGCAAGTGTAGCTCTGGAACACCTGATCAGTTTCATGCCTTTCGAGGACCGTTAGAGCCGCTGGATGCACCCAGAAGTGAAGGACAAGATGAGCGGCTTGCTTGGGATGTCAGGCGCTCGATTTCCAGAATAATGAATCACCCATGGATACCGACTGAGGGCTCTGATGCCGTAACAGTAAGAGGATTTATCTACGATGTTGATACTGGAAAACTTGACGAAGTCAGTTATCCCGGACCGATGGGTACATTTGGTTGATAGGTTACTTATGATGACAGCGGAACAGAAGAAAGAATCTTACCGTGAGCATAGGTAGTTCTCTTTCTTCGTCGAAATATAAACCACATAACAAAGCAAATTCACTCTGAAGGCAATAAGCGTCGCTTCGCTCTGCTTTTTGCCTCCGGCGATTTACGGTGTTCGACGGCATATGATGAATAGGGCAATAAGAATAGAAGAAATCCTGATGAAGACATTTCTGTTTGCGAGCCTATTTCTTGGCTTTTCCTCAATCGTATTAGGCTCAGATCAGCTCACCAATTCATCACGAATTATCCAGAAGGCCAAAAACGAATGTGCCAGTTTTGACGGTGGTGAATTCAATGCGACGGAGGGCGCAATCACATCATATGACTTTACGGGTGATGGCCAGCCGGAAGAGGTTGTGGATGCATCCCAGTTTTCCTGCTCATCAGCGGCTTCCATGTGGGGTGGCTCCGGTGGGACATTTTTATGGGTAGTCGTTGAAGGGAAAGCATATGAATTTCTTGTGCACAAGTGGCGAGTCGTGGATGTGGATGGTCAGAAAGTACTCTTACTTGCAGTGCACTCATCTGAGTGCAGCGAAACAATTGGACCATGCTATCGAGCACTGGTTTGGGGCGACGGATTTAGGACCACACGTTAAAGCACTTCAAAACGCTGTTGGCGAGCGCTTTATTTATCGCCTAACAATGCGCTCGTGTTTGGGACGCCACGCCGCGATGCGACTAGCGCCCTGCAGCTTTGGCGTTCGAATATATCCAGACCAAGAAAATTGAACAATTAACCTTAGTATTTAGAGAAGGAGACTTACTGTGACGGAAAAAACTATAACCGCTTTCGAAGACTTACCATTTGCCCCATTAGCAGAGGGAAGCCCAGTTGAAATTGCTGTTTTATGGGGAAATCCAGAAACTGGTCCTGCTGCGACTATGGTACGGTTCCCAGAGGGCTATCAAGAACCCTGGCATAGCCATACAAGTACTTATCACTCGGTACTAATTAAAGGGACATTTCTATCAAGAAGCAAAAACACAGAAGATACAGAGGCAGCAACTTATGGACCCGGCTCATATGCGGTACAGCCTGGAGGAGTCGTTCATTCTGAAGTAAACGCCGGCACAGGCGAACTAATTGCTCTTGTTTACTTCGATGGTCCCGTTGACTTTGTATTGGATAAATAAACGTGCACAACATACTAACAGACTCATACAGTTGGACCGTTTCACACACGTAGCGATTGAAATGGCCGCTGCTGCAGGGCGTTAGATTTCAATAAAAAAACTCGGAGTAATCACTATGCCAAAAGTAGCAATTGTGCAAGAGTCACCAATTTTACTAGATCGTGAAAAGACTATTGAGCTTGCCGTCAGCTATGTTGAGCAAGCTGCTGCAAATGGCTCCAGGCTGGTTGTATTTCCCGAAGCTTTTATTTCAGGGTACCCGGCATGGATATGGCGACTTCGTCCTGGTAGTGACTGGGGAATTAGTGAAGAGCTACATACTCGCGTTGTTAGTAGCGCAGTTGATTTGGAAAAAAATGACTTGTCTCCACTGTGTAATGCTGCCAGAGAAAACAAGATTACAGTTATCTGCGGATTAAATGAAAGAGATGGCACGCTCAGTCGGGCGACTATTTACAACACAGTCGTGCTTATTGGGGAAGACGGGAACATTGTGAATCGTCACAGAAAATTAATGCCAACAAATCCTGAAAGAATGGTTTGGGGATTTGGTGATGGTTCAGGTTTGAAAGTAATTGATACACCAGTGGGGAAGGTTGGCACGTTGGTATGTTGGGAGAATTATATGCCACTGGCAAGATATGCACTTTATTCACAGGGTGTGGAAGTCTATATCGCCCCTACATACGATAGTGGTGACGGCTGGATTGGGACGATGCAACATATTGCTCGGGAAGGCCGATGTTGGGTTATCGGTAGCGGGGTTGCGCTGACATACAATGATATACCTAGTGATATTCCCGAAAAACAATCCCTATATCCATCAACAGAGGAATGGATCAATTCGGGCGACTCTGTAGTGGTCGCACCCGGTGGAGACATAGTTGCCGGACCGATGCGAAAAGAAAAGGGAATACTTTACGGGGAGATTGATTCAGCTAGTGTTGTCGCATCTAAAAGGGTGCTTGATGTTGCTGGACATTATTCTAGACCAGACATATTCACGCTGAGTGTAAATACTCAGCCCCAGAGTCCTATAAAATTCCGATGAGTATCTATGAAATCTAACAACTGCATTCAGCCGACGCTTAAAAACAAGGATTTCCTATGATCGAAACACGCACTGGTAACACACTCTCAACTGAGTCCTCTGAAGCTGCCAATTTATATCAGGATGCAGTCGATTTAATTCTAGGCTCTGAATCCGGCGCGGCCGAAATACTTGATCAGGCGCTTGAGCAAGATAAAGATTTTGCTATGGCTGCAGCTGCGCGCTATTACGTGGCTCAAGATATTGGTGAGCAAGAGTCACAAGTCTACCGGGAACATGCAGAACGAGCGTCATTGAACGCGACCGACTGGGAGCGTGAACATATACATGTGCTAATCAGCTTGATTGACCAACCAGGAGCTACCCGGGATAAGGCACTGGCCTACGTTGAAAAGATGCCTGCCGACCTGTTAGTTATTTCTCAGCTAGCGGGAATAATGTTTTTTTACGATGGCCCAAAAAAACTGGAAACCGTACTCAATGTATTCGAGTCTGTTGAGCATGCATTAGGTGGCGATTGGGCGTTCCTTGCAAGGTTAGGATTTGCAGCAAGTGAAGCAGGACAACGCAAACGAGCACGCGAGCTTCTTGAACGGGCATTGGAGATTCGGCCACAGTCACTCTATACCATTCATGGTTTAGCACATATGCTGCATGATGATGGCGCAGCGGAAGAGTCTGCAAAGCTACTTCAGGACTGGCTCAAAGAATATGAGTCTGGCGCTTGCAAGGGACAAATGTATGGGCACGTACAGTGGCATCTTGCGTTGGCCGAATGGCAAATAGGTAATCGCGAGGCCGCAATGCATCGTTACCTTGAGTTTTGTGCACCAGAAAACACGACATGCGGCCCGATTCTTACGCTTGCGGATTGTGGTGGTTTCCTGCTCAGGGATTACCTGCATAGCGGCCAGACGAGCCCATTGAAAAATGATGTGCTTAACCATATTGAGCTCGTCTGGGGAATGATAGGCCATCCATTCATCGCGCTGCATGTGGCTGGCCTGTATGCTTCGGCTGGTGATATAGCTGGACTTAAACGCTGTGAAGAAACCATTTCTACTATGCCCAGCGGAGACCGCCGTGATGTTTCTATTACATTGTCGTCCTCATTAATTGATTTTGTGGAGGGTAACTACGAACGTGCATCGCAGACACTGTCGAGACTTACGCCAAGTGCCCGTATTGGTATTGGTGGGAGCAATGTCGAGCGAATACTTGTCGATTTAATCGAAACAAGTTGCAAAACTCGGCACCAAGCATAGAACAGTAATTATCTGGAAAAACTCTAACACGACAATCAAGTTCGTACTGAAAGTTATGTGATTGGACGCCGCTAACAGCGCGGCGCCGCTAAATTAATGACGTTATGTGCCCAACAGAAAATGGTTGAGCTCGTAAGTTTTCAACACACTCATTTTATAATGATAGTCAAATCCAATTGAAACAGTAAAAATAAACGATTTTACAATTCGTTGAAAATCGCCGATGTTATATCGGTGTAACAACATCACGTTATGTTGATAACAGGTAATTACACGAAAAAAAGGAGATATTGCTATGAATGATAAAGCCAAATGCCCTGTCATGCACGGTGGTGCAACAGAGAGCAGCATGTCGAACATGGAATGGTGGCCCAAGGCGCTGAATCTAGATATTCTGCATCAACATGATACCAAGACTAACCCACTGGGTAAGGACTTCAACTATCGGGAAGAGGTAAATGGACTCGATTTCGAAGCACTCAAGAAAGACCTGCATGCATTGATGACAGACAGCCAGGACTGGTGGCCAGCGGACTGGGGTCACTATGGTGGCCTCATGATCCGCATGTCATGGCATGCGGCTGGTAGTTATCGTATTGCAGATGGTCGCGGTGGTGCCGGTACCGGTAACCAGCGCTTTGCTCCGCTTAACTCCTGGCCGGACAACACAAACCTGGACAAGGCGCGTCGCCTGTTATGGCCAATCAAAAAGAAATACGGCAACCAACTAAGCTGGGCCGATCTGATTGCCTACGCGGGCACCATTGCCTATGAGTCCATGGGCCTGAAAACTCTCGGTTTTGGATTCGGTCGCCAGGATATCTGGCACCCTGAAAAGGACACCTACTGGGGTTCGGAAAAGGAATGGCTTGCCCCCACCGGCAGCGAAGGCAGTCGTTACTCCGGTGAACGTGATCTGGAAAACCCGCTGGCTGCAGTGATGATGGGGCTAATCTATGTTAACCCGGAAGGTGTCGACGGCAATCCGGATCCATTCAAGACAGCTCATGATGTGCGCGTCACCTTTGAGCGCATGGCCATGAATGACGAGGAAACTGTCGCCCTGACCGCCGGTGGTCATACCGTTGGTAAAACCCACGGCAACGGCGATGCTGCGCTACTGGGCCCGGAACCCGAAGCGGCCGATCTCGAAGAACAGGGCCTGGGTTGGAACAACCACACGAAACGCGGCATCGGCCGCGATACGGTGACCAGCGGCATCGAAGGTGCGTGGACATCTGACCCGACCCGATTTGACATGGGTTACTTCGATATGCTGCTCGATCACGAATGGAGATCTGTGAAGAGCCCTGCCGGTGCCTGGCAGTGGGAACCGGTCGACATCAGGGAAGAAGACATGCCCGTTGATGTTGAAGATCCCTCGATCCGCTGCAAACCGATCATGACTGACGCCGACATGGCGATGAAGATGGATCCGACCTACCGCGAAATCATGAAAAAGTTCCGCGCTGATCCTGATTATTTTAGAGATGCCTTCGCGCGTGCCTGGTTCAAACTGACACACCGTGACATGGGGCCAAAAGCGCGTTACATAGGCCCCGATGTACCGCAAGAAGATCTGATCTGGCAGGACCCGATTCCGGCAGGCAAGACCGACTACGATGTCCAGGCCGTAAAGGACAAGATTGCTGCCAGCGGACTGAGCATCAGCGAGATGGTCGCCACCGCATGGGACAGCGCCAGAACTTTCCGTGGTTCGGATATGCGTGGCGGCGCCAATGGTGCACGCCTTCGTCTCGCCCCGCAAAAAAATTGGAAAGGCAATGAACCCGAGCGTCTAAACAACGTACTCTCCGTGCTTGAACCGATTGCGGCCGATAGCGGTGCTAGCATCGCGGATGTGATCGTGCTGGCAGGTAATGTCGGTATCGAGCAGGCCGCAAAGGCGGCAGGTGTCGAGGTGACTGTTCCCTTCTCGCCCGGCCGCGGTGATGCGACCGACGAGATGACCGATGCAGCTTCCTTCGAATACATGGAGCCCGTCCATGACGGCTATCGCAACTGGCTGAAGAAGAACTATGTGGTCAGTGCGGAGGAAATGATGCTCGACCGTACCCAGTTGATGGGTTTGACAGCACCCGAGATGACCGTTCTGGTTGGCGGCATGCGCGTGCTCGGTACCAACCATGGCGGCACGAAACACGGTGTGTTTACGGAACGCGAAGGTGTGCTGACAAACGACTTTTTCGTCAACCTGACCGACATGCACAACTCGTGGAAACCTGTCGATGACAAACTCTATGAAATCCGCGACCGCAAGACGGATACAGTCAAGTGGACGGCAACACGTGTTGATCTCGTCTTCGGTTCCAACTCTATCCTTCGCGCCTATGCTGAAATCTATGCACAGGACGACAACAAGGAGAAGTTCGTGCAGGATTTCGTTGCAGCGTGGACTAAGGTTATGAATGCTGACCGTTTCGATCTAGCCTGATTCCTGGTCACTTACCCACGCCGCTTCCAAACGCGGCATGGGATAGGTATATAGAAGCGTATTGACTGAGCTATCAAATGACCGATATTGACCTTAATCAGAAATAGTGAAAACTGAATTAAAGGAGATAAAACACATAACAATACGCTGCACTCGGGCGGTAATTCCGCTGCGCTCCATTGCCAGCCAGTTAGCTGGATAATTAGGCATAAACATGAGCAACAACAATATTTTTAATAATTTTGCGGCTGCATTTGAATCAGCAGTTGAAGATGATGACTGGTCAAGGCTGGAAAAATATCTGGCTGAAGACGCAACATATCTCAATGTTGGTGGTCCAGACCCTAAGTCAGAAGGAAGAGAAGAAGTTATAAAGTTTCTTAAAGAAGATGTAAAAAATACGGATAAACGATTTGATACACGAACCTTGATAGCCATTACTGAACCTAAAGTAGAAGGTGATCGACTTTCACGTCGATGGCGCTGTATATATACCCTTGCTGGAGCACCAGATTTAGTAGTAGAGGGAGAAGCAAGATATCAATTTGAAAATGATCTTATTAAAGAAATTGAAGAAGAAGTAACGACTGACTCTATGAGAAATTTAGGAGTCTGGATTGAAAAATATGGCGAGAAAATGCATGCCTGACAAGTCGTTCAAGTCCGTGTATGTCATCCTTGCCCTTGGGAACCAATTGATGATGTACCCTAACAAGCACGGTCAACTTGAACTGACCTTACACGCCGCTTCACCCTGCTACAGGCCAGCCAGTTACTGCTAGCGTTGCGGAAAAAAGAAATGTCGTATCTCAACGACCCAGGAGTACTGTTTGCTGCAGAGCGTATTGTGCTAGCCTGGAAAATGTGTAAAATCTTTCAGCTGGGACAGCCTAATGCTTGCTGTTTGGTTCAACCGTTATGTCAGCGGGTAATGTTGGTTTTGATAGCACAGCAAACATCGCAATCTGCTGTGCTAGCTGAAAGCAAATCCCATTCCTGTCACCTATTTTTATATCTTATGGAATAAATTTTACCGAATTTAGTCTATATAGGTATGTCCTGGAATTTCACCATGACTAAATAGATAGTCAACTACTTGTCGGAGGAGATCTATGAAATTGTTAACAAAAGTTATTTCGATTGCAGCTTTCCTGGCCGCTGGAGCAGCATCCTCTGCTCAGGCAGAGGATAGCCAGTGTCTGATGGTCCATGTGCCTCAGGAAGACGCAAAGGCGTTCAAGCAAGCCATCAACATCGCCAACAATATACCCAAGCAACTGGGTGCTGACGCGGTTCGCGTAGAAATCATCGCTCAGGGCCCGGGTTTGAAGCTGTTTACAGAGGGCAGCCCGGAAACGGAGCGCATAAAGAGCCTGGCAGCGATGGGAGACCAGACCATGGGGGGTGGTACCAAGTTCAGTGCCTGTGCCGCAACGATCGAGGGTATTAAGAGAAAAACCGGCAAAGAACCGGTACTGATCGACGGTGTTGGTGTAACTCATCCTGGTGCTGTAGCACGAATTCTCGAGCTGCAAAAAGAAGGTTGTGCCTACATTCGTATCTAAAGTGGCATATGCTTTAACTGCGAATATTTTGGATTGAACCGATACCGAATTCGCACAAGATTGGAAAAGAGATGGATCCTCTTTTCCAATTTTCAGGATCGGTATCATTTAATCAGGAAAAGCTGGCTGCCCCGTAAGTGACCGAGAGCAGAAGTTTGATAAACCGCCCATTCAGGCGGTTTTTTTCTAGTGTATGGCCGCATCAGGCTGTAAGCTGACGCAGTGAATTTTAGAAGAAACAGAATAAAACACATAACAATACGTAGAAGACCGTTTAATCCAAAACTAACGTATGATTTGCTGGTGTTACTTAACTCAAGCGTAATCTATACAAACACATGTCAATACTTCATTGAGTATTAGGTAGCAAGCAGTTATCAAGAAAATATCTGATGCAATATGATAAATATAAAATAACTATCGCAGCGTATGGCGATAATTCACCTAATAACATATGGTGGTTGTACTAATCCTCTATGATTGCTAACAGTAATATCTATTACGCTATTGACGTCGTGCCATATATGTAGGTGTTTGACTGAAAATTAGTAAAGGAGCAATGATGAGCACTCAACATGATGCTAGTTACATTATGCAAACGGCAACAGGATTCTGGGCCTCCAAGGTACTGCTTACTGCTGTTGAATTGGATTTATTCTCATCTCTTGGAGAAGGGGAAATGACAGCATCACAACTTGGCGAAATGCTTGGGCTTCATCCTCGCGGCACATATGATTTCTTCGATGCGCTAGTTGCACTAAAATTTCTTGAACGCGACGGTGATGGACCTGAAGGCAGATATAGAAATACGCCTGAAACCTCTGCATTCCTGAATAAGAAAAGTGCAACATACATCGGCGGATTACCAGAAATGCTGAACTCTCGTCTCTTTGGTTTCTGGAACGATCTCGCTACCGCTCTTAAGACAGGTCAGCCCCAAAGCGAAATTAAACATAACGGCAAACCAATGTTCGAAGAGCTATATTCAGACGGGGCCCGCCTTGGTGAGTTTCTTGATGCGATGACGGGCTTTCAGGCGGCCAATTTTCAGCAGTTGGCAGAGCAGTTTGCTTTTAACAAATACAAAACAGTCAGTGATGTTGGCGGTGCTCTGGCGCTATTGTCGCGAATCGTCGGCACAAGCCATCAACATCTGTCATTTAGCAGCTTTGATTTACCGGCAGTAACACCCCATGCGCAAAAGCATGTCGACAAGGCAGGTATGACGAACCGAATCAAGGTGGTGGCGGGTGACTTTTTCAAGGATGACCTGCCTAAAGCAGATGTCATCACCATGGGGAATATTTTGCATGACTGGAATCTTGATAGAAAAAAGATACTCATAAAGAAAGCCTACGATGCACTTCCGCAAGGAGGTGCTTTTATCGCTATCGAGAATCTAATCGATGATGCCCGTCGGGAAAATGCGTTCGGCCTGTTAATGTCACTCAATATGCTGATTGAGTTCGGCGATGCCTTTGACTATACAGGTGCTGATTTTCGCGAATGGTGCAGTGAAGCGGGTTTTCAGCGTTTCGAAATCATTGGTCTTGCCGGTCCCACTAGTGCAGCAGTCGCTTACAAGTAAGTGGTTACTTTACTTTACAAACGCTTGAATAATAACATGCAGAAGCATTCTTTAAGCGACTCGTTAGAAGTCTTTTTTACACAACCACGGGACCAAAATCATGGCAACAGTAACTAATATCACAAAGGTTAAATTCTCTGTTGGCGAATTGGTGCATCATCGCCTCTTTGACTATCGTGGAGTAATCGTGGATGTCGATCATAAATTTCAAGGAACAGAAGAGTGGTACGAGGCGGTCGCAAAATCCCGCCCTCCGAAAAATAAGCCCTGGTACCATGTTTTAGTCCATGACAGTGATCATTCCACGTATGTTGCCGAACAAAATTTAGAGCCTGATGATGTTTTGGAACCCATCAATCATCCTTTGGTGGAACACTTCTTTTCAAATTTCGAGCAAGGCAGGTATGTACGCATTGACCCGGATAACTAGCCATGAAACTACTGACAAGGTTCCCCAGGTGGGTGCAGACAAACTGCGTCACTGCTCTTAAAATTATAAGTAAATAGAGCGATGAAAAAGCAGTTACTAAGCAATAACATTTATCTTAAGGTAACAAAAAACCAGTTTTGGGCACGTCATATTGAATATCAGAAAGAAGCGATAGAAACGGCACTTGAACCATTTACAACTAACAGGCTTTTAATAGGAGAATTCAACACTGCAGAAAAACATTTGAGTGCGGTAATAAAAAAGGTGCACAAAGGTAAATGGTTTTCTACATCACCGGTAATAGTAGTCCACCCTATGGAAATGGTTGATGGTGGGTTGTCACAGATTGAAGAAAGAGTATTTAAAGAACTTGCAGCAGGTGCTGGTGCAAGAAAGGTTGTGCTGTGGCTAGGTCATGAGTTATCTGACCATGAAGTTATTAGCCTTATTAATAAGGCTAATAACGTATAACAAGTCGTCGTAGAAAATGTCGTCGAGGCTGAAATTCTCCAAATTGATGCTAAATAAGCTGATGAGCGTTTAAGTTTTCTGGTCACATTAACACGCTGTCATGCTCACACTTTCGGCGCTATCATTGCACTGGTGCAAAACAGAAGAACAGATAACTATGCGAGTCAATCTTAAGTCATTTATTTTATGGATTGCGGCGATGCTGCTGACAACAGCGACTGAGGCTGCCGGTATTGATCTCCATTTGATGTGGGATGACCGTTGTTTTGCTTGTCATGGCCATTCCGCTGAGTTTGCCCGTAGGTTCCTGAGTGTTTCCAATGGCGAATTGCAAGGCCGGCACCATGTGCATGATCTCCGCCGCTTCATGCACAATCATTACGTCGCAGATAGCAATGTTGATGCGGTCTATAATATGTTGTTACAACAGGCGAGTACTCAGGCGAGATTCAAGGACAATTGTAGCCGTTGCCACGAATCCGCCGCTATCTTTGCACGTCGTTCACTGGAGCTTCGTAATGGTGAACTTTATGGTCGGAACTCCGGGCTCCCAGTTCGCCGTTTCCTTGACAATCATGGGGCGTTGGATCAAGAAGAGGTTGATTTCTTTACCAGGCTTCTGACGCGTGTCGCCCACGAGGTTTATCGACCGTAGCCTGGACCTGGACCATCACTTAACTCTAAAAAAGATATGAACGCGATCCAGGTGCAACAGTCGGCTACTCAATAATGCTGCCTAACAAGTCACCCTGATTAACCCTTGACCGCCCAACTGGTCTTGAACATTAGCTTTACAAATATGTATTTTGGCAAAGTAATAGTTGTAATAGCGGTCGGTAACAAATAGCTCCAAAACCAGCCAACGGAAGTTGTTGATGATGCTGTTGTCGATATCTATGGCCACCTTCCATTGGCGGCTGCAGCGAGCCCCTGGCTGCTACATAAATGTTATAAATAAAGCCGAGGTCCAGATTTTTGCATCATCGACCTGTCGTGCCACAACATAAACCGGACGATGACCATGTGGTCCATTGTTCGCTGAAACTTCGAAATTCCCAGTCACTTCACGGGGTGCATCACTATCACTCATACGTTCCATCGCCAGGAACATGTCTACACCCGGAAGGTCTTTCTTCAGTCTTGCTGCTTCGAGTAACTCGGCGCCAGTAAACTCCCAGGTAAAGGTAGGACAGTGAACAAACGGATTGCCTTTTAATGGATCCCCTACTTTTACATAACCGTCGATAGTCCCTTCGATCTTGATTTTTGCTGTTGCAAGGTGTGAAACATCCATTTCGATGGCATCGACGTCGCCATAGGTATCACTCTTGAAGCCTACGGTTGTCGCTGTTTCTCGCCAACAGGTTTCTTCTTTGTGTTCAAAACCCAGACCTTCAAATTCATTGATGACAGCATCTGTAATGGTTATCGTGCCTTTCCAGACAGCCCAGCGATAACGGTCTTTTATACGTGCACCACCCCAGCGGAAACGAATCTTGCGATCGGAATAGCCTAGCTCTTCCTGCAGGTCGCGTCTCCAGATCTCACCGTCGTGATCGTAAGCCACTATTTCATCCCAGCCCGCATCACCAAGGAAACGATATTCTACTTGAGCCGCACCTTTATGTTCGAACTCGTCACCCATGATGTAGTTACCACAGCTTGTCAAACCAAAGGTCCGCTCACCGGTCGATGCAAAGGTATGACGTTCACGTAGTGCTATGCCAATGGCCTTGCGCGACAACTCTGGTGAGATCACACCGGAGATACCACCCTTGGTCCCGAATACCGCCGTACCCGGTACGCCGCCACCGCAACGACCGCGATGTTCGTCACCGGCCATACTCGCACCGATCTTGTAACCACGTTCCATTGCATCCTGATATAACCAGCCAAAGTGACCCCAGGCAGAACCAATCTCTATTAGTTTTTCCAACTCAGGATGGTGCCAGTCCATGATACAGCGACGGCCACCGACATGAGGAGTTAACAAATGACCTTCTGGGTCATCGATATAAGCTGCCCATAATTCTTCTAACGGCCAGGCACCGGGAATCGCTTCCGTTGTTCCCGAGTCTTCATTCCAGTCTACTGAACGCACGTGTGTGCCATCTTTCAAGAACGGGAACTCCGGTTCATCATCATGCAGAAAGATAACGTTATGGTCACCTCCGGCACAGGAGCTACCACACCATTCCGTGCCCGGATAGGCGACGAACTCACCATCTTTGCTGATTTCACGAATCAGTTCGACGGTCTTTTTCCAACGCTCGGTGGTGATATTGAAGTCATTATGCGCAAAGGCCAACACATCCAGACCCGTCACATCACGACCATAGTTCAGATTATAACTGGTGGAGTTGGTACCAACCGTGTCCTCGGAGTGGACGTGCAGATCCGTATAATATATCCGCGGAAAATCCAGCTCTTTATCTATCGTGACATAAAAGGTATGTTGCTTGACCGCTGGATGATCCGGCATAACCGCGGTTATCACTAACTCTCCCGGCTTGTCCGTCGGCATATCTTCCAGCAAACGCACGGCCCAACCCTCTGCGGGTAAAAGCAGGTCATTTTCGTAGCAATTCTTGCCATCCAGGCTTGCCTTTACGTGTACCTTGTCAGGGCGTGACCAACAAGTGTTACCCCACTCATCTTCGGCACGAATACGCAGTGGTAGTTTCTCGCCCTGTTTGACCAGACGCGACCCTGACCATTGCAACAGAGCGGGCCAGCCCGGTTTGATATTGATTTTCAGATCAGGTTCAACCGCTGCAAAACGAGAAGTACCCAATGGATCCGCATAGCAACGAAATTTGAAATGTTCTTCAGTAAAGGTTTGCACGCGTGTACCCGGCCCGCCAAAACGGCGATCACCCAGGCGAATAATAATATGATCACCTGCTTTCAAATAACCATCATAGGTGTCAACAATCACAGCTTTCTGGAATGGGCGTTCATGCCCCTTCTGGTCAAAGCGCACTGTAAGCTTTTGTACTGTAGCAGCACTTTGCCCCTCAACAGTAGGCGCGGCATGATATTCAGCAGAAACATAGTTTGCTGCTTTCGGGTCAGTCGTTTGAAACAGCTCCCAGTCAGAATAAAAACGAAAGGTTGCTTTGAACCAGGAACCGTCCGCCATACCAGACTGCCCCAATGTGTAATCAATAATGATTTCCTGCCATGAACCGGCGACCATCTCTTCTATATTACAGCTAACAGAGCCAAGAAATGGCATATCCTTGGTCTTTGCATATAAGCCCACAGGCGCAGTATATGAGTCACCTAATTTATCTTTCAATTCAGCGTCAGTCATTTTTTTCATCGATACAACCTCTTTACTTTTACTCTTATAGTTCTTTAAGTCTTCCGGCCCCGCCTGGGCGGGCGGGTTCGTCGGCTGGCCCGTTCACCGAACCCTTAGCATGAGTCTAACGCGGGGCCTTCTCTTCTCTTGTCGCGCAGACGACAAAAACAGCATATTACTCAGTCGTTTTCGTCCTTTGCTGGCGCTTTAACCTTCTCAGCGCGACAGTCCCTGCCCGCCTTTATATTGTTCCAGAACGTTTTGCCAATCACGAAAAAGGTCAGCGCCATCAGCGCCATGGCGACAGGCCGCTGGAAGAACATGGTGGGATTGTTTTCTGAAATTATCACCACCTGCTGCAGCGCGCGTTCCCATTCGGGTACCAGAATAAAGCCAATCAGGAAGGCGACGTAGGAAAAGTCGAACTTGCGCATGAAGTAGCCAATGACCCCGAAGCTGAGCATGACTCCCACATCGAACATGTCGGACCTGCCCAGATAAGACCCCATGATGCAGGTGAAAATCACGATGGGGTACAGTATCACTGCCGGAATTTCGACTGCCTTGCAGAACAGCCGTAGCCCGAATCGACCGATGACGGCCAGGAACAGGCTGGCCAGCAACAGGCTACCGTAAATACCGTACATTAGCTGGGCGTTCTCCTTGAACATCAGGGGTCCGGGTTGCATACCATGGATCATAAACGCCCCCATCAACATGGCGACGGCCAGGTTGCCGGGAATACCAAGAACAAACAGCGGGATCATGCTGGAGGCAACCACCGCGCTATTGGCCGACTCGGATGCACCGATGCCTTCCAGGCTGCCTTTGCCAAATTCTTCCTTGTCTCTGGATCGCTTCTGCGCCTGGTCGTAAGACATGAACGATGCTACCGGTGCCCCCAGTCCTGGCATCGCGCCAACACCGATGCCGATGAAGCTGCCCCGCAGCAAGGTCTTTATTTTTGAAAAGAATTCCTTGAACGACAGCATCCGGTCTTCTCTCTTCGTCGAAAACACATTGGCCACGTGTTCGCCGCCGCCTTTGACGGTGAATCGCTCTAACTGGATCAGGATTTCCGAGAACGCCAACAGTCCGATGGCCACCGGAATCAGGGACAGACCGCCCCCCAGTTGGTAGACATCGAAGGTGAGCCGGGGAAGCGCAGTTACGGGTTCTGTGCCAATCAGCCCAGCAAGTAGGCCGAACGCGGCCGCGATGAGACCACGGCAGATGGAATTGGTACCGATGCCGGCGATGACGGTCAGTGCCAGCGAAATCAGCGCGAAGATTTCCGACGGCCCCATGAACAGGGCCACCGCAGCCAGCGGCGCTGCGATGGCAATGAGAACACCCGTGGAGATGACGTCTCCCGCTACCGAGCTGTAGAGCGCCATACGCAGGGCCTTTTCGCCCTTTCCCTGCTGGGTGAGCGGATAACCGTCCCAGGAGGTGGCTGCCGCCTCCGGCGTGCCTGGTGTGCGCAGCAGTACCGCCGAAATGGCACCTCCGAAAAAGGCCCCTTTGTTGAGCCCGACCAGAAAGCCGATGGCCGTCAGCGGCGTCATATAGTAGGTGATAGGGATAAAGAGCGCGATGGCCATTGGGCCGTTAATGCCGGGGATGGCTCCAATCATAACGCCGATGGCGACCCCGGTGAAGACGAACATCAGGCTGGCAGGCGAAAGGGAATCCAGCAGTCCCGCAAAAATCATTTCCATGGTTTATGTGTTCCGCGTTCTTTGTTCCTGTTTTTAGAAAAGTTGCGGCCCCGGTATCGGCACGCCGAAGCCGTAGCGCATAACGATGTAAAGAACCGCTACCAGGACGATGGACACCACCGTCGATTGAAGCCACTTGCGGCTGCCGATGAAGTACTGGATGACCATCAGGAAGACGAATGCCGCTGGTACGTAACCGACGTACTCGATGGCTGCCAACAGCAGCACACTCGGAATTATAAATCGGGCCAGGTGTAACAGATTGACCCGCCCAACCTGGGTGAATCCCGTCGATTGCGCCTCTTCCGGGAACTGTCCTTCCTCCGCTGGCAGCGTCTTGCCCGCAAACCGAGCCAGTAGCAGGCGCACCAGGGACAGACATGCCATTGCAATCATGACCCCTACCGACACATTAGCCACCAGCGCGGGCGATGCGCCGTAACCGGGATAAGCAGGTGTATAGGTGGGAATGGCCCAGGTAAGCAGCAAAATGCCAAATCCGACGATCATCAGGTTAGCGATCGTTTCTCTTTGTATTCTTGTCACACGTTCCCCCTCTCCCCCGGCTGCTCTGTGATGTACCTTCTCTTCAAGGACACCGGTACCAGGCGTAGTTTTCCTACGCAGCGAGATAGTCTGGAAAAACCGGTTTTCCTCTTCTACACCGCATCCTGGCCGCGCACCGTATAAGTCGCCGGACCGGAGAGATGTGTCACGGCCCGGCGCTATGGACTACTTCATCTTCGCCTGTTCGCCAAAGGTCGCGTACAGATCCTTTGCCATCTTGTCGGCGTGCGCCTCACCCCACGTCACGGGCCGCATCAGCAGGTTGCCCGTAATGAATTCCTGGGTTTCCTTGTCATTCGCCAGCTTGTCTGCGGCGTCCAGCAGCTTGGCCTTAGCGTCAGCATCCAGACCCTTCGGAGCTACCAGGGCAACGATCATTTCCACCTGTTCGTCGTATCCCTGTTCGCGCAAGGTAGGCACATCAGGAATCGGTGGCAGACGATCACCAAGGGCCGCGGCTATCAACTTGATGGTGCCGGCTTCCACGTGCTTGTAGAGGATGGCGCCTACGTAGCCGATGTCAGCATGACCGCCGGTCACGGCCTTGATCACTGACGGACCACCTTTGGACGGGATCAGCGACAGCTTCACGCCTTCCTTCTTGGCAATGCGCTGAATGGCATCACGGTCATCCGCACCGTGGAACATAGCGACCAGGCTGCTGTTGTTGTTGTCCCTCGCCCAGGCAAAAGCTTCCTTCAGGGTGTTCCAGGGCTTGTCCGCCTTGGAGATGAAGCCGCTGGAATTCAGCGCCACCAGGGTCAGGTAGTCGAAATCCTCGGGTGTATAGGTTAACTTGCCGTGATGCGGTGCGTAGGTGTACGCAGTCAGCGAGGTGACGCCGATAGTGTAGCCGTCAGGCTTGGCCCTGCTAAGCGATGTCGCCATCACGGTGCCATGGGAGCCTGTCACATTCTTCACGTTGATGGGCTGTCCCAGAATCTTGGTCATGCGCTGTCCCAGGCCACGGGTCAGGCGGTCTATCTGTGCGCCAGGCTGGGTCATGGTCATGAACGTAATGGGACGGGTCGGGTATTCGGCTGCTGCAGTGCCAGTGATGGCCACCATCACAAGGCTCAGCCCTAGGGTAAGCAGTTTTCTCATCGTCACTCCTCCGTATTGTCGGATCATTGTTATCATCCTGCCCTATTGTTAGTGGCAGATTCTTTTATCATACAACGATCATACTAACGAATGTAAGACGGCAATTTTGTCGCCTAGATGACAATGCTTCTACAGGCCACTAGATATTAGAATATTGGAATAATCGACCTATCTAATATTGCATAAAGCAATTACTGAAGCTGCTTGAAAGTTAGGTACGACGGATGAATACCTGGAGTATAGATTCTACAGGCTCCCTATCGCTGACTTTCTTTATCATGGTTACTATATTCCCGCTGGCAACTGTGCACCTGTCATGCCATGATAAGCATCAGAAAGATTGGGAGGATATACCTAGTGAAAAGCACCAGTAGTTCGGTCGTGGAACCGCTCATAGATATCAGCACGAATGTCAGGGCGAATGGCTTTTTCAGTATCGATGACGGTGGCGATGCCTGGTCCGACGCACACGCGAATTTCTTGTCCAGCCTGTCGGAGGCCGAGACAGGCGATCTTATGAAATGCACACGACGACTGGACCTGAAGTCCCGTGGTCACCTGTTCCACGCCGGTGATCGCTCCAACGATGTTTACATCGTTGCCGGCGGCTGCATCCGCTTGTTTCAGATCTCGTCCTCCGGCAAGGAAACCATCCTGTGGTTCAGCTTCCCCGGCGAGATCTTCGGTATGGCCGAACTCTGGCGCGGAAACGGCCGGCAGATCCATGCTGTAGCGAACGAACCTACCCAGGTCTATTCTATCAGCCGCAGAGACTTTACCAACTTTCTGGGCGCGCACCCGGAAGCGGCCATGAAAGCGATCGGCATCCTGTCAGCCCGAGTGCGTGCGTTTGGTCATGTGCTGGTCGGATTGGCCTCCGACAATGTAGAAACTCGCATTGCCCGCCTGCTGATGCGTTTAGCTGCTGCGTCGTCGGACACACGCTGCTGTGCCGACTCTAGTGAAGGTGAATTGTGCATAAACGTGCGTCTGACTCATCAGGATATTGCCAACCTGATAGGTGCCAGCCGCCAGACCGTCACGACGACACTGGTGAACCTTCGTAAACAGGGAACGGTTCGTATGCTGAACCATCACATCCATATTGTGCGGCCCGAGCATTTGCGCCGCCTTCTTGAACTGGGCGCGGCTTGAGGCAAGCTGATGACTCGATTGAACAACCCACTGCCCTGGCCACCGGAAGCCGCACTATATCCGGGCGATGCTGTGCGCACCTTTGCTGCACCCGGCAGCAACCTTGTGTTGGACTTCCACGGCGATCCTGCGACGGCCGGCCTGGCTCTGTTTTCCGATGGCAACCACCATATGGCGCTGGAAGCATCCGTGCGTGCCTACCTTGCCGCCAACCCGGACGTGGGAGACGTATTCTATACCACTACTCCACCGATGCCACTGGTGGATGCATTAAAGGGTGACGGACTGGTTATAGGTAACCTGCGCATCAGCCGCAAGCCTGATGTGTTTATCGGCCCTGGCAACATTCTGGATGGTCTGGTCGACGCTGGCTTGATGACCAGGCACGTGCCGTTTGCCGAAAGTCGTGGCAATGTCATCCTGGTGCGCAAAGGAAACCCGAAGGGCATCAACTCTGTAGAGGACCTGCTGTCGGATGATGTCACTGTGGCGTGCTCTAACCCGGCGACAGAGAAGGCCAGCTACCTGGTTTATCAGGAAGCAGCCAGGAACCTGGCACAGGAGGCCGGCGCCGACGAAAAAGCAATAGTGGCGAAACTGTCCACAGCAGGCCCGAAGACCGTACATTCGCAAATCATCCACCACCGGGAGGTACCGGAACTGATCGGCGCGGGTTATGCTGACGCAGCCATGATCTACTATCACCTGGCGCTCCGCTATACCAGAATCTTCCCCGATATTTTTGATCTTGTTGATATTGGGGGAGTGCTATCTGGGCAGCCCTCCTCCACCAACCCCACTACCCGCTACCATATCGGGCTCGTCGCCGACGGTGGCAAATGGGGTGAACATTTCGTTACGTTTATGCAGGGCAATACGGTGCAACGCCTATACGAGGAACATGGGCTTATGCGCCTGTGCTGAAGCAAGATCATAATAAGGGACCGGTGACAAATACCAATCAATCAGAGATCCTCATATGATTCATATAGCAGAAGAGGAAAAGGCCACTATTGCTATTTAGTAGTGGATTACTACATAACAATACACATAAGCATGGGTACGGAAAAGCGCCGCGCCCTTTAGCTTAATCATTAGGCATTACGCAAACAATACACTGTATCAACCTGGTTATGAACGAATTGTTAGAGCGAGTGATTACATGCCCATATTGTGGAGAAAGAATTAATATCTTAATTGATTGCTCAGTTCATCAACAAAACTATATTGAAGATTGTCAGGTGTGTTGTCATCCAATTAATTTTAATGTTTCAATTGATTTGGATAGTAATGTCAATATTGTTGTTTCAAGTGAATATGATTAGAAACCCTGAGTAAACGACTCAGCGTATTATTTAACGCAGACAATACATAAGATGTTGGCGCGGGCGGACGCAGACACGCTGCTGGTCTTAAACATTCGGCGCTCGTGCCACAACAAAAATATTTTTCAACGATGCGTCGTAACATGAACTGCATAATAGCTATTTTCCAACTCAGCACAGCAGGAGACTGAAATGAAAGCCGTTGCCTATAGAACCCCAGGTCCAATTGATCGTGAGGATGCGTTGCAGGACATCAAGCTGGAAAAACCCGAAGCACAAGGACATGATCTGCTCGTCAAAATCAACGCTGTGTCGGTAAATCCGGTGGACACAAAATTGCGTCTAAGCGCAGCACCCGAAGGAGACGACTGGCGGGTGCTCGGATTTGACGCCGCCGGTGTCGTCGAGGCAATCGGGCCTGAGGTGCGGAATTTCAAACCAGGTGATTCGGTTTTTTATGCCGGCTCCATCGCTCGTCCCGGCACCAATAGTGAATACCACCTGGTTGATGAACGCATTGTTGGCCGCAAACCTGCCAGCCTCAGTGATGCAGAGGCCGCAGCACTTCCGCTTACTGCGATCACCGCCTGGGAAATGCTGTTCGACCGGCTCAATATCAGACGCCCGACCCCGCAGGGAGGAAATACTATTTTGGTCATTGGTGGTGCTGGCGGCGTCGGTTCAATCACCATACAGCTTTTGCGGGCATTGACCGATCTGACAGTGATCACCACAGCCTCGCGCCTTGAAACGCAGGATTGGGTAAGAGAATGCGGTGCCCATCACGTGATTGACCATCGCCAGTCTTTACAACCTCAGGTTGAGGCTCTGGGTCTCGGCAGTCCCGGTTTTGTGTTCTCAACCACTCAGACCGGCCAACATTTGGCTGATATCGTCGAACTGATTGCACCGCAGGGCCGTTTTGGCCTGATAGATGACCCGGAACAACTGAACGCAAAGCCATTCAAACTAAAAGCTGTATCACTTCATTGGGAGCTGATGTTCACTCGTTCACTCTTTGGCACACCGGATATGGCGGAACAGGGTAAGCTGTTGAATGAAGTATCAACACTGGTCGATACCGGTCGCATCCATTCCACCGTTACAGAAGTCGCCGGCAGGATAAATGCCGCAACTCTGCGCGCGGTGCACGCCCGGATCGAAAGTGGCAGCGCACGCGGCAAGATTGTACTTGAAGGTTTCTGATCAGGCGCTTAGCAGACACTAATCAGTCCATTGGAGCGAATGCATGCGAACGAACTGCTAGTGGCGGACAACAAGCTGGGATGCATTGTTTATTTCGCTTAGTTGTCGCGACGAGATAACCTGTCAAAGAGATTAAATTTGAAGGGACGGTTACCGAGGAAGACATGGTCGCCTGACATACCTATCAGACTTGGTCAGGTAATGAAGAATCTGTAATGATGGACTTCTTTCGATTCAACGAAGATGGAAAGATCATTGAGCAAAGATCACTGAGCATTGGGATGCCATACAAGAAGTACCAAATGAGACAAAGAACAGTAATCCACTGTATTGTATTAGTACCTGATAATGTTACTGTACAGGACAAACCACGCGTTGCGAGGATTGTTTGCCTGTGGCCTTAAACGTTAGGATGCAGAAAATCTGCACATATTTTTAACAACAACAGAGGTGAAACTATGGATATAACAGGATTGGTGATTTTTTTGGCAATCGGTGCTGTAGCAGGCTGGTTGGCTGGAACTTTAATGAAGGGAGGAGGCTTTGGCCTGCTCGGTAATATCGTTATCGGCATTATAGGCGCAGTAGTTGGAGGCCATGTTTTTAGCTTACTTGGGATTACTGCGGGAGGGTTAATTGGTTCTATCATTACAGCAACTGCCGGGGCTGTCTTACTGCTATTCGTTGTCAGGCTTATTAAACAGGCATAACAGCCTGAAAATATAATTTAACTCGGACCTGGCGGCTTGCCACCGCTTTGCTACGGTAAGCAAGCCGGTCAATTACGACGTTAGGTTGGGCATACAACAAGAAGGGCTCCTTATGAAGGTCAGAATGCTAGTTAATCCTGTACTGGTGATTTTATTTATGGTGTCTGCACTGCAAGTTCAGGCTGACACCATGGACAGTTACCAGATTGGCGGACACGGCCGGGCTGATATTGTCTATCCCGCCTGGTTCAAGCAGAGCTTCCTGGACCTGCGTGATGACCTGGAGGATGCACGCAAGGCTGGCAAGCGAGGAATCATAGTATTTTTTAGCTTCAAGCACTGCAGCCATTGCGAGGCGTTTGTATCGACAACAATGAGTGACCCTGCAACAATGAATCGGATACAGGAAAAGTATGATGTCATCGCCCTCGATATCTTCAATGATACTGAGGTTACCGATATCCACGGCAATGTCACCACAATCCGAAATTTTGCGGAGACTTCAAAAGCGCGCGTGACCCCGACCCTGATTTTCTATGGCATCGAGAACGAGAAACTGGTTAAGATTGTCGGATTTTATCCGCCGGAGAAATTTAACCGGGTACTTGATTATATCGATGGTGGACATTATGAAAAGATCAAGCTTAGCGAGTACCTGCTCAGCAGTACCACTGGCAGGATGGCACAACTACAGCCAGTAAACTACCAGTATGATTTTTTCACTGCTCCGCCATATGATCTGCAACGTTCCCGGGGAAATGCCGTACGACCACTACTTGTAATTTTCGATGAGCCAGGATGTGTTGCCTGTCTTCGTTTCCATAAACGCGTGCTGAGTGATGATAAAGTCAGTCGCTCCATCACGACGCATGATGCCATACTTCTGGATCGTACAGACAACACCAGTAAAATCGTCCTCGCCGATGGTAGAACAGTGACGCCCAGGCAATGGGTCAATGAGCTGCAGTTATCCTATGATATCTCCGTAGTATTCTTCGACACGCAGGGCAGGGAAGTGCATCGTCTGGATTCCGAAACCGGAAGAGATCGTATGCTATTGTCCATGCAATATGTACTCGATAAGGGTTATGAACGTCACGAACAATATTTACGCTGGATAAGGGAGCAGCAACAACAGAATAAATTGCGCAAATATTAAATAACCGCGATTGGCTCAGTCGTTCATAATAATTGATTAGTAATGTTAACACCCCCCTGCACTTTAATAGATTAGAGCGCTGTGAGGTTTTCCTGTTCTATGCGGGCAACATATCCATTTAGTCTACATATAACAAATCAACCAGGCATAGAGGCAAATCCGCCGCTTGCATCAGACACTAGACCTTAATGTCAGAAGAAAAGATATATAGATGAAACTTTGAATAGTGATTTACTCAAATGATCCAGAAACAGTATGGAACGCTTTTCGGTTAGGCGTATTCTCTTCTAGAAGAGAAGATATTGTGAAAATATTTCTATTAGCTAAAGGTGTTGAAAGTGAGTCACTGGACACAGAAAGGTTTCATATAATTAAAGGGATGAGGGCATTTATTGATGCTGGTGGTGAAATACTAGCTAGTGGAACATGTCTTAAGATTAGGCAATCTGAAGGCTCACCATTATGCCCTATATCTACTATGGAGGATTTATACCAGCTTATTAGCGATTCAGACAAAGTTGTAACTTTTTAGGCCTGATAAGTTCATCAAGCAGGCCGCACCTGTAACACAAATGTTATCTGCATATATGAATGTATAGGCACCACAATATACTAAAAGAGTACGAATCGGCACATGACGAGACACGGCTATTGAACAAAGCTGCATCATTTATTGCCATATACCGGTCGACTGGTAATAAAAATTGCAGTTCAGATGAAGAATATATCGAACTATATCTATATGAGTACAAAGATGGATGGCCAAAACCACGTCGTACTATGCTGCATCAACCAGTTCTTTGCATTGTCGGGCACCAATTTCAATGTGACCTAATCCTTTGTGATCTGAGTTAATGTCAACAATACACCTGTCCGTCGTCACATTAATTGCAATGATCGCATTTGCCGGAAATTCCCTGTTGTGCAGAATTGCACTTTCAGCGACGGAAATTGATGCCGCGAGTTTTACGACAATTCGTCTAGCATCAGGTGCGATTACCCTCTTCTTATTGGTCTGGTTGCGTAACAAAGCTCTGGTAATCGGTGGAAATTGGCTGTCGGCGCTGGCTCTTTTTGCCTACGCCGCAGGGTTTTCATTTGCCTACATCAGCCTATCCGCTGCAACAGGGGCATTATTGTTGTTCGGGGCTGTCCAGGCCACAATGATCGGGTATGGCTTGTTTTCTGGTGAACGCTTAAACATGCGGCAGATGATAGGAATCATTCTTGCTTTATCTGGCCTCATCGGCCTGCTGCTGCCTGGCCTGGAGGCGCCACCGCTATTCGGAGCAACATTGATGCTCGGGGCGGGTGTTGCATGGGGCATATATTCCTTACGCGGTCGTGGCAGTGGGGACCCTACTCAGCAAACTGCGGGGAATTTCATTCGTGCAGCTGCCATGGCAGTGCTCCTCAGCGCTGTGCTGCAAAGTAGTGCAAATGCCGATATTGCTGGTATTTGTTATGCGGTGGCGTCTGGCGCCATAGCGTCCGGCATGGGCTACGCAGTATGGTATACAGCACTGGCGCATTTGAGGGCTACCAGCGCCGCTACCGTGCAACTCAGCGTACCCGTATTGGCAGCCGCAGGAGGAATCGTTTTTCTGAACGAACCTGTTACGATACGGCTAATGCTTGCATCTTTCGCGATATTGGGAGGCGTGGCCATTTTCCTCTTAAATAAAGGTGCTGCAGTTAGTAGCTAACATGACGCTGCAGCAGTCGTCAAAGCTGCTTTGCGTTTTAGCCGTCGCTGACCTTAAAAATTCTGCTTTACGTATATGAACCCTCTTAGAAAATTTTTGTTTTTCGTTGCCAGTCTTATTGTGCTTTTATGTTTAGCTTTTCTATTTATCATCATTGCACCTGTCCATGCTAACTACTCTCGCTGTACATATCCGCTGTGCCAGTGATGTTAGAAGGTAGATTCTCTTCTGAAGAATTATTGGTTAGATA
This sequence comes from Arenicellales bacterium, assembly GCA_029287915.1. GTDB lineage: Bacteria > Pseudomonadota > Gammaproteobacteria > BMS3Bbin11 > BMS3Bbin11 > BMS3Bbin11. Next base: position 28,806 of record JARFQE010000030.1, read on the forward strand.
AATGGATAAAGGAAAAAACTCTGAAAATATGATTGGACAAAGAGAAGAGGTAGACAGATCTGAATATTCAGTAAATGGTATGAGTCAGGATTGACATACTTAGCTACAGCCGCAGCTATTGAGATAGAAAACATATCGGTACCAGATGTTAATAATGGGTGATACCCTAAATGATTAAAGATGGCGGTTATCTTTGAGTCCAGGAGATGAACTTACTGCATATTCAAGCCCAGGAAAAATTGAGTGAGTCGTTGTTGATAACATATAAAGGGAGATTAGGATGAAAAGTATCACTGTCATAAATCCATTTGAAGTACCACAAGGGAGAGAAGATGAAGCATTGTCTATGTGGCAATCTTTTGCAGAATATTTTCGTAAGCAGCCTGGCTATATTTCCACTAAGTTACATAAGGCAATAAATCCTGATGCTAAGTTTCATTTAGTTAATATTGCAGAATGGGAGTCACCTGATGCATTTCAGGCGGCACTGGAAAATCCAGAGCTTGTCGAAATTGCAAAAAACTTACCCGATGATATTCCACATTATCCAGGGATCTATGAAGTTATTAGAAACTAACAAAGCCTTCGTCCGGGCACAAACCATGCTACGCCTAATTCACGACGCATAGCTTGCTTGTTAGATACCTGTGGCAGGAGAATTTATATCTACATCAAATACTATTTATATTTTTTTATCTGAGTTGACGAGACGATGATTACTATAAAGCAGCGCGCGCGATTCAAGAGGTTTATTAAGGATGTAATTGTTCACACTCCATTTATAAAAATGGTAGTAATTTTAATCGTTCTCTGGTTCATGTTTTCTGCCGGAATATACCTGTCTGAGAACAGTATTGAAGGAAGCTCTATCGATTCATATGGAGAAGCATTATATTGGGGGGTAGCCGCATTTTCTACTGCGGGAATCGCTGATGCTCCGGTTTCTGGCATTGCTCAGTTAATTGGTGGTCTGTGGATTGTGCTTGGTTCAGTTTTATTCTTTGGAACTATCGTCGCTACTGTTACAACTTATTTTATGAGACCAATGCAGCGACCCCATAAGAAAATTATTGATACGATAGAGTATAACCTAGAGCAGTTAAATGACCTTACCGTCGATGAGCTCGATTTGTTAAAGGAAACGGTCGATACTCTTATCGTTCATGTTGAACGCTTAAAGGGAAAACATGCTGGCAAATAATCGAAATTTAATATGCGCATTGAGAGGTTCGCCATCGCTCACTGAGAGGTGTGAAATATCGCGTGCCCCTAATGCTTAGTTTTTTTCATATAATCCTTTCATCAATATCAAACAAATATTAGTTGTAGATATCCATGCTTTGATTGGAGTCATGTATGAGACAGATAATCGTCAATGATAAGATGCAAAAAAACTATTTCTATATTTTAGAAGAACCTATGGGAGAAAATTTTCACATCGACTTTAAACCTGAATTAACTCCCAAGGAAATGTTAGAACTTGGTGTATTTGGCGGGAAATACTTAAACGATTGTAAAGACGAATTCCCCAGTGATTGGTTTACCCATGCAAAGCTAAGTCCAGAGAGAAAAGATATATCTCTGAACTTTTTCTCTGTCGATGCTTCTCAGCCATTAAGTGAATGGATAAAAAAAGGCTGGATTAATCCGCAAGATCCCCGCGGTTGGTTCCAATGGTATTGCCGGTACTACATGGGTCGTCGAACCGAGAGTGAAGATTTACGTCAAATCAAACGCTGGTCTGCATTTAGGCGGCATATAGGAGCTATCAAGAAATACTGTGAACCATACGATTACAGTTGTCGCAGAAAACAAAGACAAGCTTTACTGCACTGGGCATATGATTCACGAAATATCTAGCATAGCCAGCTTATAAAACTAATAAGGTGTGTTTTCATGAAAAATAAGGCTCGTACATTGTACTTGTCTCATGGTGGAGGCCCTCTGCCACTTCTTGGAGATGAGAGTCATAAGGAGATGGTTGCGTGTTTGAAGGATATTGCCGCTTCTATTAAAAAACCAGCGGCTATTATTGTGATAAGTGCGCATTGGGAGGAAAAAATACCCACCATTACGTCAGGTGCGTTGCCATCGCTGATCTACGACTATTACGGCTTCCCGGAAGAATCCTACAACATCGAGTATTCTTGCCCGGGAGAGCCAGTGCTGGCTAAGCAGATTGCCCAGATATTTAAAAGGTCTGGAATTCAAGCTAAGCTCGACGAACAACGTGGCTTCGATCACGGCTTGTTTGTACCTTTGAAACTAATGTACCCGGATGCTGATATTCCATGTGTTCAGCTGTCTCTTTTGAACAACCTTAATTCCGCCCAGCACATAGAAATTGGTCAGGCACTTCATGATTTGAACTATGAAGATTTACTTATTATTGGTTCGGGCTTTTCTTTTCATAATATGAAAGCATTTTTTGCCCCTGAAACCAGCGAGACAAAAGCAATGAATGAAGAATTCGAGACCTGGCTACTGGATACCTGTTCTAGCACGGAAATAAGTGAGGAGGAAAGAACGCAAAGACTCATCCACTGGGCAGATGCTCCTTCCGCTCGTTTTTGCCATCCCAGAGAGGAACATCTACTACCGCTGCATATATGTTATGGAGCGACCAAAACTGCTTGCTCAGACAGTTTTGAATTGCAGATATTAAACAAAAAGTCGAGCATGTATCTTTGGTAAAATCGTATACTACTTAGGCAATCAAGCATGCATCTACTGCGCTGAAACGTTATGTTCTAGAAAATTAACCATGAAATATCTTCTGTTATTGATCTTCTTTATGTCAGCAAGTGTTTTTGCATCAGAGATGCGTCAAGAAATCACAAAAATAGCAGCACATCATAGTAATTATAGCAAACAGAATCCTTGCTTAATCGATATTCATATACGAGACAACGGCTATTCTATTTTGGTAAGAACAAGCGCTTCTATCAGTTATTACGGAGTATTGACTTTTACAACGTCTGCCATGTGAGTGATTTTTGATAAAGAAGGAAAATTTATTAGAACAATACCTACACCGTAATGTTCCGTTACCTTCGGCAGGTGATGGTTGCATAGATAGCAAGTAGCTCATGTAGGGCGCTATGCAACTGAGCTTAAACGTCATGTTTTCAAATGGGCCGGGTGAGTTTACATTATGAATATCGTAAATCCTGCTCATACGAAGAAACTCATGGTGCTGTGACTATTAGTAGATTTATTGCTGGTCTGATATCAAGTGCACACCATTGGTATGAGGCCACTGCATACAAGACGTCATGGCGTGCAAGTTGTTTTCATGAGGTTAAAACATTTAGCGGCTAACATATTCCTGGTGTGGGACGATCGAAGTTACTGCGCCTCTTGGCCCATGTCTAAATTTAAATGTTTTTATTGCAGCATATTAGAATTTGATTTTTAAAAAAGGAGATACACATATGGCCCAATACTTTATTTCTTACCTGGGCGGCGATCAGCCATCTAGCCCAGAGGAAGGTAAGCAACACTTCGCCAAATATAAAGAATGGTTATCTTCGCTGGGCGACTCGGTAGTGAGCCCTGCTAATCCACTTAAGGATACGAGAACAGTAAATTCTGACGGGGCTGTTACCACTGGAGGCACAACATCGATGTCTGGTTATACTATAATTAAAGCTAATTCGATGGAGGCGGCACTAGAGATCGCAAAAACTTGCCCGTTTCTTGAAATTAACGGTTCACTTGAGGTGTCAGAGTTAGTCCAGATGCCAGGCTAAATATAAACATGACAATCGCCTCAACCTACTGCGTCAACAGTACCGCTTGTGCCTTGCACCTGTTACCCGGTGATGTAAAGTATTATACGTTTACAGTGATAGTGCAATGATGAAAGTTGTTTTGTTACCAGGGTTGGACGGGACAGGGATATTATTTAAACCTTTAACTGATATTCTGTCAAAAGACATAGATATCAAGGTAATCTCGTATCCCACTGTTTATAAAGTGAGTTACCGGGGCTTAGTGGAATTTGTTATGAAGCAACTTCCCAACGAAGATTTTATCCTGGTTGCAGAATCTTTTTCTGGGCCTATTGCATATGAAATAGCATTACGTAAACCAAAGACCATTAAATCAGTAATATTTACAGCAAGCTTTCTCGAAAATCCACGGCGTCAAGTCCTCAATTTGACCAGGTTTCTTCCGATGAAACTTATTTTCGCACTGCCAATGCCGAATTTTGTTGTAAAATATTTCTTTCTGGGTTCATCTGCAGACGAACAACTAATTAACTTATTCAGGCAGTCTGTTAGAAAAGTATCGCCAAGTGTACTGTCGTACCGGCTAAAAGCAATAGGGAAACTTTCCGTAATTCAGAAATCTTGTGATGTAAATGCAATATATATACAGGCGAGCAATGATAAGCTGGTTCCAGATTCAAGCGTGGAGATATTTAAGAAAATGTGTAAAAACCTGAATATATTTCGAGTACAAGGCACACATTGTATTCTTCAAACAAACCCATTGGCTTGTGCGGAGATAATAACTGATGAAGTGGGCCTTATAACAAACCAGTCAAGCTGACCGGAAATTGTCACTTCGCTACCAGTTACTGCACGCTTTTGTCTGCAATGAAAGCGGCTAAGAACTTTGAATACATTCTACAAGCTAACGCTCGCCGCGGACTGCACTGCTCAAATGAGCCAGCTGGGCTCTATGTGTATATTGGATGCAATTAAGCTTCACTGTATTTATGCCCGGTACGGCGGTCTTTTGCCATAAATACTAGTTAAATGGAGTTCCCCTTGATCCAGGTTGACGATGATTTAGTTGAGGGTTCTCTGTATTCATTTACAACTTCTGGGATGATATTTGCTTTTGCCTTTGGTGTAGTAGTACGATTTTTAAACATACTAAACTGAGAAACTTCAGATTGACACAGTACCAAATCGTCACCTTGAAAGTTTGTCATTTTGGTAGGTCAATATATAGGAGTCGACAATGTGTTTACAGTATTTTCGATTGTATAAGCCACTCATTTTAATACTTTTTGTCCTCCTGCTAACTTCCTGTACAGCAGGTGATCCTCAATTCACGCAAGATAATCCAGCTGGATTCTGGTACGGTCTCTGGCATGGAATGATTGCGGTTATTAGTTTAATAATCCATATATTCAATGAAAATGTCAGTGTATATGAATTAAACAATACAGGTGGCTGGTACGATTTTGGTTTCTTATTAGGCGTAATATCTATCTGGAGCGGCAGTTCTCACGTAACTTGTAAATCTGCTGCGGAAAAAAAACGTCAACAGGAATGGGATGAGATTGGCGATAAAGTTGAAATAAAAGTAATGCATAAATTAAAAGAATGGGCTGATGACGAAGAAAGCACTGACACTGGCAAAGACTGGGACGAGATTTGCGAAAAAGTAGAGAAAAAACTGAAGCGTAAAATTCGTGAGTGGGCAGAGAAAGACTAAACCTGATGCAGGGAGATAATAGTAGCCAGTAGACAAAAGATGATAAAAACTGGTCTGGCTGTGCTGGTATTGAGCGATTTCGTCAATAAACTGTATAACAATCAATCTGGCCTGGATTAACAAACAGTTCTACGACCAGTATAATATTAGCTGGTTAACTTCACGTTAGTGAGTCGCTTTGGTAACTTTACTCTGTCAATTGTAATACCGATAATAAAAGCGACTATTACATGAACATAGTCATGGCATGATGGTAATTACAATCAGCTGCATTCATGCTAATAATGCATATCGTTTAAATCAATATTTGCTATCAACCAGAATATGCTGAAATGAACAAACCTGAGAAAGCAAAAGACGAGGAGCAGCGCCTCAGAACTCTCAGGGCCCTGAATATTCTGGATACCGGCCCAGAAGAACGTTTTGATCGAATTACTCGTATGGCAAAGCGTATCTTCGATGTCCCTATCGCTCTGGTCAGCCTTGTTGATGAAGACCGACAGTGGTTCAAGTCGTGTATCGGTTTCAATGTTAGTCAAACACCAAGAGATATTTCATTTTGTGGCCATGCAATTCTTGGTGATCAGATTTTCATTATTCCTGATGCAACTAAAGATGAACGTTTTGCTGATAATCCAATGGTTATCAATGAACCCCACATTCGTTTTTACGCCGGTTGCCCACTAATGTTCGTCGACGGCAGTAGAATCGGCACACTTTGTATTATTGACGATAAACCAAGACACTTTGATAGTGATGATATGCAGGCATTAAAAGATCTTGCGACTACAGCAGAACGTGAACTTGCAGCAGTGCAGTTGGCCACGCAGGATGATCTTACCAATACCTATAACAGGAGAGGTTTTGTGTTGCTCGCCAGGCACAGCTTAAATATCTGTATCAGGCAAGGGATCCCGGCATCACTGGCGTTCCTTGACCTGGATAATTTTAAGGAAATCAATGACAGGTATGGACATGCGGAAGGTGACAAAGTGTTAATGGTATTTGCTGATCAAATCAAGGATGTATGCCGGGACGCCGATCTGTTTGCACGTTTAGGCGGAGATGAATTTGCCATTTTGTTTGTCAATATCACTAAGGTTGCTGCAGAAAAAATATTTTCCAGATTCCATCGTGCACTTGAACACTACAATCAGGAATCAGGAAAAGGATATGATATTTCATTTTCTTATGGCATTGTTGACTTTGAACCTGATAAACATCAATCAATTGAGTCGTTGCTCGATGATGGCGATGCACAAATGTACAAATGGAAAAAGAAAAGCAAGCTTGCCAGGGATCATGATTAAGATTATTCATCTATTTAGTCCGCAAGCTACCACCCGAGGAGTTGCTGTCGGACTGGCTGTGTATATCATGAACTGTAATGTTCAATGGGTCATTAATTATGAATAATATTATAAGCATCGGTCAGAATACCACTGTATATTGCTATCGTGGCACTGGCACGATACCTGATTCTGGATATGAAAAATATCGATACCTGGCGTATGCTGGGTGTTGCCGGTGCAGCCCTGATACTCGCCATTGCTATCCTGGTAATTCGTTTAGGACACACTCGATATCCCTACAAGAAATAAGGTAAAAACTAATAGAGTCTGTCAGTCTAGTCAATATTTAGACTGTGCGAACAGAGTGTCCAGAAACCGTGTTTCGCCATGTTGGTATACTTCAAAATCAGATTCATCAATTCTGTGTTTATTTAGTGCTTCGGCAAGTTTGCCAGGGGGTTCATCGAGGGGTTCATCGGTCAGAATAAACGTCCCCCAGTGCATGGCCACTGAATGTCTGGATCTGATATCGAGGTGTATTTTTACTGCTTCTTCAGGATTGACGTGATGAGATTTCATAAACCATCGTGGCTCATAGGCACCGATGGGTAATAGTGCCAGATCGAATAAACCATATTTGTCACCGATCTCCTTAAAATGTTTTGCATAACCGGTGTCACCTGCAAAAAAGATTCTATTGTCATTTCCTTCGATAACCCATGAAGCCCATAGGCGCTGATAGGTATCGAACAGACCACGCTTGCTCCAGTGTTGGCTAGGTTCAGCGGTGAATGTCACACCATTGATTTTATGACTTTGTGCCCAGTCAAGTTCTACGACTCGTATAGAATCAAGATCCAGATCATCAAACCAGGCTTTCATCCCCAGAGGGACAATGAATGTTAAATGTCGCTGTCGATTATGTTTTGACAATGCAATAACCGATGCACTATCCAGAGAATCATAGTGGTCATGTGAAATAATGACTACATCTATTTCTGGCAGATCTTTGACTTCTATCCCTGGCGGGACGACTCGTTGCGGGCCGGCCCAGTTCACTGGTGAGGCGCGCTCAGAAAATTGCGGATCGGTCAATATATTGAGACCGGAAAACTGGATTAGAAATGTCGCATGGCCAATCCAAGTCAGGGTCTGCATTTCTATGTTGCTTTTAAGGAATTGATGATGAGTTTTGTCAATTTCAAAGCTGTAATCATCTACACCGGCTATATTCTTTGACTGCTTTTGCCAGCGCCACTGCAAGAAATCCCATAATCCCTTGTCATCCTCATAATATATATTTTTGAAACCTGATTTCGTGTGATGGGCCTTTGTCGGGTCATAGTGCGAATTGCTCGCACAGGACGCCAGCAAGCTAACTGATATGAGTATAGCGATGCGGAAGCATGAAATATTCAAGCTGATAAGACACCATTCAACATAATTAAATCTCAAGCATAAGGATAAGGCCTGTCGTCAATAATCCGGACAGGCCCGTTAATATCCATTTGAATAACGAAAATGTATTATTGTTTAATTTGTCTAATAATTTAAATAACATAGCATGCACCTCTATTAGAGCGGGAAGTCCAGTCTTTGTTAAGCACTCACTGCAATGTGCCCGTCAATATCAGCTGTTGCAAAGGTTTCGAGCTTTTCGAAGAATGTCTTGTGATCGATATAGTGTGCACCATCACAGGAGAATGTCATACCTATCAGACCGTTGACGCAATTGATGGATCCATTACGCAGATAGATCGTCTGATCGGTCGTGCGCAGGCGTCTGAACTCGTTCAGGATGGCCTGTGTATTATCTGCATCGATTAGCGGCTGCAGATGGTCAATCCTGCAATCACGAAACTGGTCAAGGAACTCGCGATGCAACACTTCCTCTTTGACGAAAACACGGTATCTGTATGCATCATCTGCAAACCAGCAGGTTAACTGGCTGGATGAGTAATGCACTTTGACATGGAAAGCACCTTTCTGAGTAAGCAGTGAATAGACAATTCCATGTATACGATCAATATGATTATCGAACAGACTTTCAACGCGTGACTGCTGAAACAGGAAAGCCCTGACCGACGGGTCGCCTTTTATCTGTAACCATCTATCTGGCATTGTGTTGTCTCCTCTATTGTCGTTTTGCTGAGTCAATGAGCAAGTCTTATAGCTAATAAAATATTGTGTTTAGGTGCTCGATTGCCAATAATCAAAATATCCTCACTTCGCATAAATCAGTCGTTTATATTTCGTCAGGTGAGCTAATGCTGACTCAGAACTGCATCAAGGTAGCTGGCAGATTGTTGAAGACATTCGATCCGCGTGACATTTTTCATTTTCTCGGACGACAAAGAGGATGCTGTTTTTATACGCTCTGGCGACTGCCTGCTGTATGATTCCATTTGATTGTTATTAAACATTTTTTCCATCCTTGTCCGCTATAAAGAGAGTATTTTTTCAATAACCGATTATAAAAAATAATAATAACCTAGTAAAATGCTCTGTTATTATTACATAAATATTTCATATAAATAATAATAATTATTATTTTGATTTTTCTCATAGAATATTATCTATGCATAAACACTCTTCAAGTTTACTTGAAGAAAGTTTAGATAATGCATCCTTTTTCCAGCTGGTTTTATGGCGATGACGGACAAGCAGCTGCCATTACTGGTGCAATAATTGAAAGCAGAAGACAGCTGTAGCTGTGCGTGATTTTATCTTAACTACAGCAGCAGTGATGAAATCATAGCTGAGCAAAAATATGACTGTGCAATGGGACTGTCAATGTTTATAAGTGCGCTCGATCTTTTAACACTGAAATTGGGCCATCCAGTCCTGATACCCTGTGCCCTGTGGTCGCTGCGAAAGATTTTGCTATGCGGGTGGAAGAGTACGTAGGAAACTACCGGACTGGAGATGTCCGAAAAATATAAGGAAACTGCGCTGGGCGAGGCCAAGGTCAAGTTTAACAATGTAATTTTTTAGCTTTTAGTAGAAAATATAAATCGTCTGTAGTTACAATCATTTTAATGCAACTTGTGTACTGAAATAGGAGATTGCCATTTTGAAAAACCCAATCATTGCAGATAATAAACCTGTCAAGGTTTGTCTTAGTAAAGGGCAGGAATATCATTTTTGCACCTGTGGAAAATCAAATAGCCAGCCTTTCTGCGATGGCTCCCATGTAGGTACATCATTCACTCCTAGAGTAATTGTTTCCGATCACGATGAAGAAGCCTATTTGTGCGCCTGCAAGCATACGGCTAATGCACCTTTCTGTGACGGTACACACAACCAGTTTAGTGACGATCAAGTTGGCAAAGAAGGCCCTGGTATTAAAACAGGACCTACAGAATTACCGGTCGCCGTAGCGACTCTAGAAGAACCGACAGTAACTTTTATCCACCAGCTTGCTCGCGAAGGATTGTCAAAATCTGGACACCACGGCCCAATGACTTCTATGGGCGTTCCACGTCATGAGCTTCCTCATTGGGATGAGCTGCAGATAATGGCAGCTCAAATGGCTACCAAGCCACTGATGGAAGACCATGCTGTTGCTACCGAGCTAGTGATTGGACCAGAAGCTAAAAGGCCATTGACATTAAAAATTCCGTTGTTTGTATCTGATATGAGTTTTGGTGCCTTGTCTGAAGAAGCAAAAATATCTTTAGCCAAAGGCGCGGAACTTGCGGGAACAGGTATTTGTTCAGGTGAAGGCGGAATGCTGCCCGAGGAGCAACAGGCAAACAGCCGATATTTTTATGAATTCGCCAGTGCCGGATTTGGCTACAAAGAAGAGTTATTAGAAAATGTACAGGCCTTCCACTTTAAAGGTGGCCAAGGTGCAAAAACGGGTACTGGCGGACATCTTCCTGGTAATAAAAACAAAGGTAAAATATCTAAAGTCAGGGGCATACCAGAAGGCCAGCCAGCTATATCTCCACCCACATTTAAGGATCTTTCCTCTGTCTCAGATTTTAAACGTTTTGCAGACCGTGTTAGAGAGATAACTGGCGGCATCCCCATTGGCTTTAAGCTCAGCGCAAACCATATCGAAAAAGACATTCAATTTGCGCTTGATGCGAGTGCTGATTACATCATATTAGACGGTCGCGGCGGCGGCACCGGTGCTGCCCCCGAAATGTTCAGGAACCATATCAGTGTGCCTACCATTCCAGCACTAGCACGCGCTCGGCGATACATTGATGATCAGAATGCAAGTGGTCGTGTAACGCTTATAATCACCGGTGGTCTGCGTGTCCCTGTTGATTTTGTTAAAGCTATGGCACTTGGTGCCGATGGCATAGCCATTGCAAATAGTGCTATGCAGGCAATTGGCTGTGTCGCTGCAAGGATATGTAATACGAATAACTGCCCAGCAGGAATTGCAACTCAAAAAGAAGATTTACGACAAAAACTGAATATAGAAAAATCGTCAATTCAATTGCATAATTTTTTCAGCGCTTCTGTGGCATTAATGCAAGTGGTGGCTCGCGCATGTGGACATGATGATTTAAAGAAGTTCAATAAGGATGATCTGGCAACATGGCATCGTGAGATGGCCTTTCTTTCAGGTGTGGCATACGCAGGATCTATGAATTTATCAGGGAATCAATAACAAGCAGCTGCAGTGGACGATAGTTCCTCCACACTCCAATACTGGCGGTCATGATGCTCTTTCTGCAATAAAGGTAATATATGTACTTTTCTTAATATGAATAATTATGAATATTATGTTTCGAAGAAGTTTTAATGAGTATGAAAAGGATTTACAGTTAACTATTTTCGCTGGCACAGCAACAGGGAACAGGTCTTATAAACATGACTATGTATATTGCTGATCTATCTCAACGCAAGGTCGCAGCAGTCGCTGGTTTCGGGTATCTCGCAATCATAATACTCGGTATATTTGCTGAATTCTTTGTGCGTAGCAGAATGATCGTGCCGGGAGATGCATTAACTACTGCAAATAATATACTGGCTTCAGAGTGGCTTTTCCGCATCGGCATCGCAAGCGATTTAATCATGCTTTCATTTGATGTTTTAGTGGCATGGGCTCTGTATGTTTTACTCAAACAGGTTAATCAGAGCCTGGCGATGCTTGCGTTATTGTTCAGGCTGATGCATGCCGCAATTTATGCAGCCACGCTGCTTCTTCTTTTTTTTGTTTTACTAATGTTAAGTGGCGCTAATTACCTGGCCGCAATTGAAACAGATCAAATGCATGCTCTGGTGCTATTGTTTCTGCATGGGCATAGCTATGGATATGACCTGGGATTATTGTTTTTTGGACTTCATTGTTTTGTTCTTGGTTATTTAATTTTTAACTCTGGCTACATTCCCAAAATTCTGGGTGTATTGCTGATATCAGCGTCATTGGTCTATCTGGCAGGAAGTTTTACTCGTTTTCTTTTCCCTGACTACATAGAAATTATTTCACCGATTTATGTCGTCTCCCTCATTGCTGAACTCTCACTTTGCTTATGGCTCTTGTTCAAAGCGATAAAGTTTGAATCACTAGATGATGCTGCCCACTAGTCATGTTATTTGATAACAAATGCGTTGTAGGCTAATTACAATCCAAAAAACATGCATCCCACATAAAACTGTTGCTATGCAGATCATAAGCTGGTGATCATATCTTCCATATAAACCCGTATATTGGCGTATAGTTGACCAGTGAGAATAGCTGTACCCTGTCCATTATTAAATAAACTGGTAGCGAGTAACCATATTTAAGGCTAACGTTTGCATGACTACTGAGAACGACTTTATATCCTCATGATTGCTAGAATCGCAGCTGATCTACTTGTTATAGTCCACTTCGCGTTCATCGTATTTGTAGTACTAGGTGGGCTTCTAGCTCTGAAGTGGTGGAAAGTTTCTTTTCTTCATATCCCCTGTGCGTTGTGGGGAGCACTGATAGAGTTCAGAGGCTGGATATGTCCACTTACCCCGATAGAGCATCATTTACGGGAAGCAGCAGGAAGCGCAGGTTATACTGGAGGATTCATCAATCATTATATTATGCCGATAATCTACCCCACAGGCTTAACTCGAGAAATGCAGCTCTCACTAGGCATCACAGTCCTAGTAATCAATCTGTGTGTTTATGGCCTTGTGCTAGTCAATCGGGCACATAAAAAATAGAAATATGAGCGGCCAGCCATGCTCAAGCGCCACAACAGTATTTTCAATAACCATCATGCTGGTGATTATGGGGGCATGTACGAGCTCGCTAGAAACCACTCCGTCAAACAGCATCTCCCAGAAAACGAATAACCTGCAGCCTGTAACGGAAACATCGGTAAATAAAACCAGCAGCGCTCAGAGTAGCGGGGATTTAATCATATTCAAGGGTATCTGTGATGGATCCGCCGCTGTTAAGCTCGCGGGTGAGACGATACTGGTGGCGTATGACGAAGAAAACACACTGTTCGCATTCGCAATGTCAGGGGGATTACCGACTGCTAGCATTGACCTTACTACAATGCTGAAGCTAGATACTTCTGATGAAATGGACATAGAAGCAGCCACTGTTGCCGGCGATCGCATTTGGTGGATTGGCTCTCATAGCCTGGACAGCAAAGGTGACTATGCAGCGAATCGTCACATGCTTTTTGCAACCAATATTCCATCCCCTGACCTTAGTGATGTAAAGGTCGTCACCAAACCTGTGGATATAACCGAAATAGTGCTGAAGTCGCTAACAGAGAAAAAGATATTAACTGCAGGTGCCCGCAACCGGTTTGCAAAAAATGGTGGCATCAATATTGAAGGACTCGCTGCAAGCGCAGATGGAGGATTACATGTGGGTTTTAGATCACCACTATCCGGGTTAACAGGTACATCTGGAAATGCATTAGTAGTTAGTCTGTTGCCGACAGGGGGCATGTTTGAGGTACAGAAGGTAAGTCAGCTCGATCTGGGCGACCGTGGTATCCGTGATATTATTAATAACGGCTCTGGATTCATGATTATCGCGGGACCAGTATCGTCGGGTGGTGAGTTTTCAATCTATGCCTGGAATGGATTCACACCACCACAACAGATAAAGAGACTGGATGAACTGAACGCAGAAGGGATACTGGACTTTGGCGACCACTGGTTAATCTTAAGTGATGACGGTAAGATGAAACGCATGCTCAATGAAGCAAACGATCGCGACTGGAAGTGCGACAGAATACGCAGGAAGAATAGGTATGGTGACACACATCCCGGCGTGTTTTTCCGCGCAAAGTTGATCCAAAAGTAACAGCTACAAGCGCTATAAAATCCACTGGTTCTTCATTGCAGCATAGCGACGCATATCGTGCTACACGCCGCACGAGAAATATCATAATATCCTCATACTCTCACAATGCATCACTGGTTTAGCGGAGTACTACCATGAAAAATTCTCAGTTCTTTTTACTATTAGCCTGTATTTTCTTGTCGCCCGGCGCCTTTGCAAGCGACAACGAAAATGATGGTGAAGAATTATACAAAACTCACTGCTCATCCTGTCACGGTGTCGCAGGTGGTATGGATATGAGCAAAAGAATTGCGCCACCCATTGCTGCAGTCAGAATGCATTATATCGGGCCTTATCCGGACAAGGCTGCATTTGTATCAGCAATAGTAAACTGGGTTGAAAAACAGGATGCTAGAAAAAGTTTAATGCCCGGAGCAATTCGCAGATTCAACATCATGCCTCCAGTTAAAGTTGCACGAGAAGATGCTGAAAAAATTGCTGCCTATATTCATGAGGGTAATATAGAGAAGCCAGCCGGCTTTGATGAACATGTTGAGGAGAGGCACGGTAAATATCGCAGGTAATCAAACAAATTACACAATTGATCAACACTACGGAATAAAAAACTAGTGCTGATCACTGTATTTATTGAACAGTATTCAATTATTTAGTGCGAAGGAACGATCCCAGAATACCACGCAGGAATTTTCCTCCTTCTCTACCGAGGCTTGTACCTATAGAGCGAGCTGCACTTTTTATCATGGCCTCAGACCAGCTCTGACGAGTCGAGGAACGTTTTTTCGAAGTGCTCGTTTTCTGATCCTTTTCCCTTGCGGCTTCCTGTGCAACTTTTAGCGCACGCCTTTTTAGCATTTCATAGGCAGACTCCCTGTCGACAGCTTCATCATATTTGCCATTGAATGGCGAACGCTTGATCAGCTCTTTTCGCTCATTTGCCGATATGGGGCCCATTTGTGATTCTGGCGGACGTATAAGAACCTTTTCAACAATCGTCGGGCTACCTTTCGCATCAAGCGTTGAGACTAGTGCTTCACCGATTCCAAGTTCAGTTATAACCTGTCTGGTATCCAGTTGCGGATTTGGTCTGAAGTTATCAGCAACGGCTTTGATCGCCTTCCGGTCTTTCGGTGTAAAGGCCCGTAATGCATGTTGAATACGCAATCCAAGTTGACCGAGCACGTCTTCAGGGATATCCAGGGGACTTTGTGAGATGAAATAGATACCAACTCCTTTAGAGCGAATCAGGCGCACAACCTGTTCTACTTTATCCAGCAAAGGCCTGGGCGCCTGATCAAAAAGCAGGTGTGCTTCATCAAAAAAGAACACCAGCTTCGGGCGATCGGCATCACCAACCTCTGGTAATTCTTCAAACAGCTCAGATAATAACCATAGTAGGAAGGTTGCGTAGAGCCTTGGTGAGTTTGATATCAATTTTGTCACATCCATGATACTGATTACGCCATTGCCCGAAAAATCAGTTTTCATTAAGTCTTCAATATCGGCAGCAGGTTCGCCAAAAAAATACTCTGCACGCTGTTCTTCAAGTACCAGCAGGCGTCTCTGTATTGCTCCAATACTGGCGTTTGACAGGTTGCCATACTCGGACTTAAGTTCCTTTGCATTGTTACCCATCCATGTCAGCATGGATCGCAGGTCTTTGAGGTCGAGAACCAGCCACTCGTTATCATCAGCGATACGAAAGGCGCTATAGAGGATGCCCGTCTGGGTATCGTTCAACTCCAGCAAGCTAGATAAGAGCAATGGCCCAAGTTCAGAGATGGTGGTTCGGAAGGGATGCCCCTGATCACCAAATAAATCCCAGAATACAGTCGGATACTGGCGCGCCTGATAGTCTGTAATTTTTATCTTGTTCACACGCTCATCTATTTTAGCGTGTGGCTTTGCGGGCTTGGACAGCCCTGAGAGATCGCCTTTGACATCGGCCATAAATACCGGTACACCAAGCCTGGAAAAGCCTTCCGCAAGTATCTGCAATGTGACCGTTTTGCCCGTGCCGGTTGCACCCGCGATGAGGCCATGGCGGTTCGCCATGGCCGCATTCATGATTACCTGGCCTTTTTCATTGCCACCGAGAAGCAGCCCGTTATTATTAATCATGTATTGACCTTGTAAGCGTTATGTTGATAGCAAAATTAACAGTGCTATGATTCTGTAATAGAAGATTAAGCAGGAAGCAAGTGGCAGAATATCATTAAAACCTGTTGATGCAATAGATATCGATTAAGACTACAGTTGGATTAATCAGGATTGTGTCTCGTGGAGCAAAGCCAATGCGATCCAAATAAAATCACTCGCAACTTTATTCTTCATATTAGTGGCTCAAAGTGTAAGCGCTGCAGAGCCATCGGGTGATTTAACGCAGAGGCTTGCCAACGATAAAAATCCACAAGGCAACAAAACAATTATCGATAGTTCATCCAGCACCTGCAGCGTTTTAACTTGTCAGTCTTGATATGTCCCAGATCATAAAAAAGCCCCGCCATATGCAGGCGGGGCTTTTTATTTTTACCTGAAAATTACAGGTACGGGAATAGTAAGTGCGGCCTTACATCATACCGCCCATACCACCCATACCGCCCATACCACCCATGTCTGGCATAGCGGCAGCACCATTATCTTCACTGGGCTTGTCAGCGACCATGGCTTCAGTGGTAATCATCAGGCTGGCAATTGATGCTGCATTCTGCAGTGCGGTGCGAGTTACTTTGGTAGGATCGAGGATACCCATTTCGATCATGTCGCCGTATTCACCGGTAGCGGCATTGTAACCAAAGTTACCTTTACCTTCGTGCACCTTGTTGACAACTACAGAGCCTTCTTCACCAGCATTAGCAACAATCTGGCGTAGTGGATCCTGCAGTGCACGAACGACGATGGCAATACCAACATCCTGATCGTGGTTGTCACCCTTGACCTTTTCAACAGCCTCTATTACACGAATCAGGGCTGTACCACCACCGGGTACCACACCCTCTTCTACTGCAGCGCGAGTAGCATGCAGTGCATCTTCAACACGTGCCTTTTTCTCTTTCATTTCGACTTCTGTCGCAGCACCGACCTTGATTACAGCTACACCGCCAGCCAGTTTTGCTACGCGTTCCTGCATTTTTTCCTTATCATAGTCGGAAGTCGCTTCCTCGATCTGGGCACGTATTTGAGCAACACGGGCACTGATGTCTTCATGACTGCCTTCACCATCGATAATGGTCGTGTTTTCTTTTGATACCTGAATGCGTTTAGCGCTGCCAAGCTGCTCAACAGTTGTTGATTCCAGGCTCAATCCCACTTCTTCAGAAATTACCTGGGCACCAGTAAGAATAGCAATATCTTGCAGCATGGCTTTACGGCGGTCACCAAATCCAGGCGCCTTGACAGCACAAACCTTGACGATGCCGCGGATATTGTTCACGACCAGTGTGGCAAGGGCCTCACCCTCGATATCTTCTGCGATAATCATCAGCGGACGGCTGGCCTTTGCAACAGCCTCAAGGACTGGTAGCAATTCACGTATATTAGAGATCTTCTTCTCGTGGATAAGGATCAGCGGGTTCTCCATTTCAGCACTCATGCTGTCCTGGTTGTTGACGAAATATGGTGACAGATAACCACGATCAAACTGCATGCCTTCTACGATATCCAGTTCATTTTCCAGTGCGTTTCCTTCTTCGACAGTGATGACGCCTTCCTTTCCGACTTTCTCCATTGACTGTGCGATGATGTCACCGATTGCGCTATCTGAGTTTGCAGAAACGGTACCGACCTGTGCAATTTCTTTATGATCAGAACATGGACGAGACAACTCTTTCAGTTTGGCTGTCGCTGCAGTAACAGCTTTATCAATACCACGCTTGAGATCCATAGGGTTCATGCCGGCGGCTACTGATTTCAGGCCTTCCCGTACCAGTCCCTGTGCCAGGACGGTAGCCGTTGTGGTGCCGTCGCCAGCAATATCTGATGTTTTGGAAGCAACTTCTTTTAACATCTGAGCTCCCATGTTTTCGAACTTGTCATCCAGTTCAATTTCCTTGGCTACGGAAACACCATCTTTCGTTACTGTTGGTGCACCGAACGACTTGTCCAGTACTACATTGCGGCCCTTTGGGCCAAGGGTAACTTTTACTGCATCAGCCAGGATATTGACACCGGCGAGGATACGAGCACGTGAACTTTCACCAAATTTAACTTCTTTTGCAGACATGTTTTTTGTCCTCTAAATATTCTTTTGTTAAGTAATCGTTTATTCGACGACTGCCATGATGTCATCTTCACGCATGACCAGCAGCTCTTCACCATCGACTTTGACTTCGGTGCCGGAATATTTACCGAACAAAACCTTATCACCGGGCTTGACATCAAGTGGACGAACATCGCCGCTTTCAGTGATTTTGCCGTTGCCAACAGAGATGACTTCACCTTCCATCGGCTTTTCAGTTGCTGAATCAGGCAGCACAATGCCACCGGATGTGGTCCTTTCCTCGTCCAGTCGGCGAACGACTACACGGTCATGTAGGGGACGAATACTCATCGTTTACAATCTCCAATATTAAGAAAAATTAAATACTTCAGTGCAAAATTAGCACTCTCCAAGGATGAGTGCTAATGATAAGCATGAACCGAAGCATGTCAAGTTGCTTGATAAATAAGGTTGGCAGACTGAATTTCAAGGGGGAGTTAATCTTCACTGAAGACTACATTGAACTAGACACTTCAGTTACTTATTTATTCGGCGGTATTCACCTTCAATTGTTGTTATCTCTATACTTTTATCATGATCATGGGGTCCCTGCCCGGGCTTGCCTGGAGTGCCTGGGACGATGAAGAACCGTTTCAGCATATTGAGCGCGAACCAGCGACGCAGCGGCGGGATAAGTAGCAAAAAACCCAGGGCATCAGTGATGAAACCGGGTGTAAGCAGCAGTACACCACTGATAAGCAGAGTCAGTCCTTCTATCATCTCCATTGCCGGTATTTCGCCACGTGCAGCAGTTTGGTTCAATCGGCTATAAACACCGATTCCCTGATAGCGAACAAGGCTGGCACCGATGATAGCTGTGCTAATAATTGCCAGGACTGTCCAGCCTGCCCCAATGACTGATCCAATATCAATCATTAGCCAGATTTCAATTATTGGCACCAGTATGAATAGTAACAGCGCGAAGGGAAGGCCCCTCATCTGTCAATCTCCTGCCAAATGCGGTCGATGTGATCATTGATTTGAGGTATGTGATCCGTCAATCGATGATCACCATTTGGTATCCTTTCGAATACGAGTTTAGGTATCTTTGCATGTCGTATAAAGTTCTCCGTATTACTTATTGGTATAATGGGGTCATTATCGCCATGTACAATATGTACTGGAATATTGAGTTCTATCCCCGAATTAATCACATCGTACGGCTTAGCATCATCAATAATGTCAAATCTCAGTGAGTATGGTTCCCCGTCATAGGCATCAGGAAAACTCATGTAGGTTTCGGCTTGCCAGTGTTTCAGGACCGGCTCAGGTAAAGTGGACAGGTTATTCTGCACGAAATTGAACGCTGGTGCGATCAGCATCATGCCAGCTACAGATTGCTTGCGACGCAGAGCGCCAAGCAGGCTAATCCAGCAGCCCATACTGGAGCCATGCAGAATCAAAGGCCGTTCAGGGATTGAATCGAATACAAGTAACAGGTCTGACAATCCTGATGAAATGAGCTGTTCTTTCAACTCTCCATCCGACAGGCCGTGACCACGTATATCAAAGCGTAGCCATGACCTCTCCCTGGCTATAGCATGCTGTGCGATTTGCAGTGCTTTTTCACCGTTACTATGGGAACGGAAACCATGTAGATAGATGCCAACCGGACCATTGCCGGTATCGTAGAAATGGCCACGAATCTTTTCTCCCGATGGTTGGCTTAAACAGAATTCTTTCTCACCGGGGAGAATTACAGGGTCGATAGGTTCAGGCATGACACAGAATATTTGCAAATAATAAAAAAGCAGGATAAGAATAGCTTATCAGATAACAACAATAAACTATCCTGCTGCAATTAACATGGCTTAATATGTTCGACGAACCGCACAGCAAAGATACAAAAAATTTCGATATGCTTAATAAAAATGACGAGCAAAAAAATGGAGAGATCATACTGGTGCAGGTCAGTTGCCCGCCGGATCAAGCAGATAGCATCTGTCTCAATTTACTTGAGTCAGGACTGGCAAGCTGCATCAATGTCATCCCTGTGGTTAAATCCTTCTATCGTTGGAGGGGCAAGCTGCAACAGGACAATGAATCGCTGTTACTGATAAAATGCTCTGCTGATAGCTACAGTTTGCTTGAGAAACATATCCTGGATATTCATCCTTACGAACTTCCAGAGATCATCATTGTCTCAGTTTCTGGTGGTTTGACTGATTATATAGACTGGGTATTAGACCCGGAAAATAAACACTCAGAGTGACTATTTAATGAAGAGATCTATATATATGAAGTATCTGCTTCTGGCATTTTTGTTACTGCCAGCCGTTGTGGCGTGGTCTCAGGAAGACGATTTACTTGATCCAGACAAGGCCTTCGAACTGCAGGAGCCAGTAGTAGCTGCTGACAAGATTACTCTCAACTGGAAGATTGCCCCGGGTTATTACCTGTACCAGAATAAATTTTCGTTTGAACTCAGAGAGGGCAGCAGTCGTCTAGATAAGCCGATCATGCCTGATGCAATACGTATACAGGATGAGTTTTTTGGCGAAGTCGATATATATAAAAAATCTGCCAGCGTTAGCCTGCCCGTAATACGGGCGGGAAATGATGCCGAGAGTGTGATCCTTAAAGCGGTTTCTCAGGGCTGCAATGAACCTATAGGAGTCTGTTATCCACCAGTAACGAAAGAGCTCAAAATAGAGCTGCCCGCTGTACAGGCCGCTGTTGCTTCAAATGACAGCAAAGCTGCTGTCTCTTCATCTGCACCCACCACACGTTCCGGCCTGGCATCCTTGCTCGAACCAGGCTCTCCCGATGATGAATTTTTACCACCGGATCAGGCTTTCCAGCTTAATGTCAGTTCCGCATCTGCAGATACGGTGAATGTGTCACTGGTTATTGCAGAAGGCTATTATCTGTACAAAGAGAAATTTGCGTTTGAGAGTGCCACGCCAGGGATCAGCATACAGAAGTATCAATTACCCGAGGGTGATATCAAGGAAGATGAATTTCTTGGTCGCACCGAGGTTTATCATGTTAATTTTTCTATCGATCTTGCCCTGTCGGGACAGAGTGCAGATGGCAATTTTCAGCTAATAGCCAAATATCAGGGGTGTGCCGATAAAGGTATTTGCTATCCACCAATTAGTAAAAAAGTCAATCTTGTCCTCGGTAGTGGCGCCAGTACATCCGCCTCTGCGACCACCGTAGAGGATCCAGAAAAACCAGCAACCGGGAACGTAGCTGCAGGGGTTTCCGATGGCGAAATATCTGAAGAGCAAGGTGTCATTGATATGCTGACCAAGGGCAGTATTGGTACTATCATCCTTGGGTTCTTTCTATTTGGTCTAGCGCTGTCACTGACGCCGTGTGTATTCCCAATGATTCCTATCCTATCTGGCATTATAGTCGGTCAGGGCACGGAGATTTCCCGCGGCAAGGCCTTTATGTTATCGGTGGTGTATGTCGCTGGTATGGCAATTATGTATACCATTGCAGGTATGCTCGCCGGCCTGACAGGTGAGTTACTGTCATCAGCATTCCAGAACCCCTGGGTACTTGGCGGTTCCGCTGTTGTCTTCGTGTTGCTATCGCTTTCCATGTTTGGATTCTATGATCTCCAGTTACCTGCTCAGCTGCAGAGCCGGCTGGCGGAAAAATCCAACACGATATCTGGTGGTGCCTATGGCGGTGTATTTGTAATGGGTGCGTTATCAGCATTAATTGTCGGGCCATGTGTAGCAGCTCCGCTGTCTGGTGCATTACTGTACATAGGTCAGAGTGGAGACGTTGTGCTGGGGGGAATGGCTTTGTTTGTCATGTCGTTGGGCATGGGCGTACCTCTGCTGCTGATTGGCGCCTCTGCAGGAAGTCTGCTGCCAAAGGCCGGTACCTGGATGAATGCAGTAAAAGCGGTGTTTGGCGTGCTGATGCTGGCAGTTGCCATCTGGTTGCTTGAACGAATACTACCGCCATCCATTACTCTGGTATTATGGTCTGCATTGCTGATAGTTTCCGCTATTTATATGCGCGCCGTTGACACACTGGCAGATTCAGCTAGCGGGTGGCAACGCTTCTGGAAAGGCACAGGCATACTGGTGATGCTGTATGGCATTGCAATATTTATCGGCTCTTTGACAGGCGCTACTAATATCTTTAATCCACTTGAAAAAATCACCGCCTCAGCACAGTACGTTAGCACTAATGCAGGCTCAGGCCGCACTGAACATGAGCTGAAATTTGAGGAGGTTAAGGGTCTGGCAGAGCTAGATGATGCGATGTCCAGAGCGTCGAGTGAAGGTCGGCCGGTTTTTGTCGATTTCTATGCAGACTGGTGCGTGGAATGTGTGCGGATGGAAAATACGACATTCAAATCTGCCGCTGTGTTTGAAGCTTTCGCTGATTATAAACTGCTACGTCTTGATGTGACGGCGAATGACGAACTAGACAAGGCAGTTTTGAAGAATTTTGGTTTATTCGGGCCACCTGCCTTTCTGTTCTTCGGTCTGGATGGACAGGAACTCAAACATTTACGGGTAATTGGTTATCAGGACGAAGCAGAGTTCACAGAAACGATTCAGAAGGCAACAAAAATCGTCGGCGCGAAATGAAGCCAACACTATGGTTGATTGCCGGATTGTCATTATTGACAGGTCTGGTCATATCGGTTTATTTAAATTCAGTTTCTAACACTGAAGAAATATCTGCAGTCCGCCTGGATGACATTGCTCTAGCGGATCTGCATGGCGGCAGACAGGACTTTAAACAGTGGCAGGGAAAGCTGGTGCTGGTCAATTTCTGGGCAACCTGGTGTCCTCCCTGTCGAGAAGAGATTCCACTGTTTTTATCGCTGCGTAAGAAATATTCAGCCTCAGGTTTTGAAATTGTAGGCGTATCAGTCGATGATGTCGGCAAGGTAATGCAGTATCGCGATGCCATGCACATTGACTATCCATTGCTGAATGGCGAACAGAAAGGGATGTCATTGATGGCATCGCTGGGGAATCGTACTGGTGCTTTGCCCTTTAGTGTCATTTTTGATCGTAGCGGAAATGTTGTTGACATGAAATCAGGTGCCTACAAGCACCAGGAACTTGCAAAGCTGATAGAAACCCATCTGTGATTAGTTGCTAATTTGCTATTAAAATTGGTCGAATTTCATTAATTTTACATCGAACTGGACAATTTCCTGTTGATTAGGCAACATACAGGAGAATTAATATTTTTAGTAGTTACTGTTACTTGTCTGAGCTCTCCTGTCGATGCCCAAGATACTCATATTACACGGACCAAACCTTAATATGCTGGGAAAACGCGAGCCTGAACATTATGGCTCGGCGACACTGGATAGCATAAATAAAGACCTGCAGTCACTTGCTGATCAAAGCGGCGTGGAACTGGATATCATGCAATCAAATGCCGAGCATGAACTGGTCGACAGGATTCAACATGCTGGTGATGTAAATTTTATTATCATTAATCCTGCCGCATTCACCCATACCAGCGTAGCAATTCGTGATGCGCTGGCATCAGTAGCGATACCCTTCATTGAGATACACCTTTCCAACGTGCATGCACGGGAATCCTTTCGACGCAAATCCCTTGTTTCGGATTTGGCCGAGGGCGTAATTTCAGGTCTTGGACCCATTGGCTACACACTGGCTTTACGGGCTGCTATTGATATAACACTGACATCCAAAGGTTGAAAATGGATATTCGTAAAATAAAAAAACTGATCGAGTTACTTGAAAACTCCGGGCTTGCCGAGATCGAAATCAAGGAAGGTGATGATGCTATCCGTATCAGTCGAAGTTCAGCGGTTGTTGAAAACGTTATGGCGGCGCCAGCAGCTGCAGCCCCCGTGCAGGCCTCGCTCGCTGCTGTGGCAACCGGGACAGTAGAAGAAGAGGCTGAAGAAAAGTCCGATATCCCAGAGGGTCATGTGGTGACATCTCCGATGGTGGGTTCGTTCTATGCCGCTCCGTCTCCCGACTCGAAGAATTTTGTCGAGATAGGCAGCAAGGTTAAGGTTGGCGATACACTTTGCATAATCGAAGCAATGAAAATATTCAATGAAATAGAGGCTGACAAGGCGGGCACCATCGTAGCTATCCTCAAAGAACCGGGCGACCCAACAGAGTTTGGTGAGCCCCTTTTCATAATTGATTAGGTCATGATAAACAAGATTGTCATTGCCAATCGTGGCGAAATCGCCCTGCGGATTCAACGTGCCTGCCGGGAAATGGGTATTCAGAATGTGGCCGTTTATTCAGAAGCCGATAGAGAAGCCCTGTATGTCAAGCTTGCTGATGAGTCAGTTTGTATAGGCCCCGCTTCTGCGACCCAGAGCTATCTTCATATCTCATCGATTTTGAGTGCAGCTGAGGTTACTGATGCTGATGCCATCCATCCCGGTTATGGGTTTTTATCTGAAAATGCTGATTTTGCCGAGCTGGTTGAAGCCTGCGGCTTTGTTTTTATCGGGCCAACGGCAGCTAACATTCGCACAATGGGTGACAAGGTATCTGCCATTAAGGCCATGCATGCTGCCAGGGTGCCCTGTGTTCCTGGTTCAGATGGTGTTCTGGGGACAGATGACGAAGCCAATCTCGCCATTGCATCAAAGATCGGTTATCCCATCATTATAAAGGCATCCGGTGGTGGTGGTGGACGTGGAATGCGCGTGGTACATACCGAGTCTGCCCTGATAAATGCGATTACACTGACTCGCACAGAAGCGGGAGCTGCCTTCAATAATCCCGATATCTACATGGAGAAATACCTCGAGCATCCACGCCATGTTGAATTCCAGGTGCTGGCAGATAAACATGGCAATGCAGTACATCTGGGAGAACGTGATTGCTCGATGCAGCGGCGAAACCAGAAAGTCGTCGAAGAGGCGCCTGCACCGGGTATCACAGAAGAGCAACGCAATGCTGTCGGCAAACGCTGCGCAGAAGCATGTAGCAAGATTGGCTACCATGGCGCCGGCACTTTCGAATTCCTCTATGAGAACGGCGAGTTCTATTTCATCGAGATGAATACACGTGTACAGGTGGAGCACCCCGTCACGGAAATGATTACGGGGATTGATATCGTCAAGGCGCAGATAATGATTGCTGCAGGTGAGCCACTAACAGTGACACAGGATGATATAGAAATCAGGGGGCATGCTGTAGAGTGCCGCCTTAATGCAGAAGATCCCGAGACGTTTATGCCCTCGCCAGGACGGATTACCCAGTTCCATGCACCCGGTGGACCTGGCATACGTGTAGATTCACATGTCTATAGTAACTATACCGTCCCATCACATTATGATTCCATGATAGGTAAACTTATCGCCCATGGCGCGGACAGGAAGGAAGCACTGGCGCGCATGTCCAGTGCCCTGAATGAAGTAATCGTCGACGGCATACGAACCAATATTCCGCTGCACCGCCGCATCATCTCGGACCATGGGTTTAAAAGTGCAGAGTTTGATATTCACTACCTTGAAAAAAATATCACCAATACGGCCTGAACGGCAGCTCGAAATTGATTAACAAGTATCTTGAGGTTAAATCTGGTACATCCAGTAATATTTGAGGTGCCCTGCACTATGTCCTGGCTGAAGATTACTTTAGCAGTAAAGAAGGGCCAGCTAGATTTTATCAGCGAGCAACTTGAGTTAGCCGGTGCCCAGGCAGTAACTATCGAAGATGCCGGTG
The DNA here is from genome assembly GCA_029287915.1 of Arenicellales bacterium. Lineage (GTDB taxonomy): Bacteria > Pseudomonadota > Gammaproteobacteria > BMS3Bbin11 > BMS3Bbin11 > BMS3Bbin11. Next base: position 54,729 of record JARFQE010000030.1, read on the forward strand.
ACCATCCATTGTTTGATTTACTCGATGGCTCGTTGCCAGTGTGGGACGATAGTCTGGCAACGGGATTGTTCAACGCTGAGCAAGGATCGAATGCCGTGCTTGCGAAACTGGCAAATGTCTTTTCACCACTTGCCCTGCCACAGTACCGGCTAGAAATACTGCCTGATCAGGATTGGGAACGTAGCTGGATGGATCGATTCCAGCCTATTCAATATGGGCATGAACTGTGGATATGCCCAAGCTGGTGCGAAGCACCAGATCCTGCTGCGACTAATATCATCCTGGATCCTGGCCTGGCATTTGGCAGTGGTAGTCACGAAACGACACGTTTGTGCATGAAGTGGCTATCGCAGCAGGCACTTGAAAATAAAACGGTCATCGATTATGGATGTGGCTCTGGTATTCTGGCTATTGCGGCCCTTAAACTTGGTGCTGTTAGTGCCCTGGGGATAGATATCGATCCACATGCATTGCAGGCAAGTAGAAAAAATGCGCAACTTAACCGGGTAAGCGAAAGGCTACAACTCGAATTGCCGTCTGATATACCTGAGCAATATGAAAGTGATATTGTTTTTGCAAATATTCTGGCTGATACACTGCTCGAATTGCGCTCTCGGTTGCTGTCGTATCGCAAACCAGGTGGTATTCTTATCCTTTCAGGTATATTGCAGTCACAGAACGAATTGATATATAAAGAATTTGAACCTGGAAACAAAATTCAGGTATTTGAGGATGGCGAATGGTTGATGATGTCAGTCACCGCGCAGTAACAATCCAGATGTGAATCAGGAGTGTCAATTCGATAGCCTGTTGCACGTTCAATTTGAAGTTATTTAAGAATCCTTCATATATTACAGGTACAATTTCATAGATGTTTACACGTTGCCCAAAGTGCGAGTCAGTTTTCATGATATCTGATAAGGATATCAGAGCCCATGAGGGCCTGGTACGCTGTGGGAATTGTTACTCTGTATTCAACTCAAGCTGGAACCTGACCGATGACCCACGCAAGGATATTGTCGATGAGCCTGTCAGCATTCGTGCTGCGCATGAGACACCGACACTGGGCACAGGATTCACTTTTAGCATACTAGATAAAGACGCAGCAGTAGCGGGTGCCACTGACACCATTAGTGAACAGTTAGCTGAAGAAAAAGTTGAGCCTGAGGGTCAGGCCAGCAGTAAGATAGACGAAGATAACCACCAGACTCCGGATGATGATCTGGAACCTTTTCCAGAACCAGAGATGGAACATGATTTTCATACGATTACACCGCAGCCTGAAAAAAATGAAAGCTCGGATAGCCTGCTGTACTTCGACTCTGATAATGAAGAAGATGATGAGCTTAGCGTAGAAGATGTCAGCAATCCTGTTTCAATCGAGGATCTGACCATCTTGCAGGCACCGTCGTTTAGTATTGAAGCCCCATCTGTCGACAGCGATGCCCCGGTGCAGGAACATGTAATCGATGAGAGTGATTCATCATTGATATCAATGACGGAAGAGAGTATGTGGCCAGGCACCGAAGTAAGCTTTTCAAACGTCGAAAATGACATTGAACTGGCTGCGCCTGGTGCCGATGAAAGTGAAGCAGAGACCGGCATTTCCGAGAGTGATGAAAACCTTGCGGATCTATCAGACGTTATCGTTGATGAAGCAGAACCGGAGGAACCGCCACTAGATCTCTCACAGATAGACGAACAGCTAACTACAGCTCCACTGGATATGGACCCTCTATCAGATCAATATTTAACCAGCGAGATACTACTCAATGAACCAGTGGAGGATGAAGACCACGAGGATGACCTGAGCGAAGGGGCTGTCGTCAACATTGAAGACTCTCTACTTGATGAGAAAGAAATTGAACCAGCTGTATCCGAGTCCCCTTTACCGGAATCATTAAATACGACATTAGAAGATGATGATGTAGCAGTCGCTGAACTGCATGATGAAAATATCGACGAGCTTATCAGTGACGACACTTTCTCTATAGCCGGTGAACAGGACGAGACCGATGACGAATTTTCTTTCGAGTCATTACCTGAATCTGCTGATGAAGCATTTGACCTGGATATTGATGAAGATGAAAAATCTCTGGCCGACTCGGTCTTTATCACTTCAGAAGAAGAAAACATCGACGATGCATATGTCCCAATTTCGATGAAGCCCGGCGAAAAGAAGGAGTTATTACAGGATCTGGATGATTTTCCTGAACCTGGTGATCTGTCAGAACTGAACTACGAAGATACCATGCAAATCAACGCCATGATTGAAGCGGCGAATATAAGCAAGGAACAGATAGAGTCGGCATTGACAGCTGCTACTATCGACGATAGCGAAAGTGAAGATGAAAAAGACGACATAGCAGAGGAAATCGTTCTCAGCACGGATGTTGAGAAGGACCTGCCAGAGACCATGTTATCTGCAATCATGCAGGAAGATGATGAACAAGCGGAAGATGACTCCCAGATACAACAGAAGAAATCAAACATTCTGAATTTAAAGAATCTGCTGCCCCTGGGCCTTGGGGGACGAAAAACCGGCGAGGATCAGGTGGTTTCAGGTAGTGGAGAAACTCAGCTGATCAGGAATTTGAATAGAGGCGGCAACACACCGCTCTTACCCGAATGGATGACAAAATATTCGCTTGCGGCTGCCAGCGTACTGTTGATTATTATCTTGATTGGACAGGTTGGATATTTTTATATGGACAAACTGGTACACATAACGCCTCTGAGGCCTCTGCTTGAGGCGGGTTGCAAGGTCGCAGGATGTAAGGTACCAGCTATTCAGGACACCGGTAATATCGAACAGCTATCGACCAGGTTGACCCCACAGGCAGATAGAGATGGAGAGCTTAAAGTTACCAGCATCCTGGTTAACCGAAGCACCAGGCCTCAGGCTTTTCCTGCTCTTGAGCTGACATTAACGGATCGTGCGGGAAATTTGATCAGTCGTCGAGTTGTAACACAAGATAAGTATCTCACTGAAGGGCATGCTGCAGAAATGAAGCCCAATGAGGCAGTTGATATAAATATACGTTTTCGGACACCGTCAATTCGGGTGGATGGTTTCGAGCTGAGACCGGTCAGCCAAAACTGGCTGGAAAGAACGAATTAAGGAATCTATGCTTTTCAGGCCACAGGGATAAAGGTATTATCCATTTTTTTTCAACAGACGTGCTCCGCCACTGATACGAAGATATCAGGGACGCAGGTACATAAAGTGCTCTACTATCATGCAGATTGGCCCATATACATTGCCGAATCAGCTTGTTCTTGCCCCGATGGCAGGAATTTCTGATCGACCTTACCGCAAGCTATGTCGCTCACTGGGAGCAGGTATGGCAGTGTCTGAAATGATCAGTGCGAATGCTCTGGTGTGGGAAAATAAAAAAACCCGTCAGCGAATTAATCATGAAGGCGAAGCCGCTCCGGTAGTGGTACAGATAGCAGGGGCAGACCCCGGTATACTGGCACTTGCTGCACAGGAAAATGTCAGGTCTGGTGCGGATATTATCGATATCAATATGGGCTGCCCTGCCAAGAAAGTTTGTAATAAACAGGCCGGCTCAGCATTGCTTGCCGATGAAGAACTGGTTAAGCGGATTCTTGATAAAGTGGTGAATGCAGTTAACGTACCGGTGACGTTAAAGATTCGTACAGGCACCGATCCAGATAACCGCAATGCCTGCCGCATTGCAGAGATTGCTGAACAGTCAGGTATACAATCACTGGCTGTCCATGGACGCACCAGAAAATGTGCTTTTCGTGGTGAAGCAGAATATGAAACTATTCGACTGGTAAAACAACAATCAGCAATTCCGGTTATCGCCAATGGTGATATCAGCACTCCGGAAAAAGCAGCAAGGGTGCTGGAATATACAGGTGCTGATGGTCTAATGATTGGTCGCCCTGCACGTGGCAACCCGTGGATATTTAGCCAGATCAATCATTATCTTGAAACTGGTGAACAGCTTCCAGCACCTGAAATTTCAGAGGTGCGTGAAGTGCTTCTGCACCATTTGCAGGAACTTTATGACTTTTATGGTGAATATACCGGTGTTCGTACTGCACGCAAGCATATTGCCTGGTACAGCAAGGGTTATTTCAGTAGCAATGCATTCAGGAGAGAAGTTATGCAGGTAGAGTCCTCCACTGAACAGTCAAGAATGGTAGATGAATTTTTATCATTGGCTGAAGACAGGGATGTTGCTGCGTGAAGAAGAATAAACGGCCCTTTGCAGACTGTGTAGGTCATTCATTAAATCGCTATTTGAAAGACCTTAATGGTGAAACGCCATCAGAGCTTTATGACATGGTGATTTCACAGGTGGAAAAACCCCTGCTCGAAATTGTCATGAAGCGGGCATCAAACAACCAGAGCCGTGCCGCACAGATGTTGGGCATCAACAGGAATACTCTGCGAAAGAAACTGCGTGATCACGGACTAAACTAGGTTTCGTCTGTCTATTTAGCGCAGCTGATGGCATATATTTTTACAATTTAATTTACAGGATCTCACCATGTCTGATGAAAACCACATCGAAATAAAACGAGCACTTATCAGTGTTTCTGACAAAACAGGCATTGTTGAGTTGGCCAAAACTCTGGCCACGCGTAATGTAGAGATACTTTCCACCGGAGGAACGGCGAGCCTGCTGATGAAAAATGACATAGATGTTATCGAGGTTTCATCTTATACCGGGTTCCCTGAGATGATGGATGGACGGGTAAAGACATTGCACCCGAAAATACATGGTGGCTTGTTAGGGCGCCGAGGTGTTGATGAGGGTACCATGCAGGAACATGGAATACAGGCCATTGATTTACTGGTCGTCAACCTCTATCCGTTCGAAAAGACGGTGGCAAATCCCAATACCAGCCTGGAAACCGCGATAGAAAATATCGATATTGGTGGCCCAGCCATGCTGCGCGCGGCAGCCAAGAACTATAAAGCAGTTACGGTACTGACTGATAGTGATGATTATCGGCTTATTAACGATGAGCTCTCAAACAATGACGGTGCTATCTCTGAGACCACGCGCTATGACCTCGCTATCAAGGCCTTTGAACATACTGCACGTTACGATGGTGCGATAGCCAACTACTTTGGCTGTCTACCTGCAACAGGTGAAAAAGAAGAATTCCCCCGCACCTACAGTATCCAGGTAAAAAAGGCACAGGAAATGCGCTATGGCGAAAATCCCCATCAACGCGCTGCTTTTTATATCGAGCAGAATTTTACAGAAGCCAGCGTTTCGACATCTCATCAGTATCAGGGCAAACAGCTTTCCTACAACAACATGGCTGACACTGATGCCGCACTGGAGTGTGTCAAGACTTTCAATAGTGGACCGGCCTGTGTCATTGTCAAGCATGCAAATCCCTGCGGTGTAGCCGAAAGTGACAGCCTCATTGCCGCTTATGACCATGCCTATAGTACTGACCCTACATCAGCCTTTGGCGGTATTATCGCTTTTAACCAGACACTTGATGCCCATACAGCCAAGGCAATCATTGACCGACAGTTTGTTGAAGTGATTATTGCTCCTGAGATCGATGGAGAAGCTATAGAGGTATTGTCTGCGAAAAAAAATGTTCGTGTACTGGCTTGTGGTAAATGGTCAGACCAGATACAAACTGGTCTGGATTTCAAGCGTGTCAATGGCGGCTTACTGGTGCAGGACCGTGACCTAGGTATGATAACCAGAGATGACCTGAAAGTGGTGACTCAGCGTAAACCGGATGACCGTGAAATGGATGATCTGCTGTTTACCTGGAAGGTGGCTAAATTCGTCAAATCCAATGCCATTGTTTACGGACGAGATCGTATGACAATAGGTGTCGGTGCAGGTCAGATGTCCCGTATTTACAGTGCCCGTATTGCTGCCATCAAAGCGGCTGATGCCGGCCTTGAAGTAGAAGGCTCGGTGCTTGCATCCGATGCCTTCTTCCCATTCAGGGATGGCCTGGATGCTGCAGCAGATGTTGGTGTTACAGCTGTGATACAGCCTGGTGGCTCTATGCGTGATGATGAAGTCATTACCGCGGCCGATGAGCATGGCATCGCTATGGTCTTCACTGGCATGCGCCACTTCAGACACTGAACCAGAATGATCTAACCGATGCCAACGAAGCGCACGCGTTCCGCTAAGCAGACACCGGGTGCCAAAAAAAAATGGCTGTTGCGTTCGCTGAAGTGGCTGGCAATTCTTTTAATTGGCCTGGTACTGGCAGATTTCTACTGGCTATCAACGATATGGCCAGACTGGGATGAACTGGCAACAGCTTCTATACCTGAATCCAGTCTGATTCGTCAGTATCGAAAACGTGCCAATATCAATTCACACCTTCCAGCAGTGCGCTGGAACCCTGTTGAACTTGGGAATATTCCATATACCCTACGGCGAGCTGTAATTATTGCCGAAGATGGCCGCTTTTATCAGCACAATGGCATTGACTTAAAGGCAATAAGGAATGCCTGGGATTATAATTTCAGGCACATGGAAGTTCGTTACGGTGCCAGCACGATCTCTCAGCAGACGGTAAAAAACCTTTTTCTCAGTAATGAACGGAACCTGCTACGTAAATGGCATGAGCTTATCCTGACCTGGCAGATGGAACAGCATCTATCGAAAGACAGGATACTGGAATTGTATCTGAATATAGCCCAGTTCGGCCCCGGGATTTTTGGCGTACAGGCGGCATCCTATTATTACTGGGGACACCCGGTGTGGGCGATCAACAGAAGACAGGCAGCAGAGCTGGCAGCCTGCCTGCCATCTCCGACAAACAATAACCCCGGCAGATATACGCCGGCATTTGCGGCAAGGGTTAACTCTATCCATCATAGAATGAATGAAGCACTGCAAAAAGATAACCAGTAGCGCTGTGCATTTTTGTGCCAGCAAAAAAACACCCTACTGCACGCGCTGGACATAGACTGATATACTCACTACTTTGTAATTCCTGAATAATAATATCGTGACCTTTCAGCAACTTATTCTGACACTGCAACAGTACTGGGCAGACCAGGGTTGTGCCCTTATGCAACCCTATGATATGGAAGTAGGAGCCGGAACATTTCATCCGGCGACCTTCCTCAATTCTATCGGCCCGGAACCCATGCGCGCCGCCTATGTTCAGCCTTCACGTCGCCCTACCGATGGACGCTATGGAAAGAACCCGAATCGATTACAGCACTACTATCAGTTCCAGGTGGTATTAAAACCCTCTCCTATAGATATACAGGAGCTCTACCTCGAATCATTAAAGCAACTGGGTGTTGATCCGCTGGAACATGATATTCGCTTTGTGGAAGACAACTGGGAGTCGCCTACACTTGGTGCCTGGGGTCTGGGCTGGGAGGTCTGGCTAAATGGCATGGAGGTGACACAATTCACCTATTTTCAACAGGTTGGTGGTCTGGATTGCCGTCCTGTTACCGGGGAGATCACTTATGGCCTTGAGCGTATTGCAATGTATCTGCAAGGAGTCAACAATGTTTTTGACCTGGCCTGGACAGGTGATGTGACTTATGGCGATATCTATCACGAGAATGAAGTAGAGTTTTCTGCTTTTAATTTCGAATCTGCTGACACAGATATGCTGTTTCAACAGTTCGCTGATTATGAAAGTCAGAGCCAGAAACTGCTGCAGGCAAGACTGCCGCTTCCAGCCTACGATTATGTGCTGAAGGCCTCGCATACATTTAACCTGCTCGATGCCCGCAAGGCCATCAGTGTCACTGAAAGAGCACGCTTTATTGGTCGCATCCGCGCCCTCTCGCGTGCTGTTGCGCAGAGCTATTTTGACAGTCGTGAAGCACTGGGTTTTCCTCGCTTCAAACAGGCAAGCAGCTAACATGAAGATTGAAACAAAACCATTGCTGATTGAACTTGGCACAGAAGAACTGCCGCCAAAATCATTAAAAAGTCTCGGCGACGCATTTAGCAGTAATATACTGTCGGGCTTGTCAGATGCAGGCCTGATAACAGAGACCTCCGGTTCGCGGTTATTTGCCACCCCCAGGCGTCTGGCGATACAGGTCGATGAGGTGGCCATACGACAGGCCGACAGCTTGGTTGAACGTCGTGGTCCTGCTGTCAGCGCTGCCTTCGATGATGCAGGGAATCCATCTCAGGCAGCGGTCGGGTTTGCACGTTCATGCAAGGTTGAGGTGTCAGCACTTGAACGCATGCAGAGCGATAAGGGTGAGTGGCTGGTATTTCGTAGCGAGCAGACAGGCTTACCTGCCAGCAAGATGATACCTGAAATCATAAATACTGCGTTGCATAAACTGCCAGTGCAGAAGCGAATGCGCTGGGGCGACATGGAAGCGGAGTTTGTACGTCCTGTACACTGGCTGTTGATATTACATGGCAACAAAATCATAGAAACCACCCTGCTGACAGTTGCATCAAGTAATAAAACGAGAGGCCATCGTTTTCACCATCCAGACATGTTAACTGTAGCGACAGCGACAGAATATGAAGACATACTCGAGCATAGTGGCCGTGTAATGCCTGACTTCAACCGGCGGCGAGATGTTATCATCGAACAGGTCAAAAAGCTGGCATCTGATAAGGGTGGCAATGCCCTGATTGATCCTGCTTTACTGGATGAAGTTACCGCCCTGGTTGAATGGCCCAATGCTCTGCCGGGTCAATTTGATAAGGAGTATCTGCAGGTGCCGCAGGAGGCCCTGATCAGCGCCATGCAGGATCACCAGAAATATTTCCCGGTGGTCGATGAGGCCGGCAGAATGACCTCATCATTTATTTTTGTTTCAAATATCGAAAGTGTGAATCCTTCCAGTGTCTGTAGAGGGAATGAACGTGTACTGAATGCCCGCTTCTCAGATGCCCGTTTTTTCTGGGACACAGACCGTGATCAGGGTCTCGATAGCCAGGTAGATCTGCTTAAAAGCGTCGTATTTCATGACAAACTGGGTAGTGTCTATGACCGCACATTACGGGTACAGAAACTGGCCGGTCAGATTGCCGAGTTGCTGGGTTCAGACAGTAACATGGCAACACGCGCGGCCCTGTTAGCCAAGGCTGATCTACTCACCGGCATGGTGTCTGAATTTCCTGATCTGCAGGGTATCATGGGTCGCTATTATGCACTGGAACAAGGGGAAAATCATGAAGTTGCCGAGGCCATAGAACAGCAATATCTGCCACGATTTGCTGGAGACGATCTACCTGTAAGCGCCACCGCACAGGCATTATCGATTGCTGACAAGCTGGATTCGTTGTGCGGTATTTTCAGTATTGGTGAGATTCCTACTGGTGACAAAGATCCTTTTGCATTAAGAAGAGCAGCCCTGGGTGTGCTGAGGATCATGATAGAGCTGGAACTGGAACTTGACCTCCGCCATTTGCTAGTTCTGGCGGCTGCAGCCTATGGTCTTGATGAAATTAAAGCAGACGCAGTAGCCGAACAGGTCTTCTCATTCATGCTGGACCGACTGCAGGCCTACTACCTTGATAAAGGATATAGCAGCAGGCAAATAAGCAGTGTACAGCTGCGTAGACCCACGCGACCGACTGACTTTAATGCCAGGCTGCTTGCCGTCAATGCCTTTGGTAAACTGGAGGAAGCTCCTGCCCTGGCTGCAGCCAATAAGCGTATTCAAAATATTTTGCGCAAGGCGGGCACTGATGACTTCGGCAAAGTTGATGCGGAAATGCTTAAGGAGTCTGAAGAACGAGCCTTATATGAGCAGATAAATGAATTGTCCATAGAGGTAGATGACATGTTCAATCGCGGTGACTATACAGCTGCACTGTCCAGGCTGGCATCTTTGCGCGCGGTGGTAGATAGATTTTTTGATAAGGTCATGGTGATGGATGAAGACCCTGCCTTACGTGCCAATCGACTGGCATTACTGGCGACTCTGGGTGAGATGTTCCTGCGTACAGCGGACCTGTCTGAATTGCAATAATAGGTAACTGTTCTATGTCTGATGATTCAATGTCCCGTGATAGCTATGCGGCTATGCTGGCCATGGTGCAGTCATTTCATGACAAGCATGATTTCAGTGGTGCCGGTGGTGAAGATATGATTTATCGCATTGCACTGATGACAGAAGAGCTTGGTGAAATGTCTGCCTGTGTGACCAAGGGCAAAACCATGGATGAAATGGCAGAAGAAACTGCAGATCTGCTGATTCTTCTAATCGGCACTGCGATTGCTGGTAACTTTGATCTGCTCGAGGCGTTCTGGAACAAGATGGACAAGCTGATGAAACGTGATGCGAGGATGATCGATGGCCGAATACGGGTATCAGAATTTCGTGGCCAGGACTAAAGGCACCGTTAATAATGAAAACGATTATTCTTGATCGGGATGGTGTAATTAACCAGGACTCGGATGAGTACATCAAATCAGTCGATGAATGGCAGCCGATTCCCGGTTCACTGGAAGCCATAGCAAAGTTACATCAACATGATTATCGAGTTGTGGTGGTTACCAATCAGTCGGGTGTAGCACGCGGTCTCTTCAGTCTGGCAACCCTCAACAAGATACATCGCCACATGCTGGATGAGACAAGGAAGAAAGGGGGGCTGATCGAAGCGGTATTCTTCTGTCCTCATGGCCCTGATGATGGGTGCGACTGCCGAAAGCCATTAACCGGAATGTTTAGAGATGTAGCAAGTCGCCTGAAAATTGAAATGAATGGTGTACCCGCAGTAGGGGACTCAATGCGTGATCTGCTGGCGGCGCAAAGCGTGGGTGCCTTACCTGTTCTGGTCAGGACGGGTAAAGGAAAAGTCACGACCAGAATGTTGAAAAAGAAAGAGAGCGCTCTCTCAACAGAGGATGTTATCAGTTTCAAAAATCTTGCAGCCTTTACCGATGCATTGCTAGCTGGTGAGCTGGATGAAGCTATCCGTGAGAGACTGAATTGATGAGTGAACTTGAAACCAAGCGCAATGATCTGTTAGCTCTGGTGCGCTCATCTCTCTACTATTTATTTATGGCACCCTCACTTATCGTCCTGTTTTTTGGTTTGATCATCGCCCTGCCATTTGATTATAAATATCGCGCAGGACTGATTCGATATTGGGCACTACTGCAAATGTGGTTTCTTAAAATATTCTGCGGTCTTAGCTACCAGGTGCAAGGAAGTGAAAACCTTCCCTCTGGTCCTTATATTGCTTTGCCCAAACATCAATCAGCGTGGGAGACAATCGCCTCAAACTTTCTTTTCAAAAGGCCAGCCTGGGTGTTCAATAGCGATTTGTTCAGGATCCCTGTCTTTGGCTGGGGACTGTATTTAACCAACCCTGTAGGTATTGATCGTTCATCACCTCGGCTGGCCCTGAATCAATTAATAAAAAAAGGAGGCGAGTTATTGAAGCAGGGTCGAACCATGGTCATTTTCCCTGAGGGTACGCGTGTAGCGCCGGGCGAAACAGCTAAATTCGAGCCGGGTGGCAGCCTGTTAGCTGTTAAGACTGGAACACCGGTCGTTCCTGTTGCATTAAATGCAGGGGAATTCTGGCCGAAACATAGCTTTCGAAAATACCCTGGGCATATCAAGGTAATCATCGGCCCACTGATCGAATCAAAAGGCCTGAAAGCACGTGAGCTGAACGAGAAGGTTGAGACCTGGATAAATAACACCATGGATGAGAATTTCAGCAACTCTAGCTAAAAGACTACACTATCAATACATAAATAATCATAGTGAATCATTATCTGATATATCCAGGACTGATAAAGATACCCTGAATGAGCTGTTACAATTTCGGTCCGCTCTTTTTTTTCCAAAATATCGAATCTGCCAATATAGTGTTGCAGGGTAACTATCGAGCTTTGATTAGACTAGATGACTGCTGCAGATAATATTTCTCTTATAGGTATGCCCGGAGCCGGTAAGAGTACAACTGGTCGATTGCTCGCGACAGCACTGAATTTTGAATTTATCGATACTGATCATTTAATTTGCCATCAGCATCAACGTTCACTGCAAAATATAGTTAACGAAGATGGCTACATGAAGCTTTGTCAATTAGAGGAGCAGGTGATTCTTGATCTGAGTACAGAGCATACAGTTATTGCTACAGGGGGCAGTGCTGTCTATTCGGCAGCTGCTATGCAGCACCTGTCCGAGATATCAAAAATTGTATATTTGTCTGCTCCCTACGATGTTATAGCTAAACGTATCAAAAACCTCGATACACGGGGCCTGGTAAAACAGGCAAACCAGAGCCTGTATGACCTGTATACAGAGCGAACCGCCTTATATGAGAAATATGCTGATATAACCGTCGACGCTACTTTGCCAGCACAGGCTGTTGCAGAAATGATTAAATCTGAAGTTACAAGTGCGAAAGGTGTCTAAACAGGGGCTCTTTTCGTAACACGTAACACAATCTTCTCTATGTTATCTGTTTTGCCAGAGCTGAGAAATCTTCTAGTGACAGAGTTTCTGCTCTGGCAGACGGATCTACACCTGCTGCGGAAATTTCAACGTCGTTCAACAAACCCTTTAAATTATTTCGTAATGTCTTGCGGCGTTGTTTAAATGAGGCTTTTACTATCCTGGCAAAGTTTTCGCTGTCCGGAATATCAACGACAACTGCGGTATGAGGAACGATTCGCACTACCGCAGAATCGACTTTTGGTGGTGGAGAAAAAGCACCCGAACTGACATCGAGGATTTTTTCAACGGCACATCGCGCCTGCACCATAACAGACAATCGACCATAATTTTTTCCGCCCGGACCCGCAGTTATTCGCTGTACGACCTCCTTCTGCAGCATCAGCATCATGTCCTGGATGATTGGTGCGTACTCAAGCAGATGAAATATTAGAGGGGTTGATATGTTGTACGGTAGATTGCCGATGATACGAAGTCTCGCCGTTGCGTTGGTCAAGCTGGAAAAATCGAAATCTAAAACATCATGCTGGTGAAGATGTAAATGTCCACTAGCGCGTGGATCGGCCTCGAAGCGCGCTACCAGATCACGATCCAGTTCAATAGCATGCAGCTCGTCAATTTGTTCCAGCAATGGCCATGTCAACGCCCCGAGGCCCGGGCCAATTTCTACAATGCACTCGCCCTTCTGTGGATGAAAACGGGAAATGATCTGATTGATTACCCGCTGGTCTTGCAGAAAGTTTTGACCAAAGCGTTTACGGGCGAGGTGTTTCGCTTTAGTCACTTCTGGTCCCGTCAAGCTGCTGATGTTGCATTGCTGCCATTGAGATTGCCATATTGAGTGCCTGGAACAGGCTACCTGTTTCAATATTTCCACTGCCAGCCAGTTGTAGAGCTGTGCCATGGTCTACTGATGTGCGTATAAAAGGCAAACCGAGGGTTATATTAACTGCATTACCAAAGCCAGCATGCTTCAGTACCGGAAGACCCTGATCATGGTACATGGCCAGCACTGCATCTGCCTGCTCAAGTTGCCGTGGGACAAAGACCGTATCAGCAGGCAGTGGTCCGATTATATTCATTCCTTGCATGCGTAGAGCCTCAACTACCGGCTCAATGATATCGATTTCTTCTGTCCCTAGATGTCCACCTTCACCGGCGTGGGGGTTGAGACCACAGACCACAATCCGAGGCTGTTGCAGATCAAATTTCGTCTGTAGATCATGATGCAGGATTAACAGCACTTCTGACAGTAATTCCTTCGTTATCTGTGCGCTGACATCGCGTAGCGGAAGATGAGTCGTCGCCAGGGCGACGCGCAATGTATCCGTCGCTAACATCATAACAACTCGGGATGTTCTGGACAGCTCTGCAAGGAACTCAGTGTGTCCAGTAAAGTTAATACCGGCATCGTTGATTACGCTCTTCTGCAATGGCCCTGTGACGAGCGCATCAAATTCCCCTTGCAGACAGCCATGTGCAGCTCTCTGTAGTGTATTGAGAACATAACTCGCATTCGCTGTATTCAACTGACCTGCTTTGGCAGGTACATTTAGCATGACAGGTATCACGGCAAGGCGTCCCGGTTTGTGCACCTGCTTATTCCACTCAACAATAGAAACGGCTATACCCAACCGGTCTGCTCGCTCGGTCAACAGTGCAGGATCAGCACAGACAGCCAGTCTACAGTCAAATTCTTTCTGACTTGCCATGACTGCTAGGTCCGGACCGATCCCGGCAGGTTCTCCCGCTGTCATAATTAATGTTGGTAAGTACTTACTCATTATTAATGCAGCTATATAATAGGCTTTTTAAAACAGGGGCCAGAGAAAGGGTTTTAATACTTAGTCGATTAGAGTTGAACCCATCTAGTCTTCCACATGCTTATGTGCACCATCACAGAAAGGCATATCGGCTGAATGCTTGCAGCCACAGAGCCAGAACTTTTCTTTTTGTTTGACTTCGAATTCTATCGGCTCAAGGCCGGTTCCTTTATGTGAGCCATCGCAGAAAGGCTGTGACTGTGAATGACCGCAACGGCACCACCAGTACTTGCCGGGTTCCAGTTCAACGACATAAGGTTTCTTTTGTGCAATTTTTATATTAGACATGCTGACTGTTCTCCGTATTGTGAAGCTATAATATTGCTAATTCTACACCCACATGGTGTCATCAGGTATTACTTATGTCTGATCTGCTAATTAAAAATTTGCGGTCCAGTACTCCGGGTCTAACCATACAAGGACTGAAGGCTCTTGATCTGGTTTTACATGGCACGGAAATTACTGTACTGCATGGCCCATCAGGATCAGGCAAATCATTACTATTGCGTGCGATTGCAGATCTCGATCCATCATCTGGTGAAGTGTGGCTAGGGAATGAATCACGAGTTTCAATGAAGGCACATGAGTGGCGAAAGAGGGTCTGCTATCTTCCAACGGAGAGCGCATGGTGGTTCGAAACCGTAGGTGAGCATTTCCCTCGCTGTGACAGTATTTATTTTACCAGGCTGGGCTTTGAAGATGATGTACTGAACTGGAAAATTACCAGAATCTCCAGTGGTGAAAAACAGCGGCTTGCACTGGCACGATGTCTCAGTCGCTCACCCGATGTCCTGCTGCTCGATGAACCTACGGCCTCGTTGGATGAGCAACGAACCGTGCTTGTTGAAGAGATCGTATCCGATTATTCTAAGCACAGGAATGTACCTGTACTCTGGGTCAGCCACGATCGTAAGCAGATTAAACGCATTGCACATCGCCTCATTACAATTGATTCAGATGGATGTATAGAGGAGCTCACTGAGAAAAAAAACTGATGAATGTCATCAGCCTGTCGCCTGTCGACCTGACAATAGCAGCTGCTCTCGTAATTGTTGTGGCTATGCTGCAATGGCGCATGCGTCTGGGCAATACGAAATCATTATTGATTGCAGCAACTCGGACTATTTTGCAGTTACTGCTGCTTGGCATGGTACTGAAAATAGTGTTTGCAGCCAGCAATCTATACTGGATTGCACTGCTGTCTACAATCATGCTTCTGGCCGCTGGTCGTGAGGTGATGGTACGTCAGAAAAGACGTTTCATCGGCAGTTGGGGCTTTCTGCTGGGGACTTCCTCGATGTTTGTCTCCGCATTTAGCATCACCCTGCTGGCATTGCTGGTGATTGTACAGCCTGAACCGTGGTATTTACCACAATATTCCATCCCGCTACTGGGGATGTTGCTTGGCAATACTCTGAATGGTATCACTTTGGGCCTCGATAGCTTGACACGCAATGTATGGGAGCAGAACAGCATTATTGATGGACGTCTGGCACTCGGTGAAACATGGAGTAATGCTATATCTGATATACGTCGTGACAGTATTAGAGTCGGCATGATTCCGATTATCAACGCCATGTCAGTAGCCGGCCTGGTCAGTTTGCCCGGCATGATGACCGGCCAGATTCTGGCAGGTACACCGCCGCTAGAAGCAGTAAAATACCAGATCCTGATTATGTTCCTGATTGCAGCTGGCACGGGAATGGGTACGATAACTGCCATCGTCATTGGTTGTCGCAGACTGTTTGACGACAGGGAAAGGTTGCGACTGGATAGATTACGCTAACCGGAAGACGAAGACAGAGAGAAAGGAACAACGACAAGAGCAGGAAATTGAATGGATTTCCTTACCTCTCTATATGTTGCGTCATAAGCCAGGAAGTAATATGTCAGAAATAAAAAAGTATGCCGTTATGGGTAACCCGGTGAGCCACAGCCTGTCACCGCAAATTCATCAATTTTTTGGTGAGCAGTGTGGGATCAGACTCGAGTACCGCGCTATTCTTGTTGAAACAGGGCGATTTAAATCAGCAGTCAGGCAATTTATAGATGAAGCAGGAAATGGCCTGAATATTACTGTGCCGTTCAAACAGGAGGCCTGGCAACTGGCTGATCTTCGAAGCAATCGAGCAGAGCTTGCTGGTGCTGCCAATACACTAATGTTTGAAGAAAATGGCAATATTTTCGGTGATAACACCGATGGTGTGGGGATATTAAGGGATATTACGAACAACCTGGGCAGGCCAGTGGCTGATGCAAAAGTGCTTGTCATTGGCGCTGGTGGTGCTGTTCGAGGGGTGCTCGGACCACTGCTGGATGACGGACCCTCGTTAATACATATCGTCAATCGTACCGCCTCTAAAGCCAGGGAGCTTGAAACTGTATTTGGTGAATTTGGTCCTTGCACTAGCGGTGGCCTGGATGACATAGGCGATGCCCCCTATGACATCATTATTAATGGCACAGCTGCCAGTTTACAAGGCAAGATACCGGACCTGCCGGCGAGTATTTTTACAGATCAATCTCTGGCCTATGACATGATGTATGGGCGTGAGCAAACGCCTTTTCTGGTCTGGGCTGGTGAAAATGGTTCAGGACTGTGTAGTGACGGCCTGGGCATGTTGGTTGAACAGGCGGCTGAGTCATTCTACATCTGGCATGGAGTAAGGCCAGAGACGAAGCCAGTCATACAGGCCCTACGCTAGCCCTCAATTATTGAGGCTGCGGTTAATCCAGCGTATCAGCTGTCTCCACTGCTCAATATCACGGTTGACCAGATACCAGGGCATGTCAAAGATTCCGAGACCTTTTTCAGCAGCATGGATATAGTTTTGGCTATCGCGGATGCTGGCAAGAAAGGGAATCTTCAGGTGTTTGAGGAATTTATTTAGTTGCTGGTAGATCAGGGTGTTTTCACGCACCCGGTTAGCAATGACAGCGATCTTTTTTTCCTCAATATGGCCGGTCATTAACAAATCCTTGATGAAGTGCGCCGCGGCACGCATATCAATGGGAGAAGGAAGAACAGGTACCAGAATGATGTCTGCACGGCGTACCAGATCAGTCAGCTGTTTGCCCTGTACCCGTGCCGGCGCATCTAGAACGACCCGATCGATGTCGGCGGCAAAACGTAGACGATGTCTAAATGGTGATATGCCCTGTATCTCATAATAGTATTCATGGTTTCGCTCTTTGAGCCATTCCAGTGCAGATTCCTGCGGATCAAAGTCCACCAGCACAGTTTTTAATTCATTGGTAGCAAAATAACTTGCCAGATTGGTCGATATCGTTGTCTTACCACAACCACCTTTGGCATTTACAACGAGTATGGTTTTCATGCGACAATTGCCTCCATCTTTTTCTTCGCGAGTGCCCTTCCTCGCCTGTTAAGAGATACTAAACCACAATTAATCTAATGTAAAAAATACGTAAAATTTCAGGGCAGATAGTCAAGCACCAGGCCAGTAAATACCACCGCCCCAAACCAGTTGTTGTTAAGAAAGGCCTGCAAACAACGTGCGGCCTCGCGTTCAGAAATAAGCCACTGCTGATAGAGAAAGAAGAAGGAAGCCAGCAGCAACCCAAAGTAATAGTAACTACCGCGCTCGAAAATCAGGCCCGTGCAGATCATAAGTACGAGTGTTGTCAGTTGCAGCAGGCCAATGATCAATCGGTCATTTCGTCCGAATAAAATTGCCGTAGACAAGACGCCAATTTTTTCATCATCATTACGGTCAGCCATGGCATACATGGTGTCATAGGCGACGGTCCAGCAGATGTTGGCGAGAAATAATACCCACGCCACAGCCGGTAGTTGAGCACTCTGTGCGGCAAAGGCCATTGGAATACTCCAGCCAAAGGCTATGCCGAGATATACCTGCGGCAGGTGTGTGACACGCTTCATGAATGGGTAGCTTGCAGCCAGCAAGAGCGCGACTACGGAAAGCTTTATGCTAAGCATATTGAGTTGCAGAACCAGTAATAATGCAATCCCGCATAATACGGCGAATAATACTAGAGCTTCACGTGGATGAACCAGGCCTGCTGCCAGGGGCCGCTCATGGGTACGCGCAACGTGGGGGTCGATATGTCGATCGGCATAATCATTTATCACACACCCGGCAGAGCGCATGACAAAGACTCCGGCAATAAATATCAGCACAATGGATGCTGAAGGTTGTCCCTCACCGGCCAGCCATAACGACCACAATGATGGCCAAAGCAGCAAAAAACTGCCGATTGGACGATCGACACGCATTAACAACAGATATTGCCTGAGTTTTTCGAGAAACTGGGACATTTCAGGATTATATGAAGTTTTATGGTTTAAGTTTTAGCTTTTCAGGTGAAAGCCATATTCATATATGAATCATCACTAACTCTGGCGCGCAGAATTCTAACTTTATTCAGATTAAGAAATGTGTATTTTTTCAGGTATAGCTAATCTCTGCAGACTCGTAACTTAATACTTAAAAAGTCTTTTAAACATCCCCATACTCCAAGACATCCCCGGCCCAGCGTCTTATCAACAAAGGGACCAGCTGAGGAGAAATGGCTTCGATTTCGGTGGCAAGTCGAGGTACCTTTTCCAGTAGATCCGCATCACGGGCAAGGTCAGCGATACGCAAATGAAGCAAGCCTGTCTGTCGGGTACCGAGGAGCTCACCCGGGCCTCGTAATTCAAGATCTCGACGGGCAATTTCGAAGCCATCAGAGGTTTCTCGCATTGCTGCAAGACGAGCGCGGCCATTGGCTGATAGCTTTCCCTGATACATCAAAACACAGGCACTTGCTGTGGAACCACGACCCACCCTGCCCCGAAGCTGATGTAATTGTGCGAGCCCCAGGCGTTCAGCGTTTTCTATTATCATCAGGCTGGCATTAGGTACATCAACACCGACTTCGATGACCGTCGTAGCGACCAGTATATCTATATTGCCACTACGAAAATCTTTCATTACTGACGCTTTTTCTAGCGCTTTCATCCTGCCATGTATCAGGCCAATGCCAAGTCCATCAAGTGCTTCTGACAGCAATTCAGCAGTAGCTTCCGCAGCCTGACATTGCAGGGCTTCCGATTCCTCAATCAACGTACATACCCAGTAAACCTGACGGCCATCCTGGCACGCTTTTTTTACCGCCTGAATGATTTCATCACGTTTAGCATCAGACATCACAGCGGTTTCAACTGGTTGGCGACCGGGGGGCAGTTCATCAATTATTGAGGTGTCGAGATCAGCATACGCTGTCATAGCCAGGGTACGGGGAATCGGTGTTGCAGTCATAATCAGCTGATGCGGGATAAAATTTCCATGCCGCCCCTTTTCCCTCAGCGCCAGGCGTTGATGGACGCCGAAACGATGTTGCTCATCGACAATGATTAAGCCCAGCTGCATAAACTGGCTGTCGTCCTGAAACAGAGCATGTGTTCCAACGACCAGCTGTATTTCTCCACTGGCAATAGCGCAAAGAATGGCTCTCTTTTTTGCAGCAGGCAACTTTCCGCTCAACAGTGAAATATTAATATTTAATGGTGTTAACCATTTTGACAACGTCTGCAGATGTTGCTCGGCCAGTAGCTCGGTAGGTGCCATCAGTGCAACCTGGTAACCTGCGCGAATGGTGGCCAGCGCAGCCAGAGCTGCAATCACGGTCTTGCCGGAGCCTACATCACCCTGTAGCAGACGCTGCATGGCTGTATCACGCCCGAGGTCATTGAATATTTCACCAATGACACGTTGCTGGGCATTGGTCAAAGCAAAAGGCAGTTCATTAATGAAGTCTGCAGTAATTTCATTAGCATCCTTAATCGACAGTGAGTGATTATTTTTTTTCCCACGCTTGCGTAATTGTCGAATGGACAGGTGGTGCGATAGCAGCTCTTCCAGTGCTAGACGCCTTTGCATTGGGTGCATACCCAGCTGCAATTGATGGATGTTGGCATTTCGTGGAGGACGGTGAATATATTGCAATGATTCGGCCAGCAATGGCAGTTTCATGTTGCGGCAAACTGGCGTATCAAGCAATTCAGGTAAGCGGTCTGCCTGTTGTGCAAGTAGATTGATGGCCTGTTGGGTGTAGCGTCGCAATGACAGCTGATGCAGCCCCTCTGTCGTAGGATAAACAGGTGTCAGAGTCTGCTCAATGATGGCAGATGATTCTGGTTTAATAATCTGGTATTCCGGGTGGACAATTTCGAGATCTGGCCCACTTCGCCTTGTTTCACCAAAACAACGGATGATAGTTCCCCTGCACAGGCTTCTTTGCTGTGCAGCAGAGAAGTGAAAGAAGCGCAAGGTTAAGAACCCTGTGCCATCAGAAATACGTGTTAGCAGCATGCGCCGGCGACCATAGCGCACCTCAGACAGTTCCACCGTACCCTGTATCATAACTTCGTGGCCAGCCTGTAATTCACCCAGAGGTTTTAGCTGTGTACGGTCTTCATAGCGCGCAGGCAGGTGAAACAGCAAGTCCTGGATGGATTCTATGCCAAGGCGTTGCAGGCGCGCTGCTATACGGGAAGCAACTCCCTTTAATACGGTGACTGGTGTGTCAGCAAATCCAGTTGTATTGTCTTTGTCCGCTGATACCTTGATGGCACTTATTCCAGTGTTTTTTCGTATTCGTCGCTGAATGTGCCTGCCTGTCTGGCAAGAAAGGCTAGTTTGGCGGACTGTTCCAGTGAACAAGCCCATTTATAAGCCAGCTCTAATGATTCACCCTGGATATATATACCATGGCCACGTACGACAACGACGGGATATTCAGCCAATGCCGTAGCGATCAAAACAGGTGAATGTTCGAAGTAGGTTTTGAAGCTTATAGATATGACAGGCACACGTGGGAAATAATACTGGCCTTCAAGATCGACAGGGATAAAGTCATCACCATTAAGGGTTAACGCCAGAGTATATGGATTATGGCTGTGGATGACTGCTCGCGCTTCAGGGTTATGGCGGTAAATGGCACGATGAGCATGTTGATCAAGAGAGGCTTCGGGTACTGTAGCATCATCCATGGTGCAATGGATCAGGTCGTCAGCTTGCACCAGATCTGCACAGGCCCCTGTTGGGGTAATATAAAAATTACCGTCATGTAAATATGAAATATTGCCGCTATGGGAATCATTCAGTCCATACTGACGCAGCAGGCGATAAAAACGTATCAGGGCTTCCTTATTATCCATGGCATAATAATGCCTGATAATTAGCGGGCCGTCATCCGAATAATCGGCACTATGGGATTCATGTCACAGCGCGACGAAAAATCAGATAACAAGGACACACAGCAGCCAGGCTTTCAACTGTCGTTTCTTCATCCCAGGTTCTGGAGCCTGTGGTTTTTCCTCTTTCTGCTAAGATTGCTTGTTTTTTTGCCTTTGCCCTTACTGCATACAATGGGACGTGCCATTGGACGATTATTTTATCGTGTCAATGACAAACGCCAGCGTATTGCAAGAATCAATATTGAGCTCTGCTTTCCTGACTTGTCTGAGGAAGAAAAAGATCAGCTGGTATTGAGGCATTTTGAAGCTTATGGTGCGAGCATATTTGATCTGGCCATTTGCTGGTGGGCATCTACAAACAGACTACACAGGCTGACAACTGTACATGGTATGGAAAGATATAAGCAGCTCATCAATCACGATCAAAATGTTGTATTACTAACGGGGCATCTGTTAACGGTAGATTTGTGCGGCCAATATATATCACCTTACCGATCCGGTGTCAGTATGATGAAACCATTGAGTAACCCGCTGTTAAACTGGATGATGTATCGTGGTCGAATTCGAAATGGAAATCGTATGGTAACCCGTGAACAGGGCATGCGGCCGATGATCCGTTATCTGCGTAAAGGATACACGGGCTATTTCATGCCAGATGAAGACTTCGGATCAGAGGCTTCCGTTTTTGCACCGTTCTTCGGGGTTCAGAGCTGGACGGTGACAAGTCTGTCGATGATGGCACGCCTGGGTAACGCGGTGGTTTTGCCAATATTCATGCATAGCCTGCCGGGTGGCAAGGGCTATCATCTGTATATCGACCCAGCACTGGAAAACTTTCCCTCGGGAGACGATGTTCTCGATGCAACGATTATGAATAAGGCCCTCGAGAACGGTGTTAGAAGAATGCCAGAAATGTATGCCTGGACATTCAAACTTTTCAAGACACGCCCTGATGGCGAAGAAGTACCATACTAATGTGGCAGTTTTCCCATCCGCGTTACTGGCTATACTGGCTTGTCATCCTGTTACTCTGGCTGATCAGTTTATTACCATTTCGACTAACCGCATTCCTTGGCCGGGGGCTTGGATATTTTCTATATCTGATAGCAGGACGTCGTGCGCATATAGTCAGAACAAATCTTGGCCTGTGTTTTCCCGAGCTTGACAGTGAGCAGCTCGGGCAATTAATGAGACTACACTTCGAGGCACTTGGTCAGTCAGTACTGACGATCGGCATAAATTTGTTTGCTTCTCAGCGGCGAATACAAAAGCTGGTGACGATGCGAAACCGTCGATACTTTGACGATGCTCTGGCCGCTGGCAAACCAATAATATTACTGGCTCCACACTTTGTTGCTATGGAGATTGCAGGGCTGGCACTTGCTCCGGAGCGCCATATGCTAAGCATGTATCAGACAATCCGCAATCCACTGATAGATACACTGATAAGACGTAGTCGCAGTCGTTTTGGCGGCATTATGATAGAACGCAGCACAGATATGCGCAAAGTCATAAAACTGATACGCGGAGGCAGTCCCTTTTACTATCTACCGGATCAGGATCCAGGATCCAGCGATAAAGTATTTGCACCATTCTTTGGTATACAGACAGCGGTAACACCAGGCTTGTCACGATTTGCACGCTTAAGCGAGGCGGTAGTGATTCCCTGTTTTACAAAAATGTTGCCGCATGGTGCCGGATATGAGGTAATTTTTTTACCACCGCTTGAGGAATTCCCAACTAATGATGCAGTTGAAGATGCAAGACGCATGAATGAAGTTATCGAGCAGGGAATCAGGGAAATGCCAGAACAGTACTTCTGGGTGCATCGCAGGTTCAAGTCGCGTCCCGAAGGTGAGGAAAGCCTGTACTAAGAGTCAACAAGGATATTTTTATATTAGTTTTATTGTATTACGTAATGCCTCTCACATGCTGGTTCAAACTCTGGATTTAAACTGCCGAGCCTCTGCCTCAATAAAGATCCGTTTGACGTGGGAATACTTTTTTCTGATGGAGCTGTCAATCTTTGCTACTGTCATTTCAATATCATCGGCATCAGCTGTGTCGTTAAATTCGACGCTCAGGTTGACCAGTATATAATCCGGCCCCATGTGCTGGTCAATATGTCATTGACATGACGTACGCCTCTGAATGACATTACCGTTTTCTGTATGCCTTCAAAAACAATCGCAAGTGACAGCACAATATAATTGATCATCGGATTCTTCAGAGGTGTTGGTTTTTGCATTGAATGCACACCTTCATAAAAAGAAAGGCCCGCACCAACACCGAAGATCATGATGGCGACGACGAAACTCCAGAAATAAATTTCCTTGCCATGTCCAAAGGGGAAGCGATTGTCAGCCGGTATACTCGCCCGTTTAAGGCCGTAAAGCATAAGCACCTGATTGCCGGTATCGACAACCGAGTGGTTAGCTTCGGAAAACATTGCTGAACTTCAGGTAATAGCTGCCGCTACAAATTTTGTGATCGCAACCATTAGATTGCCAATAAGTGCAGCAATGATTACTTTCCTGAATTCAGCCGCCATTAGTTTTTACTACTGGACTTTTGGCTTATTGTTTTGTGGCATTCATGAATCCTGTGACTGTGCCCTGAACCCCATTACATGAAACGGATTGAGAGCTAAGTGTCGCTGTTAATCTACCATTGCTTTCAATTGAACCCTGAAGAGTTAGAGTCCCGCTACAGGTCACAGAGCCAAATGATTCATTGTTAAATGTCTGGCTATAGCCGAAGGTGTTTCCATTCAGAGTGATAACATTTGGAAACAAATCAGAACCGCTTTGTATTGTAACAGTGCCATTTTGATCTATGATGACTGTTACAGGGACGGTTTCAGACTGAGAAAGACTTACTGGTGGAGAAGCTGTAGCAGTCACCGTAGCAGTGCCAGTATATGTGCCGGCGAGAGAAGATACCGGTTCGCTACTTGCTGTGACACCCGCGACACTTTCCGTGTCAGAATTAGTAACACTGCCACCACCTCCGGTAGAAGTTTCACTGTCACTATCACTACTGCAGCCAGTAAAAACAAAGAGCAGGGCAAGTAGGGTGATGGTGCAAAAGTTGCGTATAGTAGTAAGTTTCATAAAGCTGCGTTTCCTCTAGTGTGTTGTTGTGATAATTTTTATATAAATATTTGGTGGGTTATCCACAGGTGACCTGGAACCTTAGTGTACCGATATTTTTCCGATCGACATAAAAAACGACTTTCCACTGACCGTTGAACTCCCTCAGGCTATCGTCTTCCTGCATAAGCAATCGTTCAAGGATATCAGGCTCGGCGGGATGTAATCTTAGCCAGGCCCATGTGCGTGTTTCACCTTTTCTTGCAATAAATCGGTATCGGGTATGTTCGCGTTGTTTCCCTTGTGGGTCAGTCCAGTATGCTTCAAGCAGATGTTCACTACCCGCCGGCCATTTTCCACTAATAACACCGTAAATTTTGTCACCACAGTGGAATGTGGTTGACGGCTGCTTCATCGGCACACCCTTTACCTGTTCCTTACTGAGGTAAATATCTGCAAGTGCTGGAATAGCAGCTACAATAAAGGACAGGAATACAAAGATTGTGGTAAATATTTTATGCGGATACAAGTTGATAGGCATAGGTGTCAGGTTTCGATACTGTTACTTTACAGATGGATTTAATCATAACAGAGCATGAAATAAAGGTCGCTGGTAGATATTGATTAATGTTCGAAACCATTTATCAGTAATTACTGATATTTTAAATCTAATTTCTGCATGATCATTGTAGTAATTATTATGTTAATTGTGTTGCCTTGATGGATTTTGCCGGTCATGCGAAGATGCATTTTGCAGTTGCAAAAGATTATTCTGTGCTATTGATGTAAATCACTGGTGTTTGTTATTACTGCAGTGATTGATACAAAGTTAAACTAATCAGCGCGGCGAAAATAAAAAATATTAAAAAAAATCACAGTACGGCACTGGCCTGTATGGTGCAGTACTGATCAAAGGAGGAATGACAACGGCTATGAAGTCGTTCATTTTATCGCGTAGTGGATTAGTAATCCTGACTATGCTTCTAATAATAATATTAGCGACCAGATTCGGCGCGCTTGAAGAAGCCTCATTCTCGATTTATGACAAAATTCGCATGCTCGAAGAATCACCAGTGTCAAAAGTACTGGTCGTCGCTATTGACAGTCAGTCACTTGCAACTATTGGCGATTACCCGATCCCCTATCAAACACATGTGCGCCTGCTTGAAAATCTGATCTCTACCGGTGTGGAACTGCTGGGTTATGTTGACTTGCCCGCATTGAACAGGGGGTATACTGAACAGGATGACGCGCTGGCTTCACCGCCTGTAAATAGAAAGCAGCAGGACAAATTGACCAGAGAGTTTCGCGATCAGCAGTTAATTGTGTCTGGCATCCCTTTCGTTAGTGAGTCAAAGGATGACATTCCACCAAGCGTACTGCCTGCTAAGATGTTGCAGAATAGCCTGCCTGGCAATCAATCCATATCGGCAATTACTGCCCGGCCAGCCTATTCAATAGCTGATGATACCGATGGGCCAGCTGCCAACTATACCAGTATCCTGGTCGACAATGACGATGGAAAAACAGTTCGTAGTACACCCCTCTTTATTGAGACTAATGGCCTGTTGATACCAACTCTGACGATGCAAATGTACCTGCAGGCTAACAATATGATGCTTTCTGATGTAAGCATTACCGATGGCAAAAGTATTACCATCGCAGGCAGGAAACTTGTCGCTGATGAAAAACTCCGGGTATGGCCAAAATTTTATACACCGAGCAGTGGAATTTCTCATTCGGTAGAGGTGGTTTCGTACCAGGATGTCTTACATGGTGTCGTCCCGGCAGATAAACTTGATGGCAAAATTGCATTGCTGGGGATTACTGCACGTGGTCTGACACCAACAGTGCTAACACCTGCAGAATCCCCTATGCCACCCGTTATGGTGGCAGCAAATACGCTGACCGGTATGTTGGCTGGTCAAATCATTTCAATGCCAGCCTGGTCCTCTTCTGCCACAATGGTAGCTCTTGTGCTTATAGCAGTTTTGTTACTGTGGTTATTCAGACAGAGCCTGAAAACCAGAATCGCAGTAACGACTGCATTAGTTTTGATTCTGCTGGGCATTGAAGTTTTAGTCATGCTCATGATGTCTACCTGGCTGAATATGTATCCACCTGTTTTATTTCTGCTGGCAGGTTTTCTGGCTTCTATACTGATAGGTGACGTGCACACGCGGTCTGAAAAACCGGCGGCCATGTCAGGTGAAGTACATCGCCGAGTTGGCCTTGCATCACAGAAGCGTGGCGAGCTGGATGCGGCGTTTGAAAGTTTTCGCAAGTGCCCACTGGATAACTCAATAATGGTGTTGCTGTTCTATCTGGCTCTGGACTTTGAGAATGAGGGGCGTTTTGATCGCGCCGTTGCAGTCTATCAGTATATGGAAAGCTTCAATCCTCATTTCAAGGATCTGCAGGACAGGCTCGAAAAGGCGCGCATAATGGTAGACACGGTGTTGATTGATCAGGATAAAATTGTACCAGCAGCCAATACAGCTGTTACTTCTCTGGACTCTACCGAAGTTAGTGAGGGTGAATCTCCCGGACAGCAGCTGGGCCGATATTCGGTTGAACATGAGATTGGTAAAGGCGCCATGGGAATGGTGTATAAAGGTCGTGATCCTAAGATAAATCGTACCGTAGCTATTAAAACTTTAAATCTGAAACGAGAATTTGATAAAGATGAGCAGGCAAGCGTGCTTGACCGTTTCTTTCATGAGGCTGAGGCTGCAGGACGATTGCATCACCCGCACATCGTAACCATTTATGATGCTGGTCAACATAACGATCTGGCATATATCGCTATGGAATATCTTACCGGCAGCGATTTGCGTGTATACACCAAGCAAGGCACCTTGCTGCCACCATTGACTGTGGTCAAAATGGGCATGAAACTCGCAGGTGCTCTTGCTTATGCACATACTAGAGATATTATTCACAGGGATATAAAGGCAGCAAATGTTATGTATGACCCAGCAACAGGGCAGTTAAAAATAACTGATTTTGGTATTGCCCGTCTGACTGATTCAAGACGGACAAAGACCGGGATGGTCCTCGGCACGCCATCTTCGATGTCGCCGGAGCAACTACGTGGTAAAAAGCTTGATGGTAGAACAGACCTTTATTCGCTGGGAATACTGATGTTTCAGTTGCTTACCGGTCAGCTCCCTTATAAGGGAGAATCTCTGACTCAACTGATGTACAAGATTACCAAGGAACCACCTCCAGATCTTTTTGCCCTGCGCCCGGATTTGAAAGAGAATGGGCAGTGTATAAGGGATATTTTGGACAAGTTGCTGCAGAAGGATGCTGACGACCGATATCAGGATGGCAAGAAACTGGCACGGGATCTGCTGAATTGCGCAAAAACGATGACGGGCAAGAGTTCATGACAAAACTTGCTATGGAAGCACAATCAGACACAGGCTGTGTTCGCGAGCACAACGAAGACAATTTCGGTTTTGACGCAGAAATGGGTCTGGCTGTGCTGGCAGATGGAATGGGAGGATATAAGGCGGGTGAAGTGGCCAGTGCGATTGCCATTACCTCGCTGGTTCATACCGTGATCCAGATCAAAGCTAGCGAAGAAAAAATAGATCTAAACGGTCGTCCGCAGGATGAATCAGCCATTTTATACAGGGCCCTGAGCCAGGCTAATCAACAGGTTTATGATTCAGCGCATGATGACCACGATTGCCGGGGCATGGGGACAACGGTCTCAGCAGCCTGGTTTCACGATAACAAGGTCAGTATAGCGCATATCGGAGACTCACGAATTTACCGGTATCGTAATTATCGTCTAGAATTACTGACAACAGACCATACAGTAGTTCAAGAATTAGTAGACCACGGTTTTTATACCCAGGAAGAAGCCAGGGCTTCCGAGCAGAGAAATATTGTAACCCGTGCACTTGGGATAGACCCAACAGTAGAGATTGATATTTATGATTATGATGTAAGAGTGGGTGATATATATCTGCTTTGCTCGGACGGGCTCACAGATATGGTAGATGATATGGATGTTGCCAACATACTGCGCCGTTCATCCACTGATCTGAAATATGGCGCCGGCGAGCTGGTCAACAAGGCTTTATCTAATGGTGGCAAGGATAATGTTACAGTAATCATAGTAAGAGTGGACGAAGGTCAGCCTAAGAATAAGTCCTGGGCTAATCGTTTAAATGAATTTTTTTCAGGATGATGGTACAGAACCGTATATAAAGAAGTAGTAGCGAAGGCGATTCAGCATCAGAGTCATTCTAATACAAATAATTTAATTATTATTCGATCCAGATATATAGTGAGAAATTAAAAGATGGGTACATTGCGTCTAGAAAATGAAGGCAGAGAATTTCCGTTGAATCGAAGTCGAATGATTATTGGGCGACGACCTGAAGTGGACATTGTACTGTCTGATCCTGCTGTTAGCGGACGGCATACACTGATAATAAGCATTCTTGATGATTCTTTTGTTGAAAATCTCAGTGACACCAACGGTACATTCATAAATGGCAACCGCACAGACAAGACAGTGTTACAGGAAGGCGATGTGATTACTGTTGGTAACAGCAAACTGGTCTATCATGCTGACAAAAATTCTCCGGGTATTGATGAAGAAGACTTTGAGAAAACTATGATCCTCAAGCCAGGACAGGGTGCCCGTGAGGTGGCTACGGAATCACAGGCAAAGGCTATGGAGGATGCTGAGGATACAGCTGCGATGAAGGCTATTGAGCCGGAGCCGGAAAGCCGCATTGCCGTTCTAAAGGTGCGTAGCGGCCCAGCGGCCGGTAAAGAAGTCAAAGTTGATCGTGCCATGGTGACACTGGGCCGTCCCGGAGTGCAGGTGGTCGTCGTATCTCGCCGCAAGAAAGGTTACTTTATTTCCTATATTTCAGGAGCCAGTGGCGACGGCAAGGCACCTTCAGTAAATGGTAAAGAATTGACGATACAATCAACGCCGCTAGCCAACGGTGATATTATCAACCTGGCTGGTGTTGAAATCGAATTTGTACTGTAGGTTATGTTCAGGATAGCTCAAATAGTACAGCACATTTGCCGCTGAAGATTTCTAATTACTCAATAACGATGCACAAAGCGCGCGTACGAACAGCAGTATCCCCCCATCCGACACTTATGTATTCTTCTATGGCATAGTATCTGGCGTTTACAAGACCAGGCACTTAGAGGCAGCGTTTACAGGCTCAAGCTGACCTATAGTGGGTTTATCGAGCACCTCCGTAGACGAAGGCAACTTGCCTGTCGCTTGCAATGTAGGTGTATAATCAGCCGTTCAATTCTGAACCACATTCATCTAATATGCAGTATTCTGAATCCTTCGATGTCATCGTAATCGGTGCCGGTCATGCCGGTACCGAGGCTGCGCTTGCGGCTGCACGCATGGATGCCCAAGTACTGCTGGTAACACATAATATTGAAACCATGGGCCAGATGTCCTGTAACCCGGCTATTGGTGGCATAGGTAAAGGCCACCTGGTTAAGGAAATTGATGCACTGGGAGGCGCCATGGCACAGGCAGCTGACCGTGCAGGCATCCAGTTTCGAATACTCAATTCCCGCAAAGGTCCTGCCGTTAGAGCAACTCGTGCACAGGCCGACCGCGTACTTTACAAAACTGCGATTCGGCAGATGGTCGAATCTCAACCCGGACTGTCCGTATTTCAGCAGGAGGTTTCTGACCTGATCACCGAACGGGGAAGGGTACAGGGGGTGATCACACGGATGGGACTGGAGTTTCGTGCTCCCAGCGTTATTATCACCAGTGGCACCTTTCTTGGCGGCATTATCCATATTGGACAAACAAATCAGGCGGGAGGCCGCGCCGGTGATGCGCCATCCAATGCACTGGCAAATCGCCTGCGTGATCTGCCTTTTCGTGTCGGGCGGCTGAAAACAGGAACACCGCCACGTATTGACCGATCGAGTATTGATTTTTCTGTTATGCAGGAGCAACCGGGAGATAACCCGACCCCGGTCTTTTCATATATTGGCAGCAGCGATCAACATCCGCAGCAGATACCTTGCCATATCACTTATACCAATCCACGAACACATGATCTGATACGCGATGGCCTCGACCGTTCACCCCTGTTTAGCGGTGATATTTCAGGAGTTGGCCCACGTTACTGCCCATCAATAGAAGACAAGGTGGTTCGCTTCTGTGACAGGGACAGTCACCAGATCTTTGTTGAGCCGGAGGGCCTTGGGCTTAATGAAGTTTATCCTAACGGTATTTCAACCAGCCTTCCTTTTGATGTTCAACTGTCACTGGTACGATCGATCAGGGGGTTTGAAAAGGCCTTTATCACACGTCCCGGATATGCCATTGAATATGACTATATGGATCCGCGTGATCTTTATCCCTGGATGGAAACAAAATATATTTCAGGGCTATTCTTTGCAGGCCAGATCAACGGTACAACGGGTTATGAAGAGGCAGCGGCGCAGGGGCTTCTGGCAGGTATAAATGCGGTGCGAAGCATGCGCAATGAAGAACCGTGGTACCCGGCCCGTGATGAGGCCTATATCGGCGTGATGATTGATGACCTGGTGACCCGCGGAACTACTGAGCCTTACCGCATGTTTACTTCTCGAGCAGAGTACCGGCTGTTGCTGCGCGAGGACAATGCTGATTTACGGCTGACAGAAAAAGGTCGCGAACTTGGACTGGTTGATGAGCACCGCTGGCAACAGTTCAGTAAAAAACGGCAGGCTATTGCTGATGAGCAACAGCGTCTGGCATCTGCCTGGTTGAGACCAGATGAGATGGAACCAGGCATTATCGAAAGCGTGCTTGGAAAGAGGCTGGCCCACGAAGTAAACCTTCTCGATTTACTCAAAAGACCGGAAATAGATTATGACAGCCTGATGAAACTGCCCAATACCGGCCCACCAGTAAGTGATGCTGCCGTCAGCAGGCAGGTGGAAATCCAGGCCAAGTATGCCGGTTACATATCCCGGCAACAGGCTGAAGTCGAAAAGCATCGTCACCATGAAGAAATGCTTCTGCCTGACGATATCGAGTACAGTAAGGTCCATGGGCTGTCAACCGAAGTGACGATGAAGCTGAATGAACATAAACCGACGACAATCGGGCAGGCATCTCGCATATCCGGTATAACGCCGGCTGCTATTTCCTTACTGCTGGTGCATATGAAAAGCAAATCAGCTTGATGGGAAAAGCCAGGTCATTAACGGACAGGCTTGCAAATGGCGTGGCAGAAATCGATATTGGAATCGATCAACAGCGCCAGCATGCAATGCTCGCTTATCTTGACCTGCTGAAACGCTGGAACAGGATTTATAATCTGACAGCGATAAAAGGTGATACAGAGCTACTGACACGTCATCTGCTGGACAGTTTATCTATCGTTCCTTATTTACATGGCGACAGAGTTATCGATATTGGCAGCGGTGCGGGTTTGCCGGGTATTCCAGTTGCGCTGGCCTGTCCTCAGCGACAGGTAACATTGATTGACAGCAATGCGAAACGATGTCGATTTCTGCGACAGGTGAAGGCACAATTAAAGCTGCAAAATGTCTCCATTGTTCAACAGCGTGCAGAGGCATATCGGTCAGATGAAAAATTTGATAGTCTGGTCAGTCGCGCATTTAGTAGCTTGATGTCATTTATTGCAAGTTCACAGCACCTGCTCGCTGACGGCGGGCAGTTTATTGCCATGAAAGGACAGTGGCCAGAAGACGACTCGACCGAGCTGCCTGACGGCTTCATGATTACAGATGTTATTAAATTAAAAGTACCGGGATTGTCAGAAAACCGACACCTGGTAGTTGTCAAAAAAGTCTCCGAGCGTAATGGCTAAAGTTTTTTCTATAACAAACCAGAAAGGTGGTGTTGGAAAAACCACCACTGCAATCAATATGGCTGCATCGCTGTCAGGTATGGGTCAGAAGGTGCTGCTGGTAGATCTTGATCCGCAGGGCAATGCCTCGGCCGGCAGCGGGATTGACAGAGATGCTCAGCAGGCGACGGTGTACGAGGTGTTGATGCACACCGCGCCAGTGTTTGATGCCATAACACGGGCAGCATCTGGCTTTGATGTCATTGCATCAAACCGTGAACTGTCAGGAGCACTGATTGAGCTGGTTGATGAAGCACATCGTGAGTTCCGCATGAGAGAGGCATTACAGGCTATACGGGATGACTATGACTTTATACTGATTGACTGCCCGCCTTCGCTTGACTTGCTTACAGTCAATGCTCTGGTGGCCTCGGATGCCGTTATCATACCGATGCAATGTGAATATTTTGCACTGGAAGGCCTGACCGAGCTGGTCAATACGATACGTAAAATTAGAGCAACTTTTAATCCTGCTCTGAGTATCGAGGGCCTGCTCAGAACCATGTTTGATCGTCGTAATACACTGACCAGAGAGGTTTCGTCACAATTGGAAAAACATTTTGGTGACAAGGTCTACCATACTATTATTCCTCGAAATATCCGGCTGGCTGAAGCACCTAGCTATGGAAAGCCTGTGCTGGATTACGATAAACAATCCAAAGGTGCTATGGCTTATCTGGCACTTGCGGGTGAAATACTGGGAAGAGAATAACTTCAATGAATACAAAGAAAAGCAGGCTGGGTCGCGGTCTTGATGCCCTGTTAGGTGAAAACGGAGCTTCAATGAGTGAAGTTTCACCGGATAAGTTGCAGCAAATGCCAATTGAACTGCTGAAACGCGGGCAATACCAGCCACGACGGCAGATGGACCAGCAGGCACTTGATGATCTAGCCAGTTCAATAGCCAAGCAGGGAGTGCTGCAACCTATTGTGGTGCGCAAGCTGGTCAGTGGTGATTATGAAATTATTGCTGGCGAGCGTCGCTGGCGAGCTGCTCAACAGGCCGGCCTTGATCGCATTCCGGTAGTTGTACACGATTTGTCAGACCAGGATGCTATGGTAATCGGCCTGATAGAAAATCTACAACGAGAAGATCTAAATCCAATTGAAGAAGCCAGAGGAATGCAACGCCTGATAGAAGAATTCGACATGACTCATCAGCAGGTGGCAGATAGTGTTAGTCGTTCCCGTGCAGCTGTTAGTAATCTTCTGCGCCTGCT
Organism: Arenicellales bacterium; assembly: GCA_029287915.1. Lineage (GTDB taxonomy): Bacteria > Pseudomonadota > Gammaproteobacteria > BMS3Bbin11 > BMS3Bbin11 > BMS3Bbin11. The sequence continues at coordinate 88,372 of JARFQE010000030.1, forward strand.
TTTTCTGCAAAGTGACGTGCGCCACCTGCTTGAGCAGGGTAAGCTGGATATGGGTCATGCCCGTGCGCTGCTTTCTCTCGATGAGAGTTTACAGCATAAGGCTGCATTGCAGATCATCAAGAACAGGATGAGCGTGCGCCAGGCAGAACAGCTGGTCCGCAGACTACAGGAGGACCGCAGCAGCCCTAATAAAAAAGTGAAGGAAAAGGATCCGAACATTAGGCATCTGGAAGAGTCCCTGTCTGAAAGGCTCGGTACCCACGTGGAAATTAAACTGGGTAGCCGGGGTAAAGGCAAGCTGGTGATCGATTTTCACAGTAATGACGTGTTGCAGGGAATACTGGAGAAGATTCATTAAAAGGTATCTGCAAAATTTCGTTTGCGATGCGGGCAGCTTCCGCTAGCCAGCGCGATTAACGAATCATGTTAGTTATAGTGGATTTTGTCTAATATTGGTCGATTAATATTGACCCAAAAGGGGCTTATCACTATACTACGCGCGTTTCAGCAAGGGCTGCATTGATGAATTCTGGCTTTGGGGTTCCGGCTATTGCCAAATGAACGACTTTCAGTCTCAGCCAGGTCGTAGAATTATAAGCTGGCAGCTTTTTCTGACAGTATTGACATCCGCCGTATTGTTGATGCTTTCTGATCTGGTAACTGCATACTCAGCGCTTGCTGGTGGCATGATTTCAGTGATTGCCAACGCGTTTTTCGCGGTTAGACTTTTCAGTAATAAGACTGGCTGGCAGGCAGATCGCATCGCCTCTTCAGTCTATAGAGGTGTTTTAGGCAGGTTTTTTTTGACCATTGCCATGTTTATTATGGCAGTGGTGATGTTGAAACCATTGAATGTTACGGCACTATTTGCCGTTTATTTATTTATACAGGTATCACCCGCGTTAGTTGCTGGTGTGCTGAAAAGAGTATGATACAGGCAACGTCCTGTATAACTCGTAAAATTAAGGGTTAGCATGGCAGGCGACACAATAACGTCTTCTGAATATATCAAGCACCACCTGACGAATCTGACCTGGGGTCAGCATCCAGACGGCACATGGGGTTTAGCGCATAGTGCCCAGGAAGCAAAAGAGATGGGCTTCTGGGCCTTTCATATCGATACACTTGGCTTCTCCATATTGCTTGGCGCGCTGTTCATTTTCATCTTTAGCAGAGCGGCAAAAAGCGCAACCTCCGGTGTTCCGAGCGGCCTGCAGAATTTTGTTGAATGGATCATTGAGTTTGTCGAAGACAACGTTAAAAGTTCGTTCACCGGTAAGAACTTTTTCATTGGCCCACTGGGGATGACAGTCTTCATCTGGATATTGCTGATGAATGTGATGGATCTGATTCCTGTCGACTTTCTTCCCGAGCTGGCAAAACTGATGGGGGTTCATTATCTGAAGGTGGTACCCACTACCGATCCCAATGCAACCATGGGCATGGCTTTATCCGTTTTTGCACTGACCCTCTATTACAGTTTCAAAATTAAGAGGCCGAGCGGATTTTTAGCAGAACTGGCTTTTCACCCTTTTCCGAAATATATGTTTCCGATCAATCTGCTGCTGGAAGGTGTCAGCCTGATCGCGAAACCAATTTCACTGGGTCTGCGTCTGTTTGGTAACATGTACGCTGGTGAAATGATTTTTATACTGATAGCCCTGTTGCCCTGGTATGTGCAGTGGACGCTATCGCTGCCATGGGCAATCTTTCATATCCTGATTGTGACTCTACAGGCATTTATATTCATGGTATTGACCATCGTCTATATGGACATGGCATACACCGTTGAAGAAGAGCACTAATTTTAAATTAAACCCATAATTCAACTCATAGAGAGAAATACAATGGAAGAAGCACAAGCACTGTTATATATCGCAGGCGCAATTTTGATGGGCCTCGGCGCCCTCGGTGCCGCAATCGGTATTGGATCACTGGGAGGAAAGTTCCTCGAAGGTGCAGCACGTCAGCCTGAACTGATCCCATTACTTCGCACCCAGTTCTTTATCGTTATGGGTCTAGTTGATGCAGTACCAATGATTGCAGTCGGTATTGCGTTCTACATCCTGTTTGCTGTCGTCTGACCATTGTCTGGCGCTAACACTGGAATACTGGAGACACTGTCGTGAATATTAATGCGACATTACTTGGACAGGCCGTCGCCTTTGTTCTTTTCGTAATTTTCTGTGCGAAATTTGTCTGGCCACCCGTTGTCAATGCATTACGGGAGCGTCAGAAAAATATTGCTGATGGGCTGGAAGCGGCCAGTCGGGCTGAAACTGATCTGGAGCTTGCCAAGAAGAAAGCTTCTGAAAGCATCAAGGTTGCCAAGAATCAGGCCTCTGAGCTCATTCAGCAGGCTAACAAGCGTGCGGACAGCATTATTGACGAAGCAAAGGAACAGGCAAATGAGGAGCGTGCTCGCATCGTTGCAAGTGCACAGACAGAAATTGAGCAGGAAACGAATCGCGCACGCGAAGAATTACGTGCATCGGTAGCCAGGCTGGCAGTTGAAGGTGCGACAAAAATTCTCAAAAAAGAAGTAGATGAAAAATCGCATGCCAATATCCTTGATGATCTGGTCAAACAGCTCTGAACTCGCCGGTTTACAGGGAAATTAAATGGCAGAACGTACAACATTAGCCAGGCCATATGCCGAAGCTTTATTCAAGCTGGCGAGTGAGACTTCGTCAGTCGCTCGCTGGAGTGATGTGCTTGGTTTCTACGCTGTGGTTATGCGGGATGCCAACCTGACTTATGCGCTCGGAGATCCACGCCTGAAAGCTGAGCAGGCCGATGATCTGCTGGCATCTCTACTTGATGATATCAGCGCTCAGGAAAAGGCATTGCTCGGCATGTTGCGCGAAAATGGTAAATTACAGCTGATGCCTGAAATTGCAGCTCTGTATAACGAATTACGCGACAGCTCAGAAGGCACTATTGAGGCCGATGTTGTATCTGCGTTCGCTCTTCAGGATGACCAGGTAAACAAACTGGCCGCGATGTTGAAAAAAGAACTTGATCGGGATGTCACAATTAATGCATCTGTCGATCCTTCAATTATTGGTGGTGTGATTATTCGCGCCGGTGACATTGTCATTGATGGCTCTGTTGCTGGAAGCCTGAAAGATCTCACTTCATACCTAACACGTTAACGGGAAACTCATCATGCAGCTTAATCCATCAGAAATCTCAGAGCTGATCAAGAAGAGACTGGAAAATTTTGATAGCAAAGTCGAAGCACGTAACGAAGGGACGATTGTCAGTGTTACGGACGGTATTGTCAGGGTACACGGGCTGAGCGATGTAATGCTTGGTGAGATGCTTGAATTTCCAGGCGATGTATATGGACTGGCAATGAACCTGGAAAGGGATTCTGTTGGTGCGGTCATCATGGGTGCCTATGAGCATTTGAAAGAAGGTGACAGTGTCAAGTGTACTAGCCGTATCCTTGAAGTTCCTGTCGGCGAGGCGTTGGTTGGTCGTGTCGTGGATGCACTCGGTAATCCGATCGACGGTAAAGGCGAGATCAAGGCAGAAGCTTTTGAACCGCTGGAAAAAGTGGCACCGGGTGTTATTTCACGACAGTCTGTCGACCAGCCTGTTCAAACAGGGCTTAAATCTGTTGATTCCATGGTGCCAATTGGACGTGGTCAGCGTGAATTGATCATCGGTGATCGCCAGACAGGTAAAACAGCTGTTGCGATTGATGCCATTATCAACCAGAAAGGCACCGGTGTGACCTGTATCTATGTTGCCGTTGGACAAAAAGCGTCATCGGTCGCCAACGTTGTGCGCAAGCTGGAAGAGTTCGGTGCCATGGAGCATACAATCATCGTTGCTGCAGGCGCTTCAGAATCTGCTGCAATGCAGTTCCTCGCTCCTTATGCAGGCTGCACCATGGGTGAATACTACCGTGATAAGGGTGAAGATGCACTTATAGTCTATGATGACCTTACAAAACAGGCATGGGCTTATCGCCAGGTATCACTGCTGTTACGCCGCCCGCCTGGACGGGAAGCCTATCCTGGTGATGTTTTCTATCTACACTCGCGTCTGCTGGAAAGAGCAGCACGTTTGAACGCTGATTACGTAGAGCAAATAACCGATGGTAAGGTCAAAGGTAAGACCGGGTCGTTAACCGCACTGCCGATTATTGAAACGCAGGCAGGTGACGTATCAGCATTCGTACCAACTAACGTAATTTCTATTACTGACGGACAGATCTTTCTTGAAACAGACCTGTTCAATGCCGGTATCAGACCTGCTATTAATGCCGGCCTTTCCGTTTCTCGCGTGGGCGGCGCTGCGCAGCAGAAGATCATCAAGAAACTCGGTGGTGGTGTTCGTCTTGCACTTGCCCAGTACCGCGAACTGGCAGCATTTGCCCAGTTTGCTTCTGATCTTGATGAGGCGACACAGAACCAGATTAAGCTTGGTCAGCGAATTACCGAACTGATGAAACAGCCGCAGTACTCCCCGTTGTCGGTTGCTCATTTAGCAATATCGCTATTTGCTGCTAATGAAGGTTACCTGGATGATATCGAACCGGCCAAAGTCCGCGATTTCGAAGATGCATTGCACGCCTATATGGAGAGCAACCAGACTGACCTGATGGCGACGATAAATGAAACCGGTGACTATAATGATGATATCGAAAGTCGTATGCGTGCGGCACTAGATGACTTCAAGGCAAATCACACCTGGTAATCTGTAATGGCCGTCGGAAAGCAAATCAGAACGCAGATCAAGAGTCTGCAAAGCACGCAGAAAATAACACGTGCGATGGAGATGGTTGCGGCAAGTAAAATGCGCAAGGCACAGGACAGGATGCTAGCAGCAAGGCCTTATGCAGAGAAAATCAGAAATGTTACCGGACACCTGCGCTATGCGCATCCCGAGTATCGCCATCCGTTTCTTGTCACGCGCGAAGAAGTGAAACGCATTGGCTATATTGTTATCTCCACTGACCGTGGCCTGTGTGGCGGCCTTAATACCAACTTGCTCAAGAAAGCCATATCAGAAATGAAGGAATGGCATGACAAGGGTATAGAAGTTCAATTTTGCTCGATTGGCAGCAAGGGTCAGGGATTCATGAAGCGCTTTGGTTTTAATATGGTCTCCAGCGCAACACACCTCGGTGATGAGCCCCAGATCAACCAGTTGATCGGTGTCGTCAAGGTTATGCTTGATGCCTATATAAATGGTGAACTGGATCGTCTTGTTCTGGTCTATAACAAATTCGTTAACACCATGACACAGACACCAACAACTGTTCAGCTGTTGCCATTGATGGCAGATGAATCCACAGAAGATTTTGAACACCACTGGGACTATATTTATGAACCTGAAGCACAACCAGTGCTTGATGCGTTGCTGACCAGGTTCATCGAAACCCAGGTCTACCAGGGTGTGGTAGAGAATATTGCCTGTGAACAGTCAGCAAGGATGGTTGCCATGAAGGCTGCTTCTGATAATGCTGGAGATATGATTGATGATCTGCAACTTGTATATAACAAGGCACGTCAGGCCGCAATCACACAGGAGCTGTCTGAAATTGTAGGTGGTGCAGCCGCACTCGACTAGGCAGCATGGAATAGTAGTTACATAGAAATTTTATTTTTTGACAAGTTAATAGTGAAATCCTGAGGAACCAATAAATGAGTTCTGGAAAAATCGTACAAATCATTGGTGCAGTGGTCGACGTTGAATTTCCCGCTGATTCGATCCCTAAAGTTTTCAACGCACTGGTTGTCGACGAGACTGGTCTGACCCTCGAGGTGCAGCAGCAAATTGGTGATGGTGTTGTACGCTGTATTGCCATGGGTAGTTCTGACGGGTTGCGAAGAAGCCTGCCGGTAACAGATACCGGTGCGCCGATCACTGTTCCGGTCGGCACCAAAACACTTGGGCGCATCATGGATGTTCTCGGTACTCCTATTGATGGCATAGGTGATGTCGATGCGGAAACTTCAATGCCGATTCATCGTCCTCCTCCAAGCTATGCTGAACAGGCGGCGAGTAACGAACTGCTGGAAACAGGAATCAAGGTAATCGATCTGATCTGTCCTTTTGCAAAAGGCGGCAAGGTTGGACTGTTTGGTGGTGCTGGTGTTGGTAAGACCGTCAATATGATGGAACTGATCCGAAATATTGCGATCGAGCACAGTGGCTATTCAGTTTTTGCCGGTGTTGGTGAGCGTACCCGTGAAGGTAATGACTTCTATCATGAGATGAAGGAATCCCAGGTGCTAGATAAAGTGGCACTGGTGTATGGCCAGATGAACGAGCCTCCAGGCAACCGCCTGCGAGTTGCTCTGACAGGCTTGACCATTGCGGAAAATTTTCGTGATGAAGGCCGTGATGTACTGTTGTTTATCGATAACATTTATCGTTACACACTGGCTGGTACCGAAGTGTCAGCGCTGCTTGGTCGTATGCCTTCAGCCGTAGGTTATCAGCCTACACTGGCTGAAGAAATGGGCCGCTTGCAGGAGCGTATTACTTCTACAAAGACAGGCTCCATTACCTCGATCCAGGCTGTATACGTTCCTGCGGATGACCTGACTGATCCATCACCTGCTACTACCTTCTCGCATCTCGATGCAACTGTGGTATTGTCACGCCAGGTCGCAGAACTTGGTATCTATCCTGCCGTAGATCCACTTGATTCAACTTCCCGTCAGCTCGACCCAAATGTAATCGGTGAAGAACACTACAAGGTCGCCCGTGATGTACAGGCGACATTGCAGCGTTACAAGGAACTGCAGGATATTATTGCTATTCTAGGCATGGATGAATTGTCAGAAGAAGACAAACTGACTGTAACACGTGCCAGAAAAATACAGCGTTTCCTTTCCCAGCCTTTCTTCGTTGCTGAGGTATTTACAGGCACCGAAGGTAAATATGTTTCACTGAAAGATACTATCAAGGGTTTCCGTGCAATTGTTGATGGCGAGTATGACAGCTTGCCGGAACAGGCCTTCTACATGGTCGGTTCCATCGAGGAAGCGGTAGAACGCGCCAAAACCCTTTAATCGAGCTAATAGAGAGAACGGGCTATGGCCATGACAATGCACTTGAATATCGTTAGCGCAGAAGAGGAAATTTTTTCTGATACGGTAGAAGTTGTATTTGTGCCCCTGGTCAGCGGTGAGGTGGGTATTTATCCACGCCACACACCATTGATAGGCGAGATCAAACCTGGTGAGATCATTGTACGTTCACATGAAGGTGAAAATGAACAGAGCTTTTATGTTTCCGGCGGAATCCTGGAAGTCCAGCCACACGTAGTGACAGTTCTCAGTGACACAGCTATCCGTGCTAAAGATCTTGATGAGTCCGTCGCACTTGAGGCCAAACGACAGGCCGAAGAAGCGATGAAAGATCAGAAAGCAGATATGGATTTTGCACGTGCACAGGCTGAACTTGCCGAGGCTGTCGCACAGCTCAACATGATTCGCAAGCTACGCGAGCATAAATAAACCACTAGCAAATACAATGGCTGGCAAAGCCGAGCATCGCATCGTAGTTGCCGTCAACTAATCATCCTCATGCAGGCCAAACTGTCAGTTTTATTTTGACAATTATATCGATCAGGCCTGCTACTACAGAACAAATGAGACGAGGTGTTCCTGCCCGGAACCCTTCCATGCCAATGTCTCAGTAGCGTTTTCTCTATCCTTCTGGACGAGGATCAATACGTTCTTTTTTATTTGCTAATTAATAATTAAGTTAGGTTCTTTGCACTCTAGTACGTGTTCACATACTGCCAGCACATTCGAATATCGCAGGAAACCCACAAGTCGAGTATTTCGAGTGTCTTTTCTTTTGGTTACTTTTTTCATTGGACAAGCATGAAAAAGTCACTCACCCATGAAGGGTGAAACTATTGGTCATGTGTCCAGGACAAGAATAAAAAAAACCGACCCATGAAGACTGGCGCCCTGCTAACAGGAACATAGCATCAATTTGAGCTATAGTTAACTGCATCAATCAAACCCTAACGAAGAGTTTATATTATGCTTGAAGTCATCATCCTTGCTGCCGGTAAAGGCACTCGTATGGTA
>JARFQE010000038.1 GCA_029287915.1 Arenicellales bacterium
CCGATTGTGCAAAACCTCGATCTTGCACATGTTCAGATAGCCGAGATCGTTGCTGCGACCGGCCTGGCAGCAGCCGTCCTGCCATTGATGCTGATCGTGGCAGCGATTATGAGTCAGTTCAGCGCTGCCGTTGCTGATACAGTAGGAGCCGGATCGCTGACGAGCGAAAGCAGCAAAGGCAGGGTGCCCACCAACAAGGGTTACGTCATCGTATCGTTTCTGGCTATCGTTCTGGTCTGGACGGCAGACTTACTCGAGATCATCTCAGTTGCTTCGCGTGCTTTTGCGCTGTATTACCTACTACAGTGTTTCGTTGCCATGATCGCAAACCGACACCATCACGATCAAACAACCTACGTTTTAAATCTTGTGCGCTTTGTAATGCTGGCAGGTATTTTGTTATTCATCATAATATTTGCTATTCCGGCAGAGTAGGGTTCACTGTAGTTATGGGTTTTTATATAGAAATCGATTCATCGCGGACATGCTGGCTTTTGAGAAGAATCAAATTAGCTCGCTGCAGGAGTATGGTTTATGGACAATGAAATAAAGATTCTGGTTTGTGTCGATCTATCTGATGCAACAGAGATCATCATGGAAAAGACAGAAAGCCTCGCCAAACGGCTCTCAGCAAAAGTATGGCTTTTACATAATGCGCTGCCTGAACCGGGCAAGGTCGAATTTAAAGTAGACCCGATAGCAGCACGGGAGGACCTTGCAAAACGGTATCACGACGAGCATCGCCAGATACAGGAACTAGCCCAACGGTTGCGTGATTCAGGGATAGAATCATCTTCGCTGCTCGTCCACGGTGCTACGGTGGAAAGTATCCTGACGGAAGCAGCTGATCTGGGTGTGGATATGATCATAGTAGGTTCACATGGACGAAGCGCAATGTTTCAGCTTCTGTTAGGTAGCGTGAGTGAAGGTGTGTTGCATAAGTCGCGACTTCCGGTCCTGGTTATTCCTACTCATAAAAGGGGATGATGTTGTGATATGTCGCCAAACTACCTTTTGCTAATGACTGAATTAGCCATGGATATTTACAAGCACAATTGATTCCCAGCCTTTCTGCTCGATTGAGAGGGGCCGGAATGATTTAATTAACCCGCTGACCTTTAATTTTCTTTTAGTTGAGAGATCAATGAGTATAACCAGGATAGGAACCGAACGGCGACGCATGAGCAAGATCGTTATCCACAATGGCACGGTTTACCTGTGCGGCCAGGTGGCGGAAGATGCGAACGCAGACATCACAGAACAGACGCGTACCATGCTGGCAAAGGTGGATGGCCTGTTGCAGCAGGCAGGCAGCGATCGGCGGCATATCCTCTCGGCTACTGTTTATATCAGGGACATGAAGGACTTTGCGCAAATGAACCAGGTATGGGACGACTGGGTTATCGAAGGTTTTTCCCCGGCCCGCGCCTGCGTTGAGGCCAGGCTGGCGCGTCCCGAACTGCTGGTCGAGGTTTCCGTGATTGCGGCGGTAAAGGCGTAGTCAGCTGTATTGCAGAAACAGCCGAATCAGGTTCCTTTTCCTTCCCTAGTAATTATCCAGCATCGACGGGTCGTAGGTGTCTGTGAATAAACTGAGACCAGCGGCTTCCATGCGGGTGTCATGCGCCTGCATCTTGATGGCCAGGTCCTCCATCGTAATGGTATTGTCATCCAGCAAATAGAGCTGCTTTGACCCACGATACAGAAAATTCATGATAATCATGGCATCGTGTTCACCCGCTTCATCAGCCGGTTCGATCTTGCGCTGCTTGCGATAAATTCGATTGAGCTGCTGCTTTAAATCCCATACATAAACCACTTCTGACATAAAAGGATGTTGGCGCAATCTAGTCAGGATGAAACCGACACAAAATGCAGCGATGACAACACCTGCCAGGTTGAGGCTGAAATGCGAAGCTTCCGGGGTGCTGAATAGACGAATAAGCACTGCTGAGCTGCTCAGTGCAACGATAATCAGGGCAAGCACCATGCCGACAAATACCAGCCGTAGGTGCTTTCTATAGCGGTCCTTGTCGATCTCTCTTAGTTGCATAACCACACGTCTTTATGGTGAAAATATCTTGTTGGAGCGATGATAATAGATCATGAGAATAATAAAATACTGTTTCTATAAATGGTCGGTTTTCTGACGGACTGCACGTCTCGATTTCGTTAATCTACCGAAACCCGTTGAATCGACGTAACAGCCAACGTGAGGAGTCAGCTTGATCAAACATAACATTCAGCCAGAACATACTCGGTCTGTTTCTTCCAGTATGTGCCAACCGCTGCATTACCTGTTCATCATTCTCTGTTTTGGGTTCGTGATCCTGTCCGACGTGCACGCCAGGGAACAGAGCGTCCGCCCCGGCATCAATGACTACTACATGGACCCGGACTGGCAGCAGTGGAAGTACATGTTTGAATCACCCGGTCGTGAAGTCTATGACCGCCGTTATGATATTGTCCGCGCCTCATCTATCTCACCCGGGATGGTCGTGGCGGATATCGGTGCAGGTACCGGGCTGTTCACGCGGCTTTTTTCCGCCCAGGTGGGTGATGCAGGAAAAGTTTATGCGGTAGATATCTCACAGCCGTTTGTCGAGAACATACTGCGTGAGAGTAAAGCGCTGGGATTGATGAATGTCGAGGGTGTGGTTAACAGTGCGGATGATGCCATGCTCGACACTGACTCGATCGACCTCGCATTTACGGTCGACACGTATCACCATTTCGAGTATCCACAGAGCATGCTCGCGTCGATACACAAATCACTACGTCCAGGCGGCAGGCTGATTGTGATCGATTTTGTAAAGCAGCCCGGTAAAAGTTCCGGCTGGGTCATGGGCCACGTGCGCGCTGACAAAGACAAAGCCATTGAAGAAATTACCTCGACCGGATTTGAGCTTATCGATGACAAGCCTTTGCTGCAGGTGAATTATTTCCTGGAGTTTCGAAAGACCGGGAACTAGCGGGAATTAGTATTGATCGATCTGCGTGACTCTTACGTATGTCGCATGAATGCAGCATTGCGATCCCGCAGCAGCTGCCAGATATCATCAATTCACATTCTTCAGTTGAATCCGCGTTACCAGCTTGCCTTCAAACCAGGCATCCAGGTGCAAATGGTGATTGTTTTCAACGACCTCGAAGCCTTTCTGCTGCGGAGGGTCGATTCCGGTGAATGTGAGGTCAGGCGGGAGCTTTACATCCAGGGTTACGCGCATCGGGAAGTAGCCATCGAAGAACTTGCGCATGAAGGGGCCGTTTTTTAACACGTAGCTGCCATCCTTCTGCTTTGTCAGCACCTTGCTTTCCGCCTCAAGGCATATGCTTGCACCCGGTTTTACGTCGGTGAGCTGTACGGTATGCCCCTCGACCTGTGCGGTGCCGATATTGCTGAATTCACGTATGCGCAGTTTACGGATGCGCGACTCTCTGTAGACGATCTGCACCTGGCGGAAAACATCCAGGTGTTCGTGGCACTGCTGCAATCCAACCCAGCCTGATTGTAAACTGTCCTGCTGGATGATCAGTTTATTGTGATGGTGGTGAACCTTGTTCTCTGGCGGTCCGTCGAGGAATGTCAGTTCGCCGTCGTTGATGCTATCGAAGATTGCATCCGTTTCATCGCTGGGCCAGTAGTTCTCCCAGTCCATCTCTGCCCGGGAGGAATCTGCACTGCCGGCACAGGGCAGCAACAGCAGCATGAGCAGGTGGCCATATCGCCAGTGAAATACCGAATTCAGTTTTGCCATGAGTCTCGAGTCCTTAGCATGTACCACTGCTGTCAGGGTTTTGCCGGATGCCAAGCATCATTTCCGCTGCGGAAAGCTGGACAATATATCATCTGTGCGCGGTGGCGGAGGTGAATCCACCATTAAGTCTGCTGTAAATAGGTGATCAACGCGATGCTGTGCAGGGCATCGGCCCGGGTGATAATCTTGATTGCATGCATGACGCCTCCAGCAGCAACACGTACACCCTTGCTCGCCATCCCCAAAGTCCGTCCGGGCCTGTTGCAGCCATCGAGGCGACGGTCAGCCGCAGCGACAATGGCATATTGACCCTGGTATATATCCTGACCGGAGAGTTGTCGCA
>JARFQE010000071.1 GCA_029287915.1 Arenicellales bacterium
ACGCACGTGAAATTCTGGACTCACGTGGAAATCCGACTGTTGAAGCAGAAGTCACATTAGCCGGAGAAGTTGTAGGCCGGGCTGCGGTACCGTCTGGCGCCTCAACGGGGGAAAGAGAGGCGCTTGAATTGCGTGACGGTGACACGAGCCGCTATCTGGGCAAGGGTGTTACCAGAGCCGTCAGCAACGTCAATACCGAGATACGCGACGCCCTTATCGGTATGGATGCTCAGGATCAGAACGCGATCGACAAAAAGATGATCGAACTGGATGGTACTGATACCAAGGAACGCCTCGGGGCCAATGCGATTCTTGCGGTTTCACTCGCAAATGCTCATGCTGCTGCGCTGGAAAATAAAAAACCGTTGTACGTGAACCTGGGCGAGGATGCATACACCATGCCCGTGCCAATGATGAATATTATCAATGGTGGAGAGCATGCGGATAACAGTGTCGATTTGCAGGAATTCATGATTCTTCCTGTCGGAGCGCCGAGTTTCAGGGAAGCGCTGCGTTACGGAGCGGAAGTGTTCCATACACTGAAGAAAGTGCTGCATGCAAGAGGTATGAATACAGCTGTGGGTGATGAAGGCGGATTTGCACCGGATCTTGCCTCTAACGAAGAAGCGATTGAAGTCATACTGGAAGCTATTTCTAAAGCCGGATATGAAGCCGGTAAGGATATATACCTTGGTCTGGATGTGGCCAGTTCCGAATTCTACAAGGATGCAATTTACACGCTGTCATCAGAAGGCAGGGCCTTTAATTCGTCAGAGTTTACCGACTACCTGTCTGACTGGGTCGAGAAGTATCCGATCATCACTATCGAAGATGGCATGGCTGAGAATGACTGGGAAGGCTGGGAGATTCTGACGGGAAAACTCGGCGACAAAGTACAGCTGGTTGGCGATGATCTGTTTGTCACCAATACTTCAATTTTCAAGGAAGGCATAGACAAAGGCATCGCTAATTCCATTCTGATCAAATTCAACCAGATCGGCACTCTGACAGAAACGCTGGATGCGATATACATGGCTCATAAGTCAAACTACACGGCTGTCGTATCTCACCGTTCCGGTGAAACAGAAGACAGTACAATTGCAGACCTGTGTGTGGCAACACAGGCCGGTCAGATCAAAACAGGCTCATTGTCGCGATCAGATCGTATCGCCAAGTACAACCAGTTGCTGAGAATAGAAGAAGCGCTTGGTGATGCTGCTGTTTATGCCGGTGCAAGTGCGTTTAAACATCTAAAATAAGTTGAAACTGATTGTCGCCATCCTGTTTGTATTGTTGATTTGGTTGCAATACAAGTTGTGGCTGGGTGATGGCGGTATTCCTGAAGTGCTCGAACTGGAGCAGGAAATCGAGACTGTCCAGGCCGAAGTTAATACACTGCAGGAACGCAATAAGGCGCTCAATGCAGAAGTCATGGACCTGAAAAAAGGCATCGAGGCAATCGAAGAGCGTGCGCGCAGCGAAATGGGGATGATAAAAAAGGATGAAATTTACTATCAGGTCATTGATAGTGAATCCCCTGTCTCTATAGAGGGCAGCCCGGGTGAATAATGGCTGTGACATCTGGGCTGTAGTACCAGCCGCCGGTATTGGCAAGCGCATGCAGTCAGATAAACCCAAGCAATATCTAAAGCTGATCGACCGCGCGGTAATCGAGCATACAATAGACCGACTGCTGTCAGTCGATCAGGTTAAAGGCATCGTCGTTTCCATACAGCCTGGTGATCCTTACTGGCCGGATATCCGGATTGAATCAGACAAGCCCGTGCTTGTTGCAGCTGGCGGTGAGGAACGCTGTCACAGTGTAATGAGTGCACTCGATGTGCTATCAAAACAGCCGGCTTATACACCTGAAACCGCGTGGGCGCTGGTCCATGATGCCGTACGTCCATGTGTCAGCGCCAACGATATTCAGAACCTGATAGATACAGCCGCTGGCACTGAATCGGGTGGTTTACTGGCAGTGCCCGTGCGTGACACCATGAAGCGTCAGGATGATGATCAGCGGGTCAAGCAGACTGTCGACAGAACCGGGCTCTGGCATGCGTTAACGCCACAGCTTTTTGCATGCGATCAACTGTCCCGTGCACTTGAGTCAGCTCTGGCAGACGGGTTCCTGGTAACGGATGAATCATCGGCAATGGAACATGCGGGGCATCGTCCGAGACTGGTGCAGGGCCGTGAAGACAACATTAAAATAACGCGCCCTGCTGATCTGCGTCTGGCAGAACTCTATTTGAAGTCACTATCTGAAGAGCCTGGTACTGGAGAGTGCGTATGACTCAACTGGAACTGCCGTTTCGTATCGGCCACGGTTTTGATGTTCATCGTTTTAAACAAGGCGATAGCATTATGCTGGGCGGTGTGAAAATACCTCATACACATGCATTTGAAGCACATTCCGATGGTGATGTGTTGATACATTCAATTTGTGATGCCCTGTTGGGTGCTATAGCCGCAGGTGATATAGGGCAGCATTTTCCTGATACAGATGAAGCTTATAAAAATATAGACAGTTGTGTACTGTTAGCAAAAGTTAACACTATGGTTGCTGAAACTGGTTATAAACTCGGCAATCTGGATGTTACGGTTATTGCACAGGCGCCTCGACTTGCTGCTTTTATTCTGCCAATCCGCGAACGACTGGCAGCCGAACTCAATTCCGATATCAGTCAAATCAATGTAAAAGCGACAACGACAGAGAAGCTTGGTTACATTGGCAGGGAAGAAGGTATAGCTGTACACAGTGTCGTTCTCCTTGCCAAACAATAATTTTTCATTCGTTATTTCGATTTTTACTGTTTTTTTCGGGAAAAAATGCATTTTTTTAACAAAATGTATTTACATTACTGACATAAAGGTATAAAAAAAGCCCACTGATTTTTATCACCAAACACCAAAGGGTCAAATAACAATGTCACCAGTAAAGAAAAAAGTAACAAAAAAGAAAGTTGCCAAGAAAAAAGTTGCTAAAAAACGCGTAGTAAAAAAAGCAGCACCAGCAAAAACA
>JARFQE010000033.1 GCA_029287915.1 Arenicellales bacterium
TACTCGATCGTGAAGACCAGGACAGAAAATACTTCAAATATATAGAAATTTTCCGCATGAGCTTCACCAATGGGCTTGTGAGACTCAAGCACAACGGCCACAACATTTGCCATGATGAGAAGGATGATAAAGGCGTTAAAGGAGCGGTTAATGGCGGATCTACCCTCGCCATCCAGGAATTCGTAGGTCCTCTGCCGAAATGTTCTGCTGTCAGTCAATTCATGCCTCAATATCCAGATTATCAATCAACAGATTATACATGCAGATAGTTTCAGGCAAATAGGTTAAAATTTTCACTCGATTCAAGAGAGGACAAAATGACAGACACACCATTATTAATTGGTGTCACCGGCCACCGGGATCTAACTGCAGACTCTGTAGAAATAGCAATGGTGGAGGTGCGCAATTTTTTCACCAAACTAAAAAATTCACTGCCCAATACACCATTAAAGTTGATGAGCGGACTCGCAGATGGTGCTGACAGACTGGTGGCAAAGACAGCACTTGAAATGGGGATTGGTGTGCAGGCGGTTTTGCCCATGCCGCGTTCGATGTATGAAAAGGATTTCTCAGCTGAATCGCTAGATGATTTCATCGAACTGATCGACAGCGACAATGTTGAGTTAATCGAATTATCTCTCCCGAGCAGTATGAATCCGTCTTCAGCTGCCAAATATGGGGCTGAGCGTGACCAGTTATACGCCCAGCTGGGTGAATATCTAATCTTGCGTAGCGGAATCCTGCTTGCACTGTGGGACGGCTGCAATAGTGACCTTACCGGTGGCACCTCCGACGTTATATTACGCTACCTGAATGCAGGTGGCGCAGGTATCAATACAGACAAAGAGGTGATTTTCCTCGACGAGATACCCGCCCAGGCAGATGGCCCAGAATTTGTTTACTGGATACCGGTGGAGCGCACTGATAGTGACAGGAGTTTACCAGCTGGTACTGCCCGTAATGGCTGTTACCTCTCAGGTAATCTTGGCCCGAATACCCTGTATAGACAGATGGAAATGCCTGAAGAGCTAGCTCTTCAGCTTAAGCATCTCGATGCTTATAACAAGCAATACAAAGATATTGTGGCCGATGGTAGTTTCTTTACCTGGGGCGGAATGCTAGAAAGTTTGCCTGACGCAGTATCTCACCCGGAATATCAGTTATTGAAGGGAATCGACGACGAGTATCAAAAGGCTGATGGGCTCGCTCTGTATAACCAGAAGCGTTCTGACCGCCAGTTCAAGCTATTCGCATACATGGCGGCACTGATGGGGCTGTTTTTCCTGTTCTATGCCAAAATACTCGCTGCCAAGGTTTTTCTAATCGGCTATCTAGTACTCTTCATGGCTGGGTTATGGCTTTTTCGCCAGACGGATAAAAAGCACTGGTTTACACGTCACCTGATGCAGAGAGTGATCGCGGAAACTCTGCGCACGCGCTTCTACCTTATCCTCGCCGGCGTCGACAAGCGGGTCAATGTTAACAAAATGCTCGACCTGACGGGTGTAAGTCATTTTTCGGGGTTCAGTTGGATAAATCAGGTATATCGCTCGTATCAAACTCTCGATAACGGAAACAGGCAGGAAGATCAGCATCAACGAGATATTGATTTCGTTAACGAGAAATGGCTGGACGACCAGACTGGATATTTTAGTGCAAAGATCCAAAAACTATCTGATCATCATCACAAACTGGAGAAGATAAAGAACAAGTTATTGATAGGATCAGCAGCAGCCGTGGTAGTGCTAATTTTCTTTAAAAAATACCTTGTCGATACGACAATCATCGGTACCTTGGACCTGAAGACTTTGCTGGTATTCCTGATGGGGTTATTACCATTCTGGCTTGGTGTCTGGGAGATTTACCAGAGCAAGATGGCGGTTAAGGAACTGTTATGGCAGTACCGCAACCAGTCCAACCTGTTCAACCTGGCGAGCGCTCAGATTAGTCACTCCAGCACAATGGAACAACAACAGAACGTGCTGGCGGAACTGGGACAGAAGTCGCTGATGGAAAACTACCTGTGGACGATTCATCGCTATCATCGTGAACATGAGCCGCCTACGGCAGGATAGAGGATAGCTTTTAATATTGGAGTAGTCACTTTTTGAAAGCGACTACAGCCAGATTACTTCTGTTGCACCAGTGTAACAAGTTCATCAATCCTGGTGGGCATACCAAGCGCCTCCGCCACTTTTTCCAGTTGCACTTGTTCGTCAGGCAGGATGATGCTATTTGCTGCTGCCATACCGTAGGCAATACCCATGGTGATTTGACACAATTTGTGTTCGCCTGAAATCTTTGTGAGTTTCTGCATCATTTCATTAGTGCCAACATCCTTGTCAGCCAGAATTTTGCCTACATTGCTTTCGTACAGCGCCAGACACTCGTCAATTTCAATGTGTCTGAACAGCTCAACTGATCCGAGGGTTTTTCTCAGGTAATCCTCTTCTACATTATCGACTTCACCGCGCGTAGCGGTAATTAATGCACATGCCGACATCATCGCACGCAACAGATCTTGTTCACGTTTTCTTGGTCGAACGAGGTGTATCACT
>JARFQE010000125.1 GCA_029287915.1 Arenicellales bacterium
TAGCCGTGGTCTCGTGGGCTCGGAGATGTGTATAAGAGACAGGATGGCACCCTGGTACCGGAGCCGCTTGAACCCCCTGAAGCAATCAATGAAGGCGGACAGGCCGCACCAACAGAATTCAATGTCTCGTATCACGGCGAGTCATACCATATCAAGGTGACAGGTGCCGGCCACAAGGGCCAGGCGGAACGCCAGTTTTATTTCTCTGTTGACGGTGTGCCGGAAGAAATACTAATCGAGACCCTTGATGAAATCGTTCTCGGCGGGGGTACCACAGGTGCCGTTGCAGAGAGCATTGCCGGTAAACGACCCGCGCCGTCTGAACTAGGTGATGTCACTACCGAAATGCCGGGTAATATTGTCGAGGTGCTGGTCAGCGAAGGTGACGAGGTGGAAGCCGGCCAGCCGGTCCTGATTACCGAAGCGATGAAAATGGAAACCGAAATCACCGCCCCCGTATCTGGAAAGGTCGAGGCCATATACGTGCAGAAGGACGACGCCGTTAACCCGAAGGAAACGCTGATCTCTATACGCTAGACATAAAAAAAACCTGCAGTGGCGATTACTGCAGGTTTTTTCAATAAGTGGTGGGTCGTGCAGGGATCGAACCTGCGACCACCTGATTAAAAGTCAGATGCTCTACCTACTGAGCTAACGACCCGTATTACTCATACTTTTTCGAGTTTGCGCATCTTACTAGGAAGTAGCTTCATGTCAACCAGAGATGAGCTCAGAGCAGCAAAAAAACTGGCTTCTTCTTCATAAACAAGCTTGTAATACTGGATCTTCATCGTCAGAGCACTACCAAAGATAATTGATATCAGGCTGAGAATTGAACCCACAGCCAGTGTACTTACCCCGGTTACACCCTGGCCGATGGTACAACCGAGTGCAAGCACGCCGCCGAATCCCATCAGAATGCCACCAATGAGGTGGTTAAAAAAATCACCGACGGAGGCGAACCATTCTATTCTGAAGCTTTTTGTCACAATCGACCACAGGAAGGATCCAATAATAACCCCTAAAACAAGCGCCACACCGAAGGTGAGTTTGACCCTGTCGAATCCGGAAGTAACATAACCAAAAGTCTGTCCGGACGGATTGATAAATGTCAATGACTGAGGGCTGCCCGAGTTCATATCCGGTTTTGCCGAGTCCCAGTTTTCACGCACAGCCTCGGACATATCCCATTGTGACGTCGTGGGATCAAGGAACTCACGCATAGTTACCTTCACCTCGCCATCGAAATCAGATTCATAGCCAAGCTTGATGTCGGAGGTAACATACCAGGCAGCAACGACGACCAGACCAACAACCAGTCCACCGAGGATATTGTCGAAGCTGCTGCGGAAGTCCTTAGAAATAAATACAAACACCAGCACTGCTAACGCAAGCAATATACCAATCCACAGGCGTGCTGACGCGGCGTTTTCACTGCCTGCGAGCAAGGTGCCCAAATCCTGACGCCCTCCTTCAAGTGTAATAGCGAGTGGTCTGATCCAGTCCAGGAACAGCAGAGACATCAAGGTCTGATCGCTGCCGGGGAGAGGATTCACCATAAAGAAAGCTATTATAGCAATTAGCAAAAAAACCATGATGGATTTCAGGTTGCCGCCACCGACACGGATCAATGTCTTGTTACCACAGCCGGATCCAAACGTCATACCGATGCCAAACAGGAAACCGCCAAGAATATTTTCCGCCCATACCAGGGTGCCGCTGCGATAAGGTGGGAAGGCATTGTCGGCATTCAGGACACCGAGGTATTCAAGTATTGTGACACCAAGTAAAGCGACAGCTATGGCAAAGAACCATGCACGAATTCGTCCTTTGTCACCCATATTTACCCAGTCTGAAACAGCCCCCATAGTGCAGAAATTGGTTTTATTGACCACTGCGCCCATTACCACGGCTAATGCAAACGTTGTCCAGATCATCACCGACCAGGCCGATGTAAAGTCTTCGAAAATCATCTGATTCCTCCAGTGCTAGGTAAATTATACTTGTTAGAGTTATGATTTATTTATCAACAGCACACCCGGGAATTCCTGTCAGAATATTAGAGTTTTCTGCTGTGTGTTTTTCTGCGAGACAATTTCCCAACGATAGCCGATCTGGCCTGATATTTCTAGTTGCAGCTAAGCTGTTTTCTGATATGCAGTAGGATCAGATATGTTCGCCATTTCGAATCCACGCGCCCTGAGGCGACATGAATCACAAATACCGCAGGCCTTGCCATCAGAGGACGGCTTATAGCAGGATACAGTGAGGCTGTAATCAACGCCAAGCCCAGCACCTGTACGGATTATATCGGCCTTGCTCATTTCTATCAGTGGCGCCCTGATTCGGAAACCATCACCTTCTATACCTTCACGTGTTGCCAGATTCGCCAGCCGTTCAAAAGCAGAAATAAATTCAGGCCGGCAATCAGGATAGCCCGAATAATCCACTGCGTTTGCGCCGATAAAAATGTCTCTCGCACCAATGATTTCTGCCAGTCCCAAAGCCATAGATAAAAAGATAGTATTGCGGGCCGGTACATAGGTGACAGGAATATCGCCACCCGAGGGCTCACTGGCATCCGGTACATCGATGGAGGTATCTGTTAACGCTGAGCCTCCAAGCTCTCCAATCGGGAGGGTAAGAATACGGTGTTCTATGGCACCACCAGCTTCGGCAACATGCTTCGCAGCGGTCAGTTCAACCCGATGACGCTGACCATAATCAAAGCTCAGCGCATAACACTGAAATCCTTCCCCTCGTGCAATTGCGAGAACTGTTGCGGAATCAAGGCCACCAGATAAAAGCACTACCGCCTTTGTTATGTCATCTGCCACGTTCTTCCCCCCACAGATACTTATGTAGCTGGATTTGCATCCTTACCTGGAGATTATCGTCAAGGATCCAGTTCGCCAACTCAGCAGGTTCGAGTTCACCATGGACCGGAGAGAAAAGTATTTCGAACTTTCCAGTTAGCTCTTTTTGTCCGATAAAATGCCGGCTCCAATCATAGTCTGCCCGGTCACTAATGACGAACTTGATCTGATCCTTGCGTTTCAGCAAATCGAGATTTTGGTAACGATTTCGTTCGACTTCGCCTGAACCTGGTGTCTTGATATCCATGACAATAGAGACACGCTTATCTACCTGTGAAATATCGATAGCACCGCTGGTCTCTACTGACGTGGTATATCCCGCATCACAGAGCATCTTCAGTAGCAACCAGCAATCTCGCTGTGCCAGCGGCTCACCACCGGTGACTGTGACAAAGCGGGGAGAATAAGCAGATACTTTCTGCAGAATTCCGGAAAGAGTAATTCGCTCGCCGCCCGAAAAAGCATAGCTGGTATCACAGTAATCACAGCGCAATGGACAACCTGTCAGCCTGATAAATACCGTCGGCAAGCCCACTGTTCGTGATTCACCCTGAAGCGAATAGAAAATTTCGCTGACACGAAGTTCACGGTTAGCCGCGGGGACAGGATAGGTGTGCGATTTTACAGTCAATTGAGAAAAAAATACGTGGCAGGTTTTACGATTAACGAGTGACGTAAAACCTGATACGCAAAGCAGAATTTAGTTCCCTGTTTGATCCATCTGATCAAGTCGCATCTTTGCAGAAACAGCAACGCGACTACCAGGATAGCGAATGACTACCGCATTTAGTGCCCTTCTCGCCTGATCCCATTGCTCGTTATCAAAATGGATATAGCCGATTTTCAGCATAGCATCCGGCAAACGCTTGCTACTTGGGTAACGCTGGATTAGTGAGCTGTACTCATGCAGTGCAGCATCGTATGCGCGATTCACATAGCGGGCTTCTGCGATCCAGTACTGGGCGCTGTCAGCAAGTGTGCTTTTCGGGAATCGTATCTGAAATTCCTTAAAAGCGGCAACAGCCTCGTCATAACGGCTTTGTTTCAACAGATCGAAGGCTGCGTCATAAGATGCCTGCTCCTGCTGTGAAGTACCTTCCGGGCTTTTCTGCACTGGCTTTTCCGCTGACAATTGTGCCGCAGCAGGTGCAGTGCCGCGGGCATCACCGCCAGCATTTGAAATCACCTTGCTCGTTGTGTCTGCCTGATACGGAACAGATGGAATCTCGCTGTCGGTCATCATCTCTGAAGCCGGAGAAACGGGTGCCGCACCGGCAGGTGAAGACAATTCAACACTACGCATACGGCTATCAAGGTCATCATAAATACCGGACAATCTCTCACGCAACCTGTTCAGCTCATCTTGCTGAACCTCGACAGTATTTTGTAGCTTCGATACTTCACTTTCCAGGCTGTTGACCCGACCAAGTAACTGTAACTGGGGGTTTACCTGGTCGGTACCCTGCCGCATCGTCGCCGCCGTAGTTTGATTACAGGCACTCAGAAACAATGGACTTAGCAGCGCTAGCACTGCCAGATGCTTCATTAAATATCGATCTAAACTACCTGTCATAACGTATTTCAACACGACGATTTAGACGCCATGCAGAGTCATCGTGTCCGTCAGCAACCGGATTTTCTTCACCGTATGAGACATTCTCAATATTTGCAGCACTGACGCCCAGCGCCATAAAGACATCCGCTACAGATTGAGCGCGACGCTCACCCAGGGCAAGATTGTATTCACGTGTACCACGTTCGTCTGCGTGACCTTCAAGTACTACACGGATAGAGGAGTTGTCGCGCAGAAAAGCGGCATGCGCTTCAGCGACTGCCTGGCTATCAATATCAAGTTCGCTGCTGTCATAAGCAAAGTAGATGGTCTTCTGTGACAACATGTCTCCTGAAGCACCTTCCTGCCACTCACCCAGGGGTCTACCATCAGGGCCGAATTCAGTACCAGTTCCGGAAGCCGAGACATCATCCCCCATACCCGTACCTTCTGCCTTACGGGTTTTTTTATTACAGCCACTCACTGCCACCATGCCGGCTAACATTACTATTAGAAATAACTGACTAGTCTTTTTCATCGCTTGCACTATCCTCTATCTATTGTCGTCTTAAATATGGTGACCATGCGGGCTCGCGCACATCACCTTGTAAAAATCTTAAAGATTGTCGCACACGTCCATCGGACGATACTGCTGCCAGAACTCCTTTATTATTCTGCTCTGTTGCATAAAGTACCATTCTTCCATTTGGCGCGAAACTCGGCGACTCATCCAGCATGGTATCGGTCAGCCTGGTGATCTGCTTGCTACGCAGGTCCATCACTGCTACGTGGTATCGGCCATTACCACGGCTGATCATTACCAATAGCTTACCATCTGCTGACACTGATGGTCTTGCATTATATTTTCCAGAGTATGTCAATCGCTGGACGCTGGATCCGTCAGTATTCATCTGGTAAATCTGTGGTTGACCGCTACGGCTGGAGGTAAATACCAGACCTCTACCATTAGGCAGCCACGAAGGTTCGGTATCAATACCATGATGATTAGTCAGGCGTTTGATGGCACGAGAACGCAGATCAGCCAGATAGATTTCAGTGTTGCCATCTTTTGATGATACAAAGGCCAGTTTCGTGCCATCGGGCGAGAACGCCGGCGCACTGTTTATGCCTTTATAACTGGCAATATTTTCCCGTTTGCCATCTGACAGACGTTGTATGTATATCATCGAGCGCCTTTTTTCGAAAGAGACATAGGCAAGCTTAGTCGCATCAGGCGACCAGGCAGGCGACATAAGCGGCTGATGTGAATTGAGAATTGTCTGAGGATTGTAGCCATCTGAGTCTGCTACCTGCAGCAGATAACGTTTGCCTTTTTGCGTTCTTTCGACGGTCACATAAGCTATCTTGGTATTAAATGCCCCTTTTTCACCGGTTAGCTTTTCATAAATAATATCACTGATCTGGTGTGCCACATTTCTCAGCTTACTACTGTGGATATTATACTGATAACCCGTCAGCGTGCGCGCGGTAAAAACATCGAGCAGCTGAAACTTTACCATATATGTTTCTGCACCCGACTGCTCTATGCTACCAACTACAAGGTTATCGGCCTTGATCAGACGCCAGTCCTTAAAGTTTACCTGTTTGGCATTATGCGGCTGTTGCAGAAAATCTGACCGGGGAATACTCTCAAAGCGTCCAGAACGGGTTAGATCAGCTTCTATAATATTTGACATACTCTCACCCGCTACCGGCGCACCACGCCAGCTGAAAGGTACGATGGCAATCGGGATCCCCGCATCAACGCCTTTGGTGATTTCAATTGTCAGTACAGCATGTGCTGGAGCAGTCATCAAACCTGTCAATATTACAAGCAGTGCAACAAGTTTTTTCAAATCAAATTGTTTCATATTCTTCATTGTAAAAAATTAGCCATATTCTAGTTGGTAAAACTGAAGGGAATCTTATCAGGCAAGACTCAGTAATAGTTGTAAAGTTAATCTCCTAACGCGATTTATCCTAAAACTCATATTGTGTTATGCAGGAAAAATCTCATGGCCTGAATGGAAAATCAATGGTCTTGAATTCTGAATACAAATCCGGGTCAAGTGGTATTGGAATCGGTGAAGCCTTTCTGAATGCCAGCTCAACAGATCTGTCGCAGATACTATCTCCACTACTGTTAACAATTTTTGCTGACAGAACCTTGCCATCGGGTGCAAGATTCACCCTAACCGTAGGGTTACAACCTTCCGCACCACGTGGCGGCAAACGCCAGTTGTCTTCTACTTTCTGTTGAATACGAGGCACGTACTTGCTTAATGCCTGACTGGCTCTCGCTTGCCTGGCCTTTGCTTCCATCTGTTTCTTCATTGCTGCTTCTTTGCGCTTCCGTTCTGCCTCCGCCTTGCGTTTTTTTTCCTCAGCTGCCTTGCGCTTTTTCTCCTGTGCCAGCCTCTTCTTGCGTTCTTCCTCTTTTTTCTTCTTTTCAGCAGCCTTTTTCTCTGCCTCTTTCTTGCGTTTTAACTCTGCCTCTTTCTTGCGTTTTTTCTCTGCCTCAGCCTTCCTGATCTGTTCTTCCTTCTTACGCTTGATCTCCTCTTTACGCTTGCGCTCAAGTTCAGCCTTGCGTTTTTTTTCTTCAGCTATTCTGCGTTGCTTCTCGCGCTCCAGCGCCCGCTTCTTTTCTTTTTTCTGTTCAAGGACTTCATTGTCAATAGCGGTTGCTTCGATGACATCAACATCCTTGTCGGGCTTGACCTGCAGTGATTTCACTGCCGCAACCGGCTTCACATGGCTATCCACCTTTATAAACATGATGCCAAACAGAAAGGCATGTAAAACTAGTGCCAGCCCAATTGCAAGCGGACTCAATGGTCGACGGCGATTTCGTGGCCTGGTACTGCCTGCTGTCACTGCTATTTTTCCGGTGGTTCTGTCACCAGACCAACTTTGGGTATACCTGCCTGCTTCAGCAACACCATTGCATTCATCACAGCCTGATATTCTACCTGCCTGTCGCCCTTTACCAGAAAGGGTGTTTTCGGACTGCGCTTGTTAACAACAGCAGCCTTTCTGACAATTTCTTCGCCAGCCGATGGCTGCTTCTCTTCATTGACAAAAATCTGACCATTTCTGTCTACTGCTAGAACAAACGGCTCTATATCCGAATCCTTGACCTCTTCTGATACGGCCTCGGGTAAATCGACTTCTACACCCTGCGTCAACAGCGGTGTAGTCACCATGAAGATAACCAGCAATACCAGCATGACATCAATGTAAGGCACTACATTGATCTCGCTCATCTGGCTTTTGCGGCTACGCCTGGAATGCTCAAACATCGACTGATTTCTTATGATAACTCTGACGGGAAACGATACTGGTAAATTCTTCCATAAACATTTCGTAGCGCATGACAAGCCGTTCTACATGATTGGAAAAACGGTTGTAGGCAATAACGGCGGGAATGGCCGCAAACAGGCCCATTGCTGTTGCCACCAGTGCTTCTGATATTCCCGGCGCCACTGAAGCAATCGTCGCCTGCTTCATCACCCCCAATGTACGAAATGAATTCATAATGCCCCAGACGGTCCCGAATAATCCAACATACGGCGATGTTGAACCAACAGTAGCAAGAAATGACAAGCCTCCTTCAAGGTCCTCGATTTCCTGTGCCAGCGCGACGCGCATGGCACGCTGCACGCCATCAGTAACTTCACTGCGTTTTATGCCTTCTTTATTGTACAGGCGTGAATACTCACGATAGCCAGCAATAAATATGCTGGCCATGCCGCCTTCTTCGCTCGCCTCCTTGCCTCCCCAGACCGAATACAATTTACTCAGATCGCCACCCGACCAGAAAGAATTTTCAAATTCATCAGCAGATAAACGCGCCTGCCGTAGCATTTTCCATTTCTGGAAGATCAGGGCCCAGGATACGACAGATGCCAGCATCAGCATCCCCATCACCAGTTGCACAACCAGTGTTGCCTGCGTAATCATATGCCAGATTGACAGGCTTTGCTGCGGGTTAGCTAATTCTACAACTGTTTCCAAATCCTATCTCCTTAATCCAGGGTGAATGGCAGTGCTCGCGGACGAAACGTGTCCGCGGCGACACCCGCAAGCTTTATTCGGGCACTGCATAACAGAGTTTCATCACGGTAGACATCATGATTGATATCCAGTGAGGCCTTGCGCATACGGGCAATTGAGACCTGGATGCTGAGCAAATCATTTAAATATGCAGGTTTATGAAAATCGATAGTTGTCGATCTCACAGCAAAAACAAAACCATGTTCGCGTTCTAGTTTATCCAGTTCATAGCCCATTTCTCGCAGCCACTCTGTTCTCGCCCGCTCCATAAAACGAAGGAAATTAGCGTGATAAACAACACCACCTGCATCGGTGTCTTCATAATAAATACGAACTGGGAATTCAAAAACTGTGCTACTCAAACTTTCTACCGAGGAGACTTCCTATTAGCAATATTTCCCGAACTATACAGGGATGAAGAGAAATTACCAGTCTATCAAAATGGTTAAAAAAGGGTGAATTGCTGCTTGATAAATACATTCAATGAAGAGTAGATCTTAATTCAAAATTAATAGACAAAACAGACACCTTTTGTGCTGAGAAGAGTGAAAAATATTTCTGAGAAAAAAATTAGTAATCTTGTCAGCGATTGTTAATTAAAATCCACTGTCCGACAGATTATAAAAACAGATCTTCTTATAACAGTTTTTCCTGATGAGCTTCAGTATTTTCCGGATAATCCAGTCCAAAATGCTGCCAGGCCAGATGTGTGGCGACACGTCCACGCGGAGTGCGCATAATAAAACCCTGCTGGATCAAATATGGTTCGATGACATCTTCCAGGGTGTCCCTTTCTTCGCTCAGTGCTGCTGCCAGGTTGTCGACGCCTACTGGTCCACCATCAAATTTCTTCACAATAGCAGACAATAGTCGCCGGTCCATTTCATCGAAACCATGCTCATCGACTTCCAGCATATCCAGAGCTGCACGGGCTATCTCGCTGTTGAGTACACCATCACCTTTCACTTCAGCAAAGTCACGCACACGTCGCAATAGACGATTGGCAATTCGTGGTGTCCCCCTCGAACGACGAGCGATTTCGGCTACACCGTCTGCGTCGCCTTGCACTCCTAATATGCCGCAGGATCGATCAATGATCTGCTGCAGTTGTTTGCTGTCGTAAAACTCCAGACGCTGAACGATACCGAAACGATCTCGCAGCGGTGATGTCAAAAGGCCTGCGCGGGTTGTTGCACCTATTAGCGTAAAGGGTGGCAGGCTCAGCTTGATTGAACGTGCGGCGGGTCCTTCACCGATCATGATATCAAGTTCATAATCCTCCAGTGCAGGATAGAGAATTTCCTCGATAGCAGGCGTCAGGCGGTGTATTTCATCAATAAACAGGACATCACCCTGCTCAAGATTGGTTAACAGGGCCGCCAGGTCACCCGCCTTTTCCAGCACCGGGCCCGAAGTTTGATGCAACTGCCCATCCATCTCATTGGAAATGATGTGTGCCAGCGTTGTTTTGCCAAGGCCCGGAGGGCCGAACAACAGGACATGATCTAGTGCTTCATTGCGATTACGAGCAGCGGTAATAAAGATTTCCAGCTGTTGATGGATATTAGGCTGGCCAACGAATTCCACAAGACTGGTGGGCCGCAGTGCCTTGTCAAAAGTTCGTTCACCGGCCCCTTCTTTTGTTTCCGGAGCAACCAGTCGATCAGTTTCTATCATCGAGAACCTCCGGACATTGACTGCAGAGCCTGCCTTATCAGGAACTCGCTACTCAAGGCTTCACTGGCATCTGATTGATCCGCCAGTTGATTGATGACTTTCTCAGCATCTTTTATTCGATAACCCAGTGCAGTCAATGCACTGATCGCGTCATTTCGGATTTCATCAATACTGCCAGCAACAGCGACGTCGTCATCCACAGACATCCCGGGAAGCTGCTTGCCGCGCAGTTCAAGTATAACCCTTTCTGCAGTCTTTCGGCCTATTCCAGGCACTTTGGTTAGCCGCACCACATCTTCTCCATTGACACATAGACGAAATTCATTTACTGACAGGCCTGACAAAATCGCCAGCCCGACGCGAGGCCCTATGCCGCTTATTTTGAGCAGGTGGCGAAACAGGTTACGCTGGTTTTCTGTGGAAAAGCCAAACAATAATTGAGCATCCTCCCGCACAACCAGGTGTGTATGCAGCATCAATTCCGACCCTTCCTCCGGCAGGTCGTAAAAAGTGGTCATCGGCGCATCGAGTTCATAACCAACGCCCTGCACATCCAGCATCAGCGCTGGTGGCTGTTTTGACAATAATATACCGCGTAACTGACCAATCATGATTTTGCTTTTAGTTGTTTTTTGATGCCCATACCAAGCCTGTGTTCAAGTGTGTGACTATGGCAGATGGCGCAGGCCAGTGCATCGGCAGCATCTTGCTGTGGCACCCCATCAAGAGCAAGGATTGATCTAACCATGTGTTGAACCTGCGTCTTATCCGCCTGACCATAGCCTACAACCGACTTCTTGATTTGCAACGCAGTGTATTCTCCCACCGGCAAACCCCTGTTTACACCTGCAGAGATAGCAGCCCCTCTCGCCTGCCCCAGCACTATCGCCGAGCGTGCATTCCGTGAGACAAAAACATCCTCTATTGCCAAAAATTCAGCTCCGGCGCTGTCAATTACCTCGGAGACACTTTCAAATATGGTCTTCAATCTAGCTGGCAGATCCTGATCCTTCATTTTAATGCAACCGCTAGTAACATACTGCAATCTGCCGTTGTTTATTTCAATTACACCAAAACCGGTAATACGGGAACCCGGATCTATTCCAAGTACACGCATTAGCTGGCGTTAGCCTTCGAAATCATCTGGAAAAACAGCATTGGAATGAACCTCCTGTACATCATCCAGATCATCCAGCGCATCGATCAGACGCATC
The DNA here is from genome assembly GCA_029287915.1 of Arenicellales bacterium. Lineage (GTDB taxonomy): Bacteria > Pseudomonadota > Gammaproteobacteria > BMS3Bbin11 > BMS3Bbin11 > BMS3Bbin11. Next base: position 11,376 of record JARFQE010000125.1, read on the forward strand.
AGCTTCTCGGCATCTTCTGCATCCAGCGCCACCTCTGTTGAGGCACGTTCAGTGATTTCAGCATAATCTGCTGCAAGCCCTGCTTTCTCCAATGCCTTGTTAATTTCAGCAAAACTATCCGCTGTCGTTAGTACTTCTATTGTTCCGTCATCATCTGTAACAACATCTTCGGCACCGGCTTCAAGTGCGACATCCATTATCAGCTCCTCATCACTGCCTTCAGGATAACCGATAATACCAAGCTTGCTGAAAAGATAGGCCACGGAACCATCGGTACCCAGATTACCATTATATTTACTGAACGCATGTCGTACTTCGCTGACAGTGCGGTTGCGGTTATCGGTCATGCAGTCGACAAGAATTGCTACGCCGGCCGTACCGTAACCTTCATAGCGTACTTCTTCATAATTGACACCCTCAAGATCACCGGTGCCACGCTTGATGGCATTCTCGATGGTGTCTTTCTTCATATTATTGGTCAAACCCTTGTCTATCGCTGAGCGTAATCGTGGGTTGGAATCCGGGTCGCCACCACCCATACGGGCAGCAACGGTAATTTCTCTGATCAGTTTAGTGAATAGCTTACCGCGTTTGGCATCCTGAGCGCCCTTGCGAAAGCGAATGTTGGCCCATTTACTGTGTCCGGCCATTTATATCTCCTGCAAAATTCGAAAGTCCTGTAATTGCTGAAAGTCTACCATATTCCATAGACAGAACATGCCGCGTACACAGCAGGATCATTCCAGATATGAAAACCTTGCGCACAATATGGGAGTAAGGCTTTTTTAAACGTGTGATGCCTGTAGCAGATGAATCACCCACTGGTTACAGTGAGCTAATCATGCTGGATAACAGAATTCCCGACTTTATGTATCTGTAGCGAATGTCACTAAAACGCAGAAGTAACAGCTGCATTATCAGTTAGCAGCGCTATGGTGGAAGATCTATTTCACACTGATCAATTAGAATCTGATGGATAAATTTGCGCACAGCAGATACAGGGTGGGGAATCGTCAGAAAAAATAAACTGGTGTGTCTTATACCTCTATAGCGCCAAATCAAATACGTCTGCGGTATACTGAACAATGAAGAACTAAATTATGCGGGTAAAACGTAGCATGGCAACAGTATACCGTTAAATAGAATTCGCTAGACAACACACGAACGGCTATAGATTAAATTAAACCGTCAGGCTTCATCCCCGTCAACAAGATGCTCTGCTATTAACTCAGTGACACCCAGCAATTCCACATCATACATATGGTTATGTTCCAGGCCGTCTTCCAGCATATGCCTGCAATTGGAGCAGGCTGTCACCAGTCCCTCGGGTTTGGCTGCATCAAGCTGCCTTTTTTTGGCATCGAAAACCTTCAGGCGCAACGGATTGGCGCGCTCATTGGAACTGACACCACCGCCTCCACCGCAGCACCAGTTCATATCGCCGCTCTCCGGCAATTCAACGAAGTTAGGGGCCACCATTTTTAACAAATTGCGCGGTTGATCGAGCACCCCTCCACGACGCCCTGCATTGCAGGGATCATGATAGCTAAGACGCTCTTCAGTATAACCTTTCGTTTTCAGACGACCTTGCTGGCGCAGTTGATCCAGTAGTTCCATCACATGTACAACGTTGAACGGTAGCGGCCTGCCGATAAAATTAGGTGCATCCCAGCGAATGGTAGTATAGGCGTGTCCGCATTCAGGACTGACGACAGTTTTTATATCAAGTTTTTCCGCCACGGTCACGATGCGCTCTACCAGTTTTGCAGCCAGTTTAGAGTTACCAAGCTGCACGCCAGTATTCGTCGCTTCAAAATACTCGCTGCTGAGTGTCCAGGAAATGCCTGTTGCTTTAAATATCTTAGCCAGTGAGCCGATGAACTCAGGGAAACCGGCAATCTCTCCGGAGGAGAGCAATACCAGATATTCAGCACCTTGAACATCCAGTGGCACAGGCAAGCCAGTTTCTTTTTCCTGCACCCTGATAGTGGCATTAAGAGTGTGGGACGTAACACCCATTGGGCTGCCGATCCTGTCAGCACGTTCACCCGCAGCAACCAGATCAGCAGGTGAAAAGCCCGCTGCAGATAAACCCTCTTTGGCCTTTCTAATCAGGTAAGCAATATCAACACCAACCGGACACACCATGCTGCAGCGACTGCACATCGAACATCCATCATAGACGAGCTCTTCCCAGTCCGACAGGTCTGACTCTGTCATTGGTTTGAGTAGTCCCATTTTACTGGCCAGTTTGCCCCAGAATGTATACTCACGTTTCCATAGTTTACGCAGCGGTTCTGTTTTATAGATGGGCGTATAGCGTGCATCGCCGGTTTCAGTATAAAACAGGCAGGCTTCTGCACAGATTCCACAGCGTACGCAGCTGGAGAAATAAGACATGGCGCGGGTATCCATCTGGCCGCGCAGCGCATTAATACCAAGTTCTAATGCTTCGCTCATTACTTTATCACCCCATGAAATAATGAATTAGTCATGCCTTAACTCCGCGACGACCAAACCAGGCGCCTGTAAACGCGCGACTGGGGATAAACATAAATGCATGCATCAGGCGGCTGAATGGAAAATACACCATCAGCAGTTCGACGGTAAATCGATGCAGTACTCGCAAGCCTTCAAACCCTTCTAAAAGAGCCATGCAGCCAGTTAACATAACAATGAAGGTTAAAATTGATCCAACATGATCATCAGCGCTTGAAATTAAACGAGTGACCGGATCCATGACGCGATGAATCCACAACAACAGCAATCCAACAAAGGCAAGCTGCGCCGTTACTATAAATGCCCAGTAAGGCATGGCAGGCCATGAGAGTCCCGTCTGCGATTCGACAAACAGAATGTGTGGTGCTGCAAAAAACAATAAAGCAAACAGGCCCAGGTGAAACATATACCCTGCTATCACATGCAGCCTGGTACGCGATTGCATTTCGGAGCGCGGGAAAAAGCGACTAATATTTGCAGCGATTGCACCCGTCATACCAGTAGTACGTGCAACAGAAAGATCTTTTTTGTTGCCGACAAGGAAGATCGACAGGATGCGCCAGAGCACGCCGATGGTGAACACCCAGAGAGCTATATCCCAGAAAATACCGTCTACGAGATGTTTAAACATAATTTAACTCTTTCCTTCCGTGGCTAATCCGGGTTCATCAACAATTTTATCACTGCCATCTTCTGCAGCCTTTACCTCGGCATACCAGCGATCATGATGCGACTTTGCCCAGGCCTCATCAACATAGCCGGTAGTCATGCTGCCAAGGGTGCCTTCGACGCCTGCCGTGCCAAGATAAATATGACCGAATGAGACACTGATCACTACCAGTGCAACAATCCCGTGCAGAACATGCGACAAGCCCATGATCTCGCGACTCTGACCGAGTATTGAAAAAACCAGAATCAGGCCGGTGACAGATAAAACCAGTCCGCCAATTATTGCAATCCAGAACCAGATCTTTTCACCTGCATTAAAACGACCGGCACTAACATGCCCACCACCCAGCATACCACCGCCTTTGAGCAGCCAGAGCATGTCGCCACGTGCATAGATGTTGTCTTTCACAAAAGTCAGAAACAGTAAAACCAGTGCGACAAGAAAAGTCGGTCCGAACAGGTTGTGAGCTTCTTTACATGCGGAGGCTGTTATGCCAAACCCATCTGCACCGAGTATCGGAATCAGCACAAAACGTCCGTATAGAAGGATCAGCCCGGTAAGTGCGAGCAGCCAGAAAATAGCCACGGTAAACCAGTGAACCGTCCGTTCGAATACCGTGAAACGCTCTATTTTTTTGCCTGAAGGTTCTTCTTGCAGTCGTAACGGGCCACGCAACAGATAAAACAACAGAATGATAGATAACACGATACCCATTAGCGCTGCACCATAGGGGACTAACTGCTGCATACGAAAATGGCGCCAGGTTTCGCCGTATTCATTAATCAGCACCCCTGCGTCGACACTTTTCATCTGGGTCGTTCCGATAACGTCCCTGTCACGCTGACGAACATCCCGCCATAATTCAGTGCCGGGATTGAAGACCTTGCCTGCAGTTTCATCCTTTTCAGCTACCGCATAGGGAATCAGCGGCAGCACCAGCGTCAACACCAGCAACGACAGCAGCGAGTAGGCAACCTTGCGATGGCGTCGGATGCGAGACTGTTTTTTATCAGACATTGTTATGCACTCCTCCAATCAGGCTTTACCTGCCTGCCTGCCTTTTATGCTATGCCGCATTTCCAGATTCTCCTGAAAACGACTCACTACGGAGAACCAGGTAAAGCTGCAATCAGTTGGTTACTTTCCCTTTCAGATCAACACCTGATCCGATATTCTGCTCTCTCAGCTGAAAGCCTTTGCCGAGTGCAGCGGAGGCGCGATTAACCATACGTTTTCGGTAAATATCAGCAACCATATCTGCATCACCGGCAAGCAATGCCTTGGTCGCACACATCTCCGCGCATGCCGGCAGTTTGCCTTCAGCAATTCGGTTTGCGCCATACTTGCGATATTCTTCACTGCTGTTGTCCGGCAGTGGACCGCCAGCACAGAAGGTACACTTGTCCATCTTGCCGCGCGAAGCAAAGGCGCCTTCTTTGGGAAACTGCGGTGCACCAAACGGACAGGCATAGAAGCAGTAACCGCAGCCGATGCAGATGTCCTTGTCATGCAGCACAATGCCATCGTCGGTGGTATAGAAACAGTCAACCGGACAAACTGCAGCACAGGGTGCATCGGAACAGTGCATACACGCTACAGATAACGAACGCTCTCCGGGTTCTCCATCCTTGATGGTAACGACACGACGTCGGTTAACACCCCAGGGGACTTCGTTTTCGTTTTTGCATGCCGTCACACAGCCGTTGCACTCGATACAGCGTTCGGCGTCACAATAAAATTTCATAGCTGCCATTTTTCTATACTCCTGTTATCAAGCTTTGCTGATTCGGCACAGGGACGCTTTCGTCTCCTGCATCTGAGTGACCGAGTCGTAACCGTAGGTCATTGCTGTATTACACGCTTCCCCGAGGACGATAGGGTCAGCACCTTTGGGATATTTACTGCGTAGATCCTTACCCTGGAAATGTCCACCAAAGTGGAATGGCATAAAGGCAACCCCTTCACCGACGCGTCGGGTAATCATGGCTTTTACTTTTACCTTCGCACCTTCGGGACCTTCCACCCACACATCGTCTCCCTCTTTGACGCCATTATTGTTGGCATCCCTGGGATGAATCTCCACGAACATGTCCTGCTGCAGTTCTGCAAGCCACGGATTGGAGCGTGTTTCATCGCCACCACCTTCATACTCAACGAGGCGCCCCGAGGTTAGAATAATTGGATAGTCTGCAGTGTAGTCCTTGGCCTGAATCGATTCATAGCGGGTTGGCAGGCGGTAGAAGTTTTTGCGATCTTCATAGGTCGGGTATTTTTCTACCAGGTCACGCCTTGAGGTATAGAGAGGTTCCCGGTGTATGGGCACCGGATCCGGGAAGGTCCAGACAACTGTCCGTGCCTTGGCATTACCAAATGGGGCACAACCATGCTTTATGGCAACGCGCTGGATACCGCCAGAAAGGTCAGTCTTCCAGTTCTTACCTTCCGCAGCAGCCTGCTCCTCCGCGCTTAGATCACCCCACCAGCCGAGCTTCTTTAGCATCTTGTCGGTGAATTCAGGATAACCGTCCTTGATGTCTGAACCTTTGGAGTAGAAGCCTTCAGCCAGCAGATTGACGCCATCGCGCTCAACACCAAAACGGGCACGGAACGTCAGCCCGCCGTCGGCGACTGGCTTGCTGCCATCATACAGATTAGGGGTGCCGGGATGACCCATTTCCGCCGTGCCCCAGCATGGCCATGGCAAACCATAGAACTCTCCATCGCAGGGGCCGCCTTCGGCTTTCAGTGAGGTATAGTCAAAATTACCCCAGTTCTGCTGTTGCTTCTTCATGCGCTCGGGGCTCTGCCCGGTATAACCAATAGTCCACATGCCCTTGTTGAACTCCCGTGTGATATCTTCGATCACCGGTTCATCATTTTTCACCTCTATGTTTTTACATAACTGCTCACCCATACCAAGCTTATTTGCCAGCTTGTACATAATGGTGTGGTCTGGCAGTGATTCAAACAGAGGATCAATGACCTGGTCGCGCCACTGCAGTGAACGATTGGAAGCGGTGACCGATCCATAGGTTTCGAACTGCGTGCAGGCAGGCAGCAGGTAAACCCCATCGGTGCGATCATGCATAACGGCTGATACTGTGGGATAAGGATCAATAATGACCAGGGTATCCAGTTGTTCAAAGGCTTTCTTCATCTCAACGCCGCGGGTCTGCGAGTTCGGTGCATGTCCCCAGAAGACCATGGCCCGCACATTATCTCTTTGTGCGATATTGTTCTTATCCTCTAGCACACCATCAATCCAGCGAGAAACGGGTATGCCTTTTGAATTCATGCCGTTAATGATTTTGTCATCAGCACCTTCTTCGCCAAAATATTCACCAGCGCGCTGCTCCTTGTCGAAACGCTCTGCGATCCATTCGTGATCGACATCCCAGACCTTGGCCCAGTGCTTCCAGGCGCCATCGGACAGACCGTAGTAGCCGGGCAGCGTGTGACTCAGTACGCCAAAATCGGTTGCACCCTGTACGTTGTCGTGGCCACGGAATATATTGGTGCCCCCGCCAGCAACGCCCATGTTGCCAAGTACCAGCTGGAAGGTGCAATAAGCGCGGGTATTGTTGTTACCTATCGTGTGTTGGGTACCGCCCATACACCAGATAAAGGTTCCCGGTCGATGATCGGCCATTACCTTGGCGGCGGTATATATCTGCTCTTCCGGCACACCTGACACACGCTCGACTTCTTCCGGTGTCCATTTCGCGACCTCTTGCCTGACCTCATCGAGACCGTAAACGCGCTGGCGGATAAATTCCTTGTCTTCCCAGCCATTCTTGAAGATGTGCCATATCATGCCCCAGATAACGGCAACGTCGGATCCGGGACGAATTCTCATAAAGTGGTCTGCATGTGAAGCCGTACGTGTAAAACGTGGATCAATGACGATAAGCGGTGCGTTGTTTTCTTCCTTCGCTTTGAACACATGCTGCATGGAAACAGGGTGCGCCTCGCTGGGATTACCGCCGATAATCAGGATCGCCTTGCTATTATGTATATCATTATAGGAGTTGGTCATGGCGCCGTAGCCCCATGTATTGGCGACGCCGGCTACCGTGGTTGAATGGCAGATACGTGCCTGGTGATCAACATTATTGGTGCCCCACAATGCGGCAAATTTCCTGAACAGGTAAGCCTGTTCATTGCTATGCTTGGCTGAGCCCAGCCAGTAAACAGAATCAGGACCAGATTGTTCACGGATCTGCAGCAAGCGGTCGCCGACTTCATTGATGGCCTCCTCCCAGGAGATTTTCGTCCACTTGCCATTGACCAGCTTGGTCGGATATTTAAGGCGACGCTCTCCATGGCCATGTTCCCGCACTGAGGCGCCTTTTGCACAGTGAGCGCCAAGATTGAATGGATGATCAAAGGCCGGCTCCTGCCCGGTCCAGACGCCGTTCTGTACTTCAGCAATAATGCCGCAGCCCACTGAACAGTGTGTACAGATGGTCTTCACCTCGGTGGTGTCACCTTCGGCAGATGTAGCAGCACTGGCTTTAGCCTTTTTCATCATTGTTGGGCTGAGGGTGGTCGCAAGTGCAGCGCCACCGGCCATCAATCCAGAGTTTCGCAGGAAGCCGCGTCGTGATAGGGCTCGCCCATGCCCTGCCGACACAGTCTGTGATTTATTATTTTGCGAAATTTGATCCGATGTTTTTGTCAGTTTCATTACCATTCTCCTGTTACCGCGACGTTTATTTAGTGGCTGACCTGTAATACGCCAGCACATGCTCCGTCACGCGGTAGCCCGTTTTTTTATTTTCTTCCTGCTCTGCCTCTGTCAGGGTCAATGCAGAAGCAGTCGATGAAGCAGCAATCGCAGCTCCTGCTCCGGCAATTGCACTTTGCTGCAGGAACTTCCTGCGGCTGGACTGTTTAGAAGGTTGTTTTTTCATTGCATTTTCTCCTGACAGGAAAGTTTGTCTAGCGTTTAAATCTTCATAATTACTGTTATTAATGCTTCATTGCTGCGTAATTGAACATGTCATACTTCAGCCAGTAAATATCGTTTTTCAATTCCCATGAATGCAGCACCAAAACGCGCTACGGCTTTGTAGAACACCGCATTATTTGCCACTGACATGTCGGCAAAAAAGCGTTCGAACCAGGTGTCGATATGCTGGACAAAAAAACCACGCTGCAGATCTGTCTCCGCACCCTCCTGAATCAACATCACCATTACCTCGCATAGTGCTGCAATATGGTCTTCCGGCTCGTGCACATCCGCCGCACGCGTAAAACCCAGACGATCAAGATCATCGCGTAGATCACCGAGCGGCTTTTCCATCAGGAACCCGGTCAGGTAGAAAGAGCCATATGGCACCAGCTCCCCCCTTCCCAGACCGATAAACAGGTCATGATACTCATCGCCGATCGACTGCGGCGAACGCTTTTCTGCCGCCAGTCCAAGCAAGGACATGGCAACTGTCATCTCATCACCGCCACCATCGATATCTGCGAAGCAGGCGACGTGGTCAAGTAGTGACTGTTCCGGTATTGATCGCAGCAACGCTGCCAGCATCGCATAGGCTGAAGCCCGGTACTGTTGTTCCTCTGCCAGTGTTTTTTCATCCCAGTCGACAGCGGCCTGTACAGCTGATGGCTGGTTCTGAAGTTCTTCTGTCGAGGTCTGTGGCATGTAGGGTTACTCCTTTGATTTACCTAACTATTGCAATAAGCAGGCCAATGAAAAAATGAAAATAATGACTAAAATGGAACAAAAGTCCTAATTGGGTGACAGCAATTTGGGTTACGCTGGTACATAAATGAAACTTCGTGACTTAATGTGTAATCCTTTCGGTGTCGATACCTTTACCCATCATCTCTTCATCCTGCACGATGTCTACCACCCGACAGTCTTCACACATCTTCAATCGGCGCATAGCGTTATCATCGGTAAACATCCAGTGACCGGCCAGCTTTGCCACCATGTTGTTTATCACAGACTGACTCGCAAATGGTTTGCCGCAGGCGACACAACAGAACGGTTCTTCCTCATAAAGGGTAACCGGCTGGTTACGGCGCTGATGATCAAACACCAATCGCGGTGTGATCCAGATGGCATCCTCCGGACAGGTACGCGTACACAAACCACATTGCAGACAATTTGACTCTATGAATCGAACCTGTGGTACATCCTGTCCACTCTGCAGAGCATTGCCCGGGCAGGCACTGACACAGGATAAACACAGAGTACAGGATTTCTCATCAATACCGGCGACACCAAAAGGCGCCCCTGCAGTAAGTGCCACCATCGGCGCCGGTTGCCCGTTGCTGCCCGCCAGCGCCTGTTGATAGAGGGCGTCTATCGCCATGAACACGGTCTGGCGTTTCCCGCCTGCGCCGGCAAAAGTGCTCGTTTTAATGGGCGGCATTGCACGCTGTGTGTCACCCTCTTTATGCAGCCACTGCGTCTCGACACGCCGCACAGCATCTGCTGGATAATGCATGGCAGTCAATATTTCTCTTGCAGTGACCAGCTGCTGGTCAATTTCGTGACTAACGCGGGCAGGAATTGTTCCATCATCGACAAGCAAAACACTGCTGGCACCATAGGCAAGCGCTGACAACCAGGTTTCGAGACCAACACTGGCAAGTTCTTCAACTGCAACAGGTAGTAAATTGGCGGCACAGGATTCAGCAGGCACTAATCCCCCCGCATGAAATACCAGTACCGGCTGCTGGCCACCTTGTTCAAGGTATACCTTCAATAGACAGCGCAGCTGGGCAAGCAGGTCATCGGTGGTGGGATAGACATAACGGATTGCACCGCTTGGACAGACTGTGGCACAGGCACCACCACCCTGGCACAGGTGAGATTCTACTTCTATCATCTCGGCAAGACCTTTGATGGCATCAGCTGGACAGGCATCGATACAGCGAGTACAGGCAATAATGCCGGAGCGTCCATGGGCACAGATGGCGGGGTTGTAGTCGAAGTACTTTGGTTTCTCGAAGGTTCCGGTCAGTGCCGACAACTGTGCAACAGCCGACCGCCGGTCGTCGTCCGCCATGCTACTGTAGACATAGCCCGGCGGTTTGACAGCCATCGATAATAATGGCGTCGCTGACAGGTCAAGAACAAGATCTGCCTGCAGGCTTTCAGTGTCGTCAAGCCGCATGGCCTCTTCTTCACCTGCCCCGTGCAGGGTGATGGTGAAGTTACCGAGGTAACCTTCGACTGTGACCGTTCTGTCACGCCTGCTGGTATATGGTATACCGTCTGCCGCCTTGCCTGCATCGAGGATAAGGTGTGGTTTCAACGCACCCTGCAGCTCTGCAACAACCTGCTGGGTGCGCTCATCACCAATAATCGCAACGACACCAGCTGACTCATACTTCACCAGGCTGGTGGGCCGAACTGATAGTGTCGATAGCGCAGCCAGTGCCGCTTCCCGCGCCTGTTTGTTCAAGTCGTCAGCGCTACTTATAGTCATTATTTTCCCCTGCCTGTTGCTTCGCATTTACCTGCATGGAGTCAACTATTCCCCGTCTGCTCGGGTAGCTGCTTATCTGCAGTCATTGAAATGTCATTTTCAATGTCATTTTTGACCTCTGTTGCTGCCTCTTTGGCTCGATTAACTCCTTCTATATCACTACCTGCCTCTATTCCATTTACAGGCTCAATTTGGTGCGATGAGCCATCATTGCCTGCATCTGCCAGCACTTCATTGCTGCCATCGTCCTCCATCGCATCCTTGAGACGCGCCATCTGGTGACGCATCTCTGCAGTGATGACGTTACCGAGCTTCTGAAAACTGGTGAAATCATCATCATAGTCATCCAGCCCGTCACGCTCATTGAACACCCCGCCCCGAAACAATTTGCGTAGCGCCAGGTTGCGCAATTCGTCACTGACATTGGGAGACATAAAACCACTGTAGTCTGAATCTTCATCAAGGCTTTCGATTGGCGGCATATCACTATCGCCTGGCAAATCGTCTTTAGCCATAACCGCATTTTCCTGCAGCTCGTCTTCAGCAAATGTCTGCGTGACCGAGATATCATTAGCAGCATCATTAACGTCGACTTTTGCCTGCTGCTTGCGGCGCGACCAGCGTGATAGAAAACCTTCGTCAGACGGTACTTCCAGGTCAGTTTTAGAGTGGCTCATGATCGATTCGCCGCAGCTCCGTGACTTTCTTTACGCCAGTCCCTGCGTTTCCGTTTCACGCGTTTTTCTGGCATGTAATGCTGTAACACAAACTCTTCCGTCCAACGATAAAGCTCTGCCGGCAAGGGCACGGTAAAAGCCTCGCCCTCACATTCAACATAGGCATTGGCTTCATCGAAACTCAGAGTCACTTTAGAGGGTACAGGTTTCTCGTCGTCGCTAGTGCGGGTGATGACATAACAACCGGGTTCGGGCGATACCAGGTTATGGTAATAACTCTCACATTCATCGACATGCAATGTAATAGTGAATCCCGAATACAGTATCTGCTGGGTACCGGCCTGTTCCTGAATAACACGCGCACGAGTGCGAGTAGCGGTATCGTCAGTGGCACCAGTCTGGGGATCGCCCGTTACACCGGTAGCGCGCCAGACTTCATCTACCCATGGGTTGCTCGATTGACGCCGTTCCATGATAACGGCGACAGACATACTTTGCGGCAGGCTCTGTTTTGTATCTTCCAGTATGGACACTGGTATCATTTTGTTCCTGGTCAATTGATCTAGATAAGCTATATAAGTGCAAGTTGTGTGCCAGTGAGAAAATAGCCAGCATGGTCAGCTGAATCACTCTGTACAGGAAGCCTGCTCTGGATGTGATATGTTTTTGAATGGCACAAAATGTCCCATTCATCCTGCCATAAAGGTACAAGTTGTCGCAGTCAGTGTCAGAACAGCAGAGATAATTTTAGACAAATTTCATATACTTGGTAACATTTCTATCCAAGCTGATGAGATAGACGAACTGGAACATATCTTGCTTTATTACAGGAATTAGATGACTTTTTTGCAGGCACAAACCAGTCCATGACTATAACAGAAACAGGCACATGCAATCAGCTGACAGACCGCTTTGGCCGGCACATCAATTACCTGCGCATCTCTGTCACAGACCGTTGCGATTTGCGCTGTGTCTACTGCATGTCAGAAGACATGCAGTTTGTGCCACGTGCGCAGCTGCTGACACTTGAAGAAGTAAGCCGCATAGGACGAATATTCACCGAGCTTGGTGTCCATAAAATACGCATAACCGGCGGCGAACCATTAACACGACGCAATGTCATAGAAGTCTTCAGGCAACTTGGCAAACTGGATGGATTAAAAGATCTGACGCTTACCACAAACGGTACACAGCTGGACAGGTTTGCCAGTGAGCTGCGCGATGCCGGTGTTAAGCGCATCAACATCTCATTGGATACTCTGCAACAGGAGCGCTTCAGTAAAATTACCCGCACAGGAAGACTACAGCGTACGCTGGCGGGTATCGATGCTGCCCTGGCAGCTGGTTTTGAAAAGATAAAGATTAACTCTGTAATCCTCAGAAACCGTAATCATGACGAGATTATTGAACTGGTAGAATTTGCTCACTCACGTGGCATAGACATTAGTTTTATCGAGGAAATGCCGCTCGGCATTATTGGAGATCATGATCGTGCAGAAGCGTACATCTCCAGCGACGAGATTCTCGATATAATCAAGCAACGCCATGAACTGCTGCCCACAACAGAGAGCACCGGCGGCCCCTCACGTTACTACAGGCGTACCGATAACAGTGCACGTGTCGGCTTTATCTCTCCGCATAGCCATAACTTCTGCGATGACTGCAATCGCGTCAGGCTGACAGCAGAAGGCCGGCTGCTGCTGTGCCTGGGCCAGGAACATTCGGTTGACCTGAGGCGGGTGGTACGTGCCAACCCGGCGGATGATGCCCCATTGCGGCAGGCGATTATTGATGCCATGACAATCAAACCGCGCGGACATGATTTCGATTTGACCAGCCAGCCCGTCATCCTGCGACATATGAACAGCACTGGCGGATAAGACGCCCGACAATGCAGGCAGCTGAGTAAAAAAATTATGACAAAACAGAGTGAAGCCATAGCCAGCAGCCCACTCCCGGAGATGACCAATGCCGGTTTACAGGCCTCCACAGCGATCACCGCAATTGATGAATTTGGCCAGCCACGCGCAGGACATATCGCGGCTGAACGGGCACTGACGGTTTACCTCGACAAACAGGAAATTGTTACCCTGATGACGCTCGGCACCCAGCCAGAGCTGCTAGTACTTGGCTGGCTGCGCAATCAGCGACTGCTGACGGATGTGTCCCAGATCAAGGCCATCCAGGTTGACTGGGAAACCGGTTCTGCCGCCATCACTACGCGCAATGGTATTGCTGATCTTGATGTCAAACTTGGGCGCCGCACCGTGACCACGGGCTGCGGGCAGGGAACCGTATTTGGCAGCCTGATGGATGACCTCGAGCACATCAGCCTGCCGCGTGTTCGCGTGCGCCAGTCGACGCTATACAGACTTCTGGACACCCTTAGCCAGCATAACGAAGTCTATAAACGTGCAGGCGCCGTACATGGCTGTGCACTGTGCATGGATCACCGTATGCAGCACTTTGTAGAAGATGTCGGACGTCATAATGCAGTTGATGCAATTGCCGGCCAGATGTGGCTGAACGGCACACAGGGACATAACAAGCTTTTTTACACCACTGGCCGATTAACCTCCGAGATGGTAATCAAGGTTGCACAAATGGGAATACCCGTGCTGCTTTCCCGTTCGGGTGTTACCGAGATGGGCCAGGCACTGGCTGAAAAGATTGGCGTCACGCTGATCGCACGCGCAAAGGGTAAGCACTTCCTTGTTTATAACGGTGCCGAGCAGGTCGAATTTGACGCTATGCCGGAAAAACCTCTCTATCATTCACCGAGCACAGCACCGGGGCGGCGCTAAATCATGTCTGCGGTCATGCATCCGGAAACAGGCGTGTTTATGAGCGTCAGGCAGGTAGCGGAATATCTGCACCTGAACGAGAAGAAGATTTATGCCCTGGTGAGCGAGGGTGCCATACCGGCGACCAAGGTCACCGGTAAATGGATGTTTCCACGCGAACTCATCGATCGCTGGATGCTTGATTCCGCGCATGGCGGACTGTTAACCGACCGTCTGGTGATTGCCGGCAGCGACGACCCACTACTGTATCGCATCGTAACTGAATTTGCCCGTGATACCGGTGCACATGCACTGATCAGCTACACTGCTACCGGGACTCGTCTTGGTCTTGATCTTTTGCAGGCACAGCGCGCTGATGCGTGTGGTATCCACTGGGGACCGGCAAATGAGAGTCACACGCGCCACCCTGCTCTGCTGCGCCAGTATTCACAGCATCACAACTGGGTACTGATCAGGGCCTTTCGTCGTGAACAGGGTCTTATCGTCAGTCCACCTGTGCTTAATTACACGCAGCAGATAGAAGACTTGTTCGATCGCCAGTTTCGCTGGGCACTGCGCCAGAACGGTGCCGGCGCGCAACGCTACCTGCTGGAAATAATTGGCAAACATGGCCTTAATGCCGCTTCCTTGAAATCGGAAGTGACTGCTCTCTCGGAACGCGAAGCAGCCGCGGCCATTGCGATGGACCTTGCAGATGTGGCCCCGGGTGCCCGTTCGGTGGCAACCGAATTTGGACTTGGTTTCATCTCCCTGGGCTGGGAGTCATTTGACTTTGTGCTACCACGTCCGATCTGGTTCCGACGCCTGTTCCAGGATCTGATCACCCGGCTGCACAACGGACAGAGCCATGAACTGGCCGATGAACTCACCGGTTATGATTTATCGGGCTGCGGGCAACTGCTGTGGGGCGATGACTGATTGCCAGTGGCGCCTAAATTTTAATGATGCATAGCCCATTCACCCATCATCAAACTACCGATTGCTTCTCTTGCTACAGTCCCTGTAAGAATCAAGCATTGAGTAACTTAACATTTCAGCAATGACCATCTGAGACTGTCTGCTTAGGCATTATCAGAAATTGTACATATACTCGTTACCGGAGACGCCTTTGTTGACCATATTTTCTGCAATTCGACAAGTATGCAATGGCTCAGCGATTCCATGCCGCTTGGTCACCTAGCAAGCAGTAATACTGCTCATCACAGATCGCTTACGCCGATTCGCTTGTACCCCAGGCCTGTACTTTACGTTCCAGCGTCTTGCGCGACACACCAAGCAACCTGGCAGCCGCTGACTTGTTGCCACCCTCCCTGTCCAGGACTTTTAGAATATGACGCTTCTCGACCGCTTCCAGCAGCATTGAATCAGCATCATCTTCTGTCACTGTTTGCTGCCCGTTGGCAGAAATACCACGCAGGCACTGTTCGGGAGTCTGATCCAGCAGCAGACAACGCTCAATCACATTTTTTAATTCACGGACGTTGCCCGGCCAGTTGTAACTGCGTAACTGAGCCAGTTCCCGATCCCTTATCTGATGCGGTGGCACACCCATATCGGCAGATAGTTTCTGCATGAAAAACTCTACCAGGTCCGGGATATCATCAGGGCGTTCACGCAAGGTAGGCATGCGCACAGTAACAACATTCAGCCGATAGAACAGGTCCTCACGAAAATTACCTTTCTCGACCTCGTCTCCCAGCGCTCTGTTGGTCGCGGCAATTACGCGAACATCAACCGGTATCTCACGGTTGGATCCTACCGGCCGGATTGACTGCTGTTCCAGAACCCGTAGTAGATGAACCTGCATGGAAAGCGGCATTTCACCAATTTCATCGAGAAACAGCGTACCATTACTGGCATAGTTGAATAATCCTTCGCGCCCCTGGTGAGCTCCAGTGAATGCTCCCTTGACGTGACCAAACAATTCACTTTCCAATAACTCGGCCGACATCGCGCCGCAATTGATCGGCACGAAGCTGCCGCTGCGTCCACTCCATGCATGGATCGCCCTCGCTGCCAGCTCCTTGCCGGTCCCTGATTCTCCTTCAATAAGCACTGTCGTTGGCATGGGTGCGATGCGCTTAATCACTTCACAGACATTTTTCATAGTCTGGCACTGTCCAACGATACCGCTGTCATAAAAATGATCAACCTGGCGACGCAGGACGACATTTTCCCTCTGTATACGCTGACTCTGCATGCAGCGCGCAACGGCTGCCATGATCTGATCCGTGCGAAATGGCTTCTGGATCAGATCCACAGCTCCGGCGCGCAATGCATCGATAGCGGTATCCACTGTGGCCTGGGCCGTGATAAAGATAAGCGAGGTACTGCTGCCCAGTCCGAGTAGCTTTGTTACCCATGCCAGTCCGGATTGGCCAGGCAAGTGCAGATCAGCAATGATAAGGTCGAAATTACAGCGCTCGGCAAGTGCCTGCGCTGTATTCACGTCAGCAGCCAGTTCAACCAAGCCGAAGTGTTTCTCCATACCATTGCACAGAAAGTTCCGGGTGTCCGCGTCTGCATCGATAATCAGCACAGAATTTTGTTTCAGCGACAATCCCTGTGAGTCGCCACTTAACGTTGTCTGCGTAACGCTAAATTCATCATTCTTGAAAGCTTGTTCGGCCATTAATCATATCCTTATTGGTCTCTTTTTATAGTTTTAATGGGAAAATTATCGTTATTTATCGTTAATAGACAACCCGCAACTTAACACATACGCGGCATTAAACAATATAGTGTGACTAAATGTACCAATGGTTGACATGTTTTTGCGACATTTTTTCCCACACCATCAATGACTGTATAGCGAAACTCGGCCACCATTTTTTGTTGTCCCTGTGAATTGCTGTGGTCGTCGAAATGTCACATAGAAATCGGCTTGCTGGCATTATTCTTGCTGCTATGAATTAAAGCTGAGCAAAAATGATTCACCACACACAATAAACATCAAAGGAACCCAGGATGCGATTCACCCGTCTGTTAAAAGTCTGCCTGCTGTTTATCAGTCTAAAACTCTCATTTGCTGCCATCGCTGCAGAAGCTGGCAACGACCATGTATTAAAACTCGCCACCACAACAAGCACCGAAAACTCGGGACTGCTGCGTCACCTGTTGCCGGTATTTGAACGCGATACGGGTTACAAGGTACATGTCATCGCGGTAGGTACCGGCAAGGCACTGCGCATGGGGCGTGACGGCGATGTCGATGTCGTTCTGGTACACGCCCCCGCGGCTGAACAGAAATTCGTCGATGACGGGCATGGCGTGAAGCGCGTCGGTGTCATGTACAATGACTTTGTTATAGTCGGTCCGGTAGATGACCCGGCAGCCGCCGGCAACAGCAGCAGCGGCAATGAAGCGCTGAGCAGAATTGCAAAAAAAAAGGCAGTTTTTATCTCAAGGGGTGACGATTCGGGGACCAATAAAAAAGAACTGTCATTATGGAGAGAGGCCGGCATCAGACCACAGGAACCATGGTATCGAGAAGCCGGACAGGGTATGGGCAAGGTTCTGCAAATGGCAGGAGAACTTTCAGCCTATACCCTCACTGACCGTGGGACCTGGCTGGCATTCATGAATAAATCACCATTACGTATTGTTTACCAGGACGACCCAGTGCTGTTCAACCCCTACGGTATCATCGCGGTCAACCCGGCACGTTATCCGGATATAAACTACACCGGCGCCCAGGCACTGATAAAGTGGATCACTTCACCGGCTGGCCAACTTTTAATAGGCAACTACACCGTTGCGGATTCGCTGCTATTCACCCCATCAGCCGATACGGGTCACCTGGCCAGTGAATATTCTGCTGCCGGCAAGACTGAATAAAGCGGCAATTATCGGCACTCACTATGTCTTCACTGAGCGGTGCAACCCTTGATGCTATAAGCCTTCTGGCAGGAGGCGATGCCCAGCTATGGGGAATCATCGGTATTTCATTTCGCGTATCCACAACAGCAATTTTGATTGCCATCCCGCCATCGCTTTTGATTGCCTTCTTGCTTGCCTATGGCCGTTTTCCCGGACGACGGCTGCTAATTTCGGTGTTCAGCACTCTGCTCTCGCTACCTGCAGTGGTGGTCGGACTGACGCTATACCTGGTATTGTCCAGGCATGGCCCGCTGGGTGACTGGAGACTTCTATTCTCCCAGACTGCCATGGTGATGGGTCAAATTGTGCTCTGTGTACCGATCCTGGTTGCCATGGGACATTCAGCTTTGCAGGCCGCTGACCGACGTGCATGGGAGACGGCCAGAACACTCGGTGCCGGCCCACTGCGCGCTGTACTGACTGTGATGCATGAAGTTCGCTTCGGACTGTTTGCCGCTCTACTGGCCGCTTATGGTCGCATCATTGCCGAGGTAGGCGCCTCGATGATGCTGGGTGGCAATATCCTTAACTACACCCGCAACATCCCAACCGCGATTGCACTGGAAACCAGCAAGGGTGAATTCGCTCAGGGCATCGCACTCGGCATTGTCCTGCTGGTACTGGCGTTCATCCTCAATGGCTTGTTGCATTACCTGCAGGGCAAGGGACGTTTTGCTGTATGAGTTCGATGCTCAACCTCCAGTTCAATAATCTGTGCAAACGTTATCGTCGGCGTACTATTCTCGTTAATCTCGATATCACCCTGCGGGATGGAGAATGCACACTGCTTTGCGGCTCCAATGGTGCCGGCAAAACAACCCTGTTGAGGATTATGGCCGGGCTCGAGAAACCGGATCTGGGAACCATTGATTTCGGCTTCGGGCAAATGAAATGGCGGCGCTGCAAAAAGACTCTGCAGGAGAAGATCATGTACCTGCATCAACAGCCCTATATGTTCGATACAAGTGTCAGGAAGAACCTCGCTTATGCGCTGCCATCTGGTCTGAGCAATGCAGAGTGCAGTCAGCGTATCGATGAGGCATTGGAGTGGGCTGACCTCAGGCGCCTGGCAACGGCCCCGGCAACAAACCTGTCAGGCGGTGAAGCGCAACGGGTTGCGCTGGCTCGGGCATGGCTGCGCATCCCACTGGTATTGCTGCTGGATGAGCCAATGGCCAACATGGACCAGGAATCCCGCCTGCGCACACACAATCTGCTGCGCCAACTAAAGGATCAGGGCATGGCGATCATCATCACAAGCCATGACACAATGCAGTTCCAGTCACTATCGGACAGGCAATTAATACTCAAGGATGGCAAAATATCCATAGAACTCTCAACTAACCAGGCAGAGAATGTAACGGCATTTCCGCTCGCTCAGACTTCCCTGCACGATACTGCATGATAACGCCTGAAAAAAACAACATTACCGCCGTCATCCTGGCGGGTGGCCGTGGCAGTCGCCTCGGTGGCCAGGACAAGGGTATGCTGGAGCTCAATGGTAGACCATTGATTGAGCATATCCTTGATGCAGTCAAACCACAGGTTAAGACCGTCATTATCAATGCGAATCGCAACCATCAATTCTACGCTGGTTATGGTTACCCGGTGGTCAGCGATGACATGACAAATTTCCAGGGCCCATTGGCTGGTTTTGCCGCCGCGCTCTCCGCATGCAATACTAGTTTCGTCATGACCCTTCCCTGTGATGGCCCATCTGTACCGGTAGATCTTGCAGCTCGATTGTGCAAGGCAATTATTGATAATGAAGCCGAATTAGCTGTTGCTCACGATGGTAAACGTTTGCAGCCAGTATACGCGTTAATACCACGCTCTTTACTTGCCAGCCTGCTGACATTTCTCAATGCAGGTGATCGTAAGATAGACCTCTGGTATTCACAACATAAAGTAGCACTGGCAGATTTTTCCGATGTTATGAATAGCTTTTTCAATATCAACACCGAAAAGGATCGTCGCCTGGCCACCAAACAAGAAATATCAGCATGAGTAAGATATCAGCACCCATAGTGGGATTTTGCGCCTGGAGTGGCACAGGCAAGACGACTTTGCTAGCCCAGCTAATACCAATACTGGTCGCGCAGGGTCTAAGGATCGCTGTCGTCAAACATGCTCATCATGATTTTGATATCGATCATCCCGGCAAGGACAGCTTTGAACTACGCAAAGCCGGTGCCAGCCAGATGCTGATTACATCGCGCAAACGTATGGCGGTAATTACCGAATTCGAACAACATCGTGCAGAACCTTCACTCTATGATGCGCTTGAACGGATCAATATGCAGGAGTCTGATCTTGTCCTGGTAGAAGGATTCAAACACGAACCAATTAAAAAAATTGAACTACACCGTGCAGAACTTAAAAAACCATTAATGTTTCCTGATGACCCAAATATTATTGCAATCGCCAGCGACCAGGCAATCATTGAAAACAGGAGTACGCTGCCACAACTGAACCTCAATAAACCGCAGCAAATAGCACAATTTATTGTAGACAATATCCTTGCAACAGAATCCTCTTTGACGTCATCAGGAGTCTGTCTACCGTGAGCAATGTTATTAGATCCGTATCCTGTTGCGATGACTTGGCGGAAGCTGACACACTAACTGTTGATGAAGCACGCCGGCAAATTATTGATAAAATTAATCCCATTACCAGTAGTGAAAAACTCAGCTTGCGAAATGCTCTCAGCAGAATACTGGCAGAGGATATCATTTCACCATTGGATGTACCGGGCCATACCAACTCTGCGATGGATGGTTATGCAGTGTCAGGTAATGACCTGCCACAGTCTGGTGAGCAGATTTACCAGGTTATTGGCAAGTCCCTAGCCGGTGCTCCATTTAACGGTAATTGCAATGCAGGCCAGTGTGTCCGCATCATGACCGGAGCAGTGATGCCGGATGGAACCGATACCGTCATCATGCAGGAACATGTAGCAGCAACTGCAACAGATACAGTGCAAATTGGTGACGGCCACCGCCCCGGGCAGAATGTTCGCCAGGCAGGTGAAGATATTTCAGCAGGTGGAACTGTATTACAGACATCACACAAACTGACACCTGCTGACCTCGGTATCCTGTCGTCTTTAGGGATAGGCGAAGTCAAGGTGCGCCGGCGTCCACGTGTAGCATTCTTCTCCACCGGAGATGAGCTGCGTTCGATCGGTGAGTCGCTTGCGGAAGGCGATGTGTATGACAGCAATCGATATAGCCTGTATGGAATGCTTAAACGGCTGGACGTTGAAATACTGGACATGGGCGTCGTCAAAGATGACATCGATGAATTGAGAAATGCTTTTTCAAACGCTGCCTCAATGGCTGACGTAGTGATCACTTCCGGTGGTGTATCAGTCGGAGAGGCCGACTATATAAAACCCATTCTTGAACAGACAGGTGAAATAAATTTCTGGAAAATCGCCATGAAACCTGGGCGGCCACTGACCCATGGCCGGATAGGCAACAGCCTGTTCTTCGGCCTGCCCGGAAATCCAGTAGCAGTAATGGTCACCTTTTACCAGTTTGTTCAACCTGCACTGAATTATCTGGCTAGCGGCACAGAAAGCCTGCCATGGACCATGCTGGCTACCAGCAGCAATAATATTAACAAGCGCCCCGGCCGTTACGAGTTCCAGCGTGGAATACTCGAACAGGGTGCTGGAGGTCAGCTGACAGTCAGAAAAACCGGTCAGCAGGGCTCAGGTGTTCTGACCTCGATGAGTCGTGCCAACTGCTTCATTTTATTACCAGAAAATTGTGATGGAGTCTCGGCTGGTGATGAGGTTCGTGTACAGCTGTTTGACACCTTTATCTGATTTAACTGAATACCAGCAATTCCGTTTCCCTGTATGACAAGCTATATGTTAGTTATAAATTGCGACTGCATGTAAGCTCTGTGCAAAATAATAAAATCCGCCAGCAGTATCAATCATACAGGCCGGGCAATTATCAGCTCACTCCATTGACCAGTGTGTTCTCTGATGCGTATCTGACAGACATCATGAGAGCGCTGAAAGATATACCTATCTGATATCTAACCTCTAATTTGTATGGGTTAGCATTGAATGGCTTTATAAGGACAGTCTATAGCAGTAAAATACAGGTATATTCGTTGTATCATGACTGCGAATAGCCACCCGGCAGAAGCCTCTACCCATGAAACCGGTACAGCATTATGAGCAAGAAAGACATCAGCAAGGAAGAAGAAATTCTACAACTGGTAAAAAACACCCTGACAACCATCGCCAGGGATACCTATACCCCACCCGAACTATCTCATCCACTGTCGAGTGATACCATAAACCAGATAAGAAACTGTTTTTCAGTAATCACCCAACGTCAGCAGGAACTGGCACGCGCACGAGGCGAAGAATTCAACGATCGTCCGCATTTTATCGATGAAACTAACGATAGCTTTGTTATCTCCCTTGATGACTTCCGTGGGCCGGCCAAAAAGGAGGACTGATCATGCCATATTATATATATCGCATATCGGAATCTGCCGGTGCTGTTGTCAAAAATCTGGAATTACTGGCAACTTTCGACAAATATCGTGATGCCAAGCAACTCGCTAAAAAAACCCGCAGTGAGATGGGCACCAGCGAGGCAGCACAAATTAAAGTCATGTTTGCAGAAAATGAATTGGCTGCTGAAGAACAATTGCTCGAAAAGCGTGAAAAGCCTGTCGTCATGGAATGGGAGAAATAACTGCTTGCCTTAAGGCGTCAGGCCTGAAGAAGACTAAACGTTCGTCATGAACACCGCCAAAGACCTTTTTTCCTATCGTAAAAACTGGGCACATCGCTTCGGGCCTGCACCTGTATTGCCCATGTCCCGAAAGGAAATGGACGAACTGGGCTGGGATGTCTGTGATGTCATTATTGTTACCGGCGATGCCTATGTCGACCATCCCAGTTTTGGCATGGCGCTGATAGGACGCGTACTGGAATCACAGGGTTTCCGCGTCGGGATTATCGCGCAGCCTGACTGGAAAAGCGCAGATGCCTTCAAGGAACTAGGTAGACCCCGGCTATTTTTTGGCATCACTGCGGGCAATATGGATTCCATGGTCAACCGATATACTTCTGACCGCCGCCTGCGTCATGATGATGCATATAGCCCGGATGGTAAGGGAGGCTTGCGCCCTGACCGTTCGGTCCTGGTTTATGCGCAGCGTGCAAGAGAAGCCTTCAGTGATGTTCCTGTAATAATTGGCGGCATTGAAGCCAGCCTTCGGCGTATTGCTCATTATGATTACTGGTCTGACAAAGTTCGTCGCTCCTGCCTGCCTGATTCTAAGGCTGACATGCTATTGTTCGGGAATGCTGAACGCGCAATCGTAGAGATCGCCCATCGACTCGCTGCGAATGAAAAGATAAAAGATATTACCAATGTGCGTGGCACGGCATTTATGACTACAGACATAGCGGATAGCTGGACAATTGTTGATTCGACTGATGTTGATCAACCGCGGTGCTATCAGAAACAGGCAGATCCTCATTATGATCCATACACCAGCAAACCCGATTGCTCACAGCAATCAGATAGCGCTGAAAAATCGAACCGGCAAGTCGTCACGCTGCATACCCGCCCGCGTGGACTGGATCGCACTCACACTGTTATACGCCTGCCATCTTATGAAAAAGTAAAATCTGACAAGGTGCTGTATGCCCACGCCTCTCGAGTGTTCCACCTCGAGACCAATCCGGGCAATGCCAGGTCACTCGTGCAGCGCCATGGTAATCGCGATGTGTGGTTAAACCCACCGCCGATACCGATGACGACAGAGGAACTTGATCATATTTATGAGCTGCCTTATAGCAGGAAACCGCACCCGACCTATGGTGATGCAAAGATGCCTGCCTGGGAAATGATACGCTTCTCAATCAATATTATGCGTGGCTGTTTTGGAGGTTGTACATTTTGCTCGATAACGGAACACGAAGGGCGAATAATCCAGAACCGTTCGGAGAAATCCATCCTCAATGAGATAGAAACCATTCGGGACCATGTCCCAGGCTTTACCGGCAACATCTCGGATCTCGGTGGCCCAACCGCGAACATGTGGCGGCTCAAATGCAAAGACCCGAACATAGAGTCGTCCTGCAGGCGTCTGTCCTGTGTCTATCCGGGAATCTGTAAAAACCTTGATACCAACCACGAGCCGCTTATACAGCTATACAGGAAAGCGAGAAAACTGAAAGGGATAAAACGCATCTTTATTGCTTCAGGTCTGCGCTATGACCTTGCCATCCGTTCCAAAACCTACATCAAGGAACTTGCCACGCATCATGTTGGCGGTTATCTGAAGATAGCCCCGGAGCATATCGAAGAAGGACCATTATCTAAAATGATGAAACCAGGTATTGGCACCTATGATCGCTTCAAACAACTATTCGACCAGTACTCAAGAGAAGCCGGCAAAGAACAGTACCTGATTCCATACTTCATCTCTGCACACCCGGGCACCACTGATGAAGATATGTTAAATCTTGCTATCTGGTTGAAATCGAATAATTTCCGTCTTGATCAGGTGCAGGCCTTTCTGCCAACACCTCTCGCTATCGCTTCAGCAATGTACCACACGGAACGTAACCCGCTAAAGAAAGTAAGCCGTGAGTCAGAAAAAGTCAGAACGGTACGCGGCGCCCGCCAAAGACGTTTACATAAAGCCTTTCTTCGTTATCATGCACCGGAAAACTGGCCGATATTAAGACAGGCATTAAAACGTATGGGAAGAGCTGACTTGATTGGCAATGGAAAACGACACCTGGTTCCTTCATGGCAGCCTGGAGGGAAACATCGCATTCAGAAGGGGCCTTTACAGAAAAAGAAATTCACACCTGCAAAAACACGTTTCACCAGATAGTTCCGGAATTCAATTTATTTTTCCTGTACCAGCACCCATGGCACCACCACAACAGCCCACAATTCAGTTTCACATTCACTCCACCCGCGCGCATCATCGTCAGTCGTTTTTCTGAGCTCAGCTGTTTCCAGCAAGGCATCAATGACGATTTTATCATCATGAATCATGTGTGCGCCAACCTGCACAAGATCCTGCTCTGGAGACACAGTCAATAACACTCCGCGGGCAAAATGGCGTTCCAGTTCAGGCCACGAAATACGGGCTGTCTCGGCGTTTAATCTTACAGTTAATTGTTCGAGATTTTCTTTCATTTTTTATATTTTTTACATTCAAGTGACCGGTCAACTGCAGTAGCTGCACAGAAAAATATATTCATAGACTATCTGCGATAGACGGTAATAAAAATACGACTGGTGTAGCAATGTTTAATTATTCCTTAATTTCCAACTGTTAAATTTACCCTGAAGAAAATGAATATAAGAACCAGCACACTGCCAGGAGAAATCGGTCATGTTTAGAAAATTTTTCGAGTCGTATGGTATAGCAATTATTTGCATCATTGCTGCAATTATATACGTTTCTATGGCCGACGCTGCCAACGCAGAAGACAGACGCCCAATATCAATTACTGAGGCCAGCTGGGAATCCGGCGATGGGCGACTGGTCATCACTGGCAGAAATGCCGGCAGACGCGGCACCGTTAAAATCTATAGTGTTGCTTCGAATGAACTGCTGGATACAGTGACAGCCAATAGAGAAGGACGATGGACATCAGAAACCAGCCCTGATCCTGCACCATGTAACGTAAGAGCTGTCGCACATGATACAAGCGATGAAAACCCGGTACTCGATGCGCCCGCAGATTGCGACGGCGGACCTGGCGATGGTGAAGGACCACTGCCTGGCACTAGTGATACCTCCATCAACTCTACCAGCCAGAATGGCATGCCAGGCGCACCGGTTGCAGAAATACCGGCGCCGGGAGAGCCGGGCTCAGGAGATGGTAACCACGTCATCCTGGCAATCAATGATCTGGGCATGCACTGCGGCGACCTGGATACTCGTATCTCCAGTATCCTGCCGCCTTTCCAGGTACTGCTGGCACAGGTGATTCAGAAGGGCAGCACCCCAAGCTTGAACCCTGTCGGCGTGAGTGTGGAATACTCCGCGGCCTCCAACCCTGCCGACCCGGCAGCAGGTACGGGTCAGACCTTCCCCGGCCGGCTGTCAGATGGCAGCACTTACAAGACTAACTTCTGGGATGCAGTCGCGCGCGGTTCTTATGATGCGTTCTACCCTGGCGGACTTGGCATTACGCCTCTGGCATCCGGAGGGTTTCCGGTAACGACGGACATAAGCCTTCCCGTACCAAATGTGGAAGAGCTTTACATTGGCCACGACGGCGTAGTCAAAAGCGGTGACGAGAGTCTCACGGCTGTGCAGCACGCGATGCCAGGGCTGGCCGCGCCGTACCTGCTTAATGAGCCACAGGCAGTCAAGGAACACTATGGTGACAAGCCGTTCTTTATTGACTTCCCGTTCGGCTATGTGGCGGAGGATGTCAACTGGCACGAAGGAGCAGGTATCCCATTCGCAGCCTATGATGACTTCGGCCGCGAGAACGCCTACCCACTGGTGCGCGTCGCAGCCAAGCAGGGTGCTACCACAGTGGCCACAGTCGACACGGTGCTGCCGATTTCGGGTGAAGCAAGTTGTATGAACTGCCACTCTGATCCTGCAGATGTTCAGAACAGCCGCACGGAACAGCCGACCAGTGCACTGACGGACGTCGGACTGCCTGTAGTGACTAGCATTAATGACCCGCAGTACGGTGACGTGCCTCACGATGTAAGTGTCGAGTATGCAGCTGATATCAACATTCTGCGACTACATGACCTCAAACATGGAGCGAAATATGTAAATACCGATGGCAGCTCGACTCCATGCTTAGTCAGCGAGGCCAACCCGAATGGCAACTCAAACTGTCTGATCAACCAGGCGCTGGAACAAAACAAACCGGCAGTCTGCCAGGTATGTCACTACACCCCGGCACTGGATCTGGCGCAGGTCGGCCCAATGGCCGGAGCTCCCGGTAGCCCCGCTAATGGGCGTAATCAGTTAGCGCATTCGAGCAACTCCAACGTGATGCACAGTCACCATGGTCAGTTTGCCGACCTGTTCCCGCCTATGCCTGCACCGATACAGTCAGCTGACACTGGTGCCATCGAAAACCAGAGCGAGCGTCTGCAAGTGCTTGAGGATACCTGCTACCAGTGCCACCCCGGTACCAATGTTCAGTGTCTGCGTGGTGCGATGTTCAATGGCGGCATGTTATGTAATGACTGTCATGGTGATATGGAGCAGGTAGGTGCAGATTTCTCGCAGAACGTGTCACCAACCAATCCGGCCCCGGCCGCGCTGATTCTGGGTGGTAATTTTTATGACCATACAGACCCTCAACCGCGCGTACCCTGGGCCAACGAACCGGGTTGCGGTTCCTGCCATACCGGTGACGCCAGTGATAACCTGGCGGGCACCGTCGATAGCATCATCAATTTGCGGGATATGAGAGGCAACCTGGACGGCCTGCGCCTGCGCAGGGCCTACCGCACAGGCGACATCAAGGCCACACCCATCGTGCCGACCAACAAACGCTTTGCAGAACCTGCGGTGCCGGTCTCGTTTGCAAACGCAGACGGGACGGTATTCAATAATCCTGGTGCGGGTAATCCGCAGCTGTATCGCGTGAGCACGGGACACGGTGGTGTGATGTGTGAAGGCTGTCATGGTGCGACACACGCAGAGTGGCCCAACGCTAATCCCAATGCAAATGACAA
Source organism: Arenicellales bacterium (assembly GCA_029287915.1). GTDB lineage: Bacteria > Pseudomonadota > Gammaproteobacteria > BMS3Bbin11 > BMS3Bbin11 > BMS3Bbin11. Next base: position 39,081 of record JARFQE010000125.1, read on the forward strand.
TGTAACTGCGAAACAGTTGCAGGGCCATACCGGAACCATCACCGAGTGCACGACATGCCATTCATCAGGTTTCAGTATTGACGATTTCAAGGGTGAGTTTGACAGCAATGGCTTGATGAAAGGCCCTCACGGCATGCATCCGGTCGATAATGAATTATGGACCCACAGCCACAAAGAAGTCTTCGAAGACAGTGCCACTCCGAAGAATACGTGTCAGGCCTGTCATGGCAACGATGGTCTCGGTACCGTATTGTCTCGGACTGCGGCTGACAGGGTGTTCGAGTGTAAAGAACGTGGCACGCTGTGTGGGTCAGATCAGAAAACAGTGTCCATAGCAAAAGGCACACCGATCGGCTGTGTTGAGTGTCATTCAAATGAAATTGCTGGAGGGCACGATGACGATTGATCTAGCAGCATCTCAAGCGGCAGCGTGAAACACGCAAGGGCGGTTTTCTTTCCCACCATGCTGGGAAAGAAAATCAGCACCTCATCATCAATCGAGCAGGCTAATTTTACGCTGGTCTTTTTGCGTAGATTTCATCAAAGATTGACTCGAGGCCAGGATGTATGCCTCGCAGCCTATCAATCACCGCCAGTGCCCAGTCAAAGTATTCCTGACGCCGCTGCACATCCCAACCAGCGGGTGGATTATATGCAACGTCGCGAAGGTTACAGATCTTGTCAGCAAGCTTGACCAGTTTCGCTTCATCACTAAGTTCTGATGCCGTTTTGATCTGAGCCTGTTTGCGATCCATCTTGCATAAACTCGAATCGTCAGACACTTCCAGAACAATATTACATATCTGCTGACCAAAATGCTGTCTGAGTTCAGCTGCTGTCGTTTCTGTATCCTCAATCGTGTCATGCAATACTGCTGCTATAAGCACCTTAATATCTGTTATCCCTGCTTCATTCGTGAGTACATCAACAAGCTGTATCGGATGATTGATGTAGGGTGATGCACAGACATCTTTACGCCGCTGATCGCGGTGCTTTCGTGCCGCAAAGGCCATTGCTTTTATTAACTCACCGAGTGTTTCCAATAGAATTTCACTCCCATCATAACCATCGCACTAGGTAATATATATACTGGCCTTCAGATGATTTAGAAGGGCCGGCTACATGTGCTGGATAGTAGTTATTAGCATCATCAGCTGACGCAATGGCAGCTTCATCACTATCCATGATCTGTACACAGCCTGCTGGAAAGCGTTTTCGACTCTTGCGTTTTGTATAGACCACAGCAGGATGGACCTGAGATACATTTGTTTCTGGATCTGGCGGGACGATACCTTTCATAGATAGCTATTCAGTAAACCGATACTAAACAAATATACTAATACAAATATCCGCTAAGTGCTTTCACTTGTTTTATTTCATTATCACATTAGCTTAAGGATGGATGTGGGTTTTCAGCAACGTAACAGGTTCTGGCACCTCTCTACTATACAGTTTTGAGATTTTTTATACTGACATTTGTTAACCGGTCACCAATAAAACGGCAGGCATAAAAAAACCCCGCAGTGCGCGGGGTTTTTTTAACGCTAAACTATCGTAATTAGGAGCCGGTGACATTTGATGCCTGTGGACCTTTTGGACCTGTTTCTACGTCGTAGGTGACAGCCTGTCCTTCTTCAAGCGTTCTAAAACCTTCCGATGCAATTGCAGAAAAATGTACGAATACATCAGCACTGCCATCATCCGGGGTAATAAAGCCAAAACCTTTAGAATTATTAAACCACTTAACGGTACCTGTAGCCATGTGTAAAAAAACCTCAAAAATAAAATAAAAAAAATATTACAAATGTTTCCTTGCACAACAGCTTATGGCCGTTACAGATCTACTGTAAACGTGCATAACAATATTGTAATTCTATTCAATATAGGAAAAATGCATGTGCATTTTATCCAGTATTTCGCTCGAGTATATAAGAACGAATTATCATATACAACACTAAACTTATGATGGCAATTTCCCGTTTTATTAACTAGATAACAAACTGAAGCTGGATCGCAATGGTAGAATAATCTGAAAGTTCATAATGCCTTGAAGGAAAAGTAATGGCACAGAATGCAACAATTTTTAAAGCTGATTTGCAGATAGCCGATTTGGATCGTAGCCATTTTCAGAATTATGTACTTACTATTGCGCGCCATCCCTCTGAAACAGATATCCGCATGATGGTACGCATACTGGCATTTGCCCTCAATGCCAATAAAGATCTCGAGTTTAGCAAAGGAATAAGTACCGACAATGAACCCGACATCTGGCAGAAGAACATGACCGATGACATCCTGCTATGGATAGATCTTGGGCAGCCAGATGAAAAACGATTGCGCAGGGCATGCAGCCGTGCCGAGCAGGTTGTTGTATACACATATCAAAACAGGAGCGCTGAAGTTTGGTGGAAACAATATGAAAAAACTTTGCAGCGATTCGATAAACTGAGGGTCTTCAGTATTGACGAGGACGACTGTAATTCACTTCAGCAATTAGTCAATCGAAACATGCAACTGCAATGTACTATACAGGATGCTGAATGCTGGCTTACTGATGGCATCTCATCGTTACATCTGGTATTACATCAAAAAAAATAAAAGATGATAAAGCGCATTGATAAATCAACCACTGAAGCATTTGCTCAACTGACACCTGATCATATGCTAGATGCCATAGAATCGCTCGGTTTAAAATGTGATGGCCGATTCCTTGCACTCAATAGTTATGAGAACCGTGTGTACCAGATAGGGATCGAAGATCAATCGCCTCTGGTGGCAAAGTTCTATCGGCCTGCACGGTGGAGCGATGAGGCAATTATCGAAGAACATCAATTCACACTGGCACTCGCCGCACTGGAAATCCCTGTCATTGCGCCTGACACGGATAATAAAGGAGAGAGCCTGCACAAGTACGGCCCTTATCGCTTTGCACTGTATCCCTGTCGCGGCGGCAGAGCACCTGAGCTTGACAACCCTGAGCACCTGGAGCAGCTGGGCCGGTTTATTGCTCGCATTCATGCAGAGGGCGCGACAAAAAAATTCAATTACAGACCTGATCTTGATATCGATAGTTTTGTCATTAACGCGAGAGAATTTCTTCTTACTAACGAATTTATTCCCATTCATCTCATTGATGCTTATCAGAGTCTGACGGCCGACCTGATTAAACAGATTGAACAGTGCTTTGATCGAGCAGGTGAAGTACGCAACATTCGATTGCATGGTGATTGTCACCCGGGCAATATTTTATGGACCGATGATGGACCACATATTGTTGATTTTGATGATGCCCGCATGGGACCAGCGATACAGGACCTGTGGATGTTTTTATCCGGAGACCGTAACTATAGGACTGCACGGCTTTCTGATCTGCTGGAGGGTTATACGCAGTTCTATGATTTTAATCCTGCAGAATTGCATCTCATTGAAGCATTACGGACTATGCGCCTGATCCACTATGCCGCATGGCTGGCCAGGCGCTGGGACGACCCGGCTTTTCCACAAGCCTTCCCGTGGTTCAACAGCCTGCAATACTGGGAGGACCAGATACTTACTTTACGCGAACAGGCAGTATTGATGAATGAGCCAGTATTGGTTTGGGATTAACCTTGTATCTGACCTATCAAACCCTGCACCCACTGTTCAAGTTGCTGCATCAGTTTCAGTTTGTCTTTTTCGTCCTCTTCATCATAAATCTCGCGCAGCCTCTGATTAAAACCGTCCAACGTGAGCGTACTGCCGAAGTCTCCTTCCAGCAACCTTACACGACAGAACTCCCGCCACCATTTCTGATCTTTTTCAGATAACAAATATGGCCAGTTGCGCGCGCGGTAACGAGGGTAAAGTTGTTGCAATCTTTGATCATCAAAATCCGGTTGCCATTCCATCAGTTCTTCAGCTTTGGAATTAATCACCTTATTGCACAAACGACGATCTGCATCACTAATAAAACTACCATACAAAGAAGAGTCAACATCAGGGGTCTCCATTGCAGGCCGAGACTCAAAAACTTCCCGTAGCCGTTGTACCAGTCCTTTGTCTGCCAATAGCTGATCACGATTTTTTCTAATGCCAGTAAGATCAATTTTCCAGCGCTTTGCCTCGGCACCACGCAAGGTTGATATTGGTGCCACAGCTGGTGATTTATTGATGTGTAGAGTCTTAATTCCTAACCGCTCTACTCCTTCCGGCATTTCATCTTTCGGGGTAAATATATTCTGACTTATTTCCTTCGATGACATGGCTAGCAATCGCTTCGGATCCTGACGCAGATCAATAACAACTATTTCATTTTTATTCTGGTTGTTTCTGGCCAGTGGCAGTACAGGTGCTATACGCCCGAACTCTATCGGGTACATGCCCGACACATGAAGTATCGGTGTTGCCTCTTTCAGGTCTTTAATAACCTTAAGAACTTCGTTCTTGCGTCTCAGCTTTAAATAGTAATTAAACAGATCGGGTTGCTGCTGCTTGATCAGCCTTGCCATTCCAATCGTCGCATGGACATCAGACAGTGCATCATGTGCACCAACATGAGGAATATTATTAGCAACCGTCATATCCTCCAGCCGAAAACTCGGCACACCATCTTCCCGAATTGGCCAATTGATACCTTCTGGTCGCAGGGCATAAGTCATGCGGACCAGGTCTATGATATCCCAGCGGCTGTTACCATTTTTCCATTCCCTCACATAGGGGTCATAAAAGTTTCTAAAGAAACCGAAGCGTGTTACTTCATCATCAAAACGCAGGCTGTTATACCCCACACTACAGGTCCCGGGCTGCGACATTTGCTGATAGATGTGCTGGAAAAACTCGGCTTCGGGTATGCCTTTTTCACTGGCGACCTGTGGCAGCAGACCAGTAATCATTACTGAATCGGGGTGAGGTATAAAATCACCACTGGGGCGACAATAGATCATTACTTCATCATCGATAATTTCCAATTCAGCATTAGTACGAATACCGGCAAACTGAGACGGACGATCTGCACGGGGATTGAGACCCCATGTTTCATAGTCGTGCCAGAAAAATGACATCTCGGACATGGATAAATCCTATATTATTAAGTTTCTGCCATGATATAGATTGCGAGAAAATAGTGACAGCAAAATACGGTGTTCAGTGTTCAATTAGTTGCAGTTTTATTGTTAAACAAAAATAGAGCACTGAAACTACGCTTCCTGTAAATTTTTTAGATACTGAAACAACAATCGAGCATACCTGGGTGGTTTTTCCATCTTACGTTCCTTACGGGCATTACGTACCAGTTGCCTGAGTTGCTGGCGATCTGTATCAGGGAACCGACTTATCAGCCTGTTTATGACTTCATCATCACCTTCTATAAGGCGGTCTCTCCAATGTTCAATTTCATGAAAAGCCTTAACCTCGTCTCTTTGAGGTTGATAAATCTGAATCATTGTCTGTCTAATAGCTGCCTCATCTTCATCTCGTAGTAGCTTGCCTATATGCTGTAGCTGTCGTCGCAATGCTTCACGTTTTGAATTTTGCGCCAGTACAATCGCATCCACAAGAGTTTCTGAGAATTCGAACTTTGCTAACTCCCCGGCAGGTAAATCAACCAGCTCTCTACCCAGATCACGTAAGGCGCGCATTTCGCGTTTAACCTGAGATTTGCTTTTCGTTAAATTCTCATTCTTTTCAGTCATCGTTTTCTCATTAACTATCAACTGATAACATTTCAATTAATTTAAGCATGGGTGATGCATCCAGGTAGTCGATGGCAACTGGCCAGACAGCGTCGTCCACCTTTAGTACAAGACTCGGTAAGCTTTCGGCATGAAGCTCTGTTGATAATTGTATTTCATCCTTCAGGATCTGCTCGGTAGTGTCTGCGTTAATGTCTACACTGAATCGATGCTCATCCAGACCGATGTCAGCAGCCAGCTCTATTAATGTCTCGTTATCCGATGGATTTTTTGCTTCTTCATAGTATGCCTGTTGTATACGTTCCGTCATCGCTTCATCATATTCATCCCCCTGCTGTCGCGCCGCGATGACCGCTCGACAGGCTGGATAGGTTGAGCGTCTCGGCTGACATAGATGCCAGAAATCAAAGTTAAACCGTAGACCCGGGACCTTGTATTCAATACTTCGCCAGTTCTGCTGAATATACTGTTGCATCACTGCTGACATAGGCTGATCATCATCTGCAGCCAGACCACCGAGCAAACGCCTGATAGTTACATTTTCTGGCACGGATTCAAAAAGTTTTTTTCTTGCCTGGGCGAAGCCCCAGCACCAGCTGCACATGGGATCATGTATATAAAACAGTTCTGCGGTCATTCCAGATCTCTGATCAACAGGTGCCATTACTATAATTGTGGGTTATTATATAGGATTACCATCTCACTACTTAGCATAAGGAAGCACCAATGTCCCGAAAACCAAAAGTCATCGGAAAACGTGCCTACGAAAAGGCCTTGTTCTCCCTGCAGCTCGAGCTTGTCAAGCTGCAGGCATGGGTACAACACAAAGAGCTTAAAGTGGTGGTTATCTTTGAAGGACGAGACGCTGCAGGAAAAGGCGGCGTAATCAAACGTATAACTCAGCACCTGAATCCACGTGTCGCACGCGTAGTTGCTCTGCCGGCACCGACCGAAAGGGAAAAGACACAATGGTATTTTCAGCGCTATGCAGCGCATCTGCCGGCGGCAGGTGAAATCGTACTGTTTGATCGCAGCTGGTATAACCGAGCTGGGGTTGAAAAAGTGATGGGTTTTTGCACAGAAGATGAATACCGAGAGTTCCTTCGTTCCTGCCCTGGATTTGAACGTATGCTGGTTCGTTCAGGAATTATTCTCATCAAATACTGGTTCTCTGTTTCGGATGAGGTGCAGGAAAAAAGGTTCAAGGCACGCTTAAAAGAACCCCACAAACGTTGGAAACTAAGCCCTATGGACCTGGAATCCCTTACCCGCTGGGAGGAATATTCGAAAGCAAAAGACCAGATGTTTGCACACACCGACATCAAGCAGGCGCCCTGGTATGTTGTCAACTCAGACATAAAAAAACATGCCCGTCTGAACTGCATCTCTCACCTGCTGAGCCTGATACCATATGAGGACCTGACACCAGAAGAAATCGTCCTTCCTAAACGAAAAAAGACAGTGGGATATGTGCGGCCACCTATGTCCGACCAGACCTTTGTACCCGAAATTTATCCAAAAGATGATTAGCAGGAAAATCTAATTCTGATCTAAATCAAGGAATGTAATACTCTCTGCGATATAATTAAGCGTTTATAATGCAATTCATCGTTAACACACGATGAATCTCTATAGTTAATGGCAAGTCACAGGAACGGCACAATGAATGAGGAACCTACAGATATGCAGGAAGATGAAACCCAGGCTGATGTCTCTACATCTGGAAAGTCTGAGGCGCCATTGAATGAACCAATCACTTCTGAAGCAATGGCTCCTGATCTCAAAAAAATCAGGAAAAAGGCATTGCGTCGCTATTTTCGTGAAGAAGAACTCAAGCCCTACCAGGCAGAGCTGATTAAAATGCAACAGTATCTTGAGCAGACTGGTAAACGCATGATCATCCTGTTTGAAGGACGTGATGCGTCAGGCAAAGGTGGCACCATCCGTCGTGTAACTCGCTATATGAATGAAAAGCACTATCGTGTGGTTGCCCTTGGCAAACCTACCGAACATGAAAAAACCCAGTGGTTTTTCCAGAAATATGTTCGCCAGTTTCCCCGTGGAGGAGAAGTGGTTCTGTTTGATCGAAGCTGGTACAACCGTGCCATGGTTGAGCCTGTATTCGGATTTTGCACAGATATAGAGTATAAAAATTTCATGCGTGGTGTTGGCGGCTTTGAAAAGGACCTGGTACGTCAGGGAACTATTCTGGTCAAACTTTATTTCAGTGTCACAAAAGATGAACAGAAACGCCGTTTTGAACGCCGCAGGCATGACACCCTGAGACAATGGAAGCTTAGCGAAGTTGACGTGCAGGCACAGGAGCGCTGGGATGAGTTTACCAATGTAAAGTATGAGATGCTGAAAAAAACCCATACCACGCATTCTCCATGGAAAATCATCCGCTCGAATGACAAGCATCAGGCCAGGATTAATGCGATGAAGGTAATTCTCAATTCTGTACCGTATGAACGCCTCGATCCCGATCTGAATTATGTTCCTGATCCAGAGATTGTCCTTTCCGGTTCAAGAGAACTGGAAAAGATGGAGGAACAAAGATTGCGCGGCGGAAAATTCCTCGACTGATAAATCAGACATAGATATAGACACTATGAGCATCAGAGGAGTCGTTTAACATCGGCTTGTGACGCTGTGTCTACATGATACAGATGGCTGTCGTAGCTACCTGATCAGCAAACAGTTCCGTCGTGAATGGCGGCATCACTGTTCTTTTTTTACCCTGTCCTGTAAAGTTATCCTGTCGACTAAAGTGAAGGCCTGTACCGTTCTCAGATGTCAATGTCTGCCATGCAGCGCCGGCGGCAGCCCCTTGCAAAGTTCATGCTTATACGTTGATTATTAAGGAATTTGTGTGTCTGAGGAATTCATCACGCGGATGGTAATGTCTTCGGAAATATGGCTGCCGCTAGTTATAGTAATTCGCTTGTAAAAGAGTATACTAGCATCAAAAACGTTATTCAGAAGATGAGGAAGCAATGTTTGGTCGTAATAATAATGAGCTTAGTACTGTCAGTGAGTATATAGATAAAAAGAGCCGTCTGATTCTGAAGAAAAAGGAAATTTTTCGCGCCAGGATCGATTATGCATTGCATGGTGAACATCAGCACTATTTCAGTAAGCAGGATGTTTATTCCAGCAATCAAAATGCACGCTGTAAAATCTGTGGTCTGTTGCTTTCTGAATTCAAGGTACAAAAAAGGATTGAAAACTGGGCTCCCAATCTGAAGTCAGTCCACCGACAGCAGTCACAGGCTAAAGGACAAACTCAATCTGACTAGACAATTGTCCGTAATAAGAAAGTCGACAATAAGTCAACAAAAAGAAAATCAACACCATCTATATGTACACCTGGCAGTATCTAGCAGGTAACGCACAAACTTCATACTGGAAATATGACTGGCTGATCGCCCTGCTTCCAGACGGGAAGCTTCAACATAATAGATTCAAACAGCGATGATTCCAGCAGTTCCTGCAACCACGACTGAAGTCCTGGATACGGTGCCTGGTCAAACCAGGCTTTATCGACAAAAGCAAATTGCCGGATGAAGGGGAATATGCCTATATCTGCGATAGATAGCGATCCTCCCAACAGATATTTAGATTGGCTTAATGCCTGTTCCAGGTCCTGCAAAAATTCTTCCCCCTGACTACGATAGTATTCTGCGGGGTATTGCGGGTAGCGGTCGGCATACTTGTAATGATCCAGATCTGTCTTGAATGAATAATCATTCATCTCGATCAGCACTTCGGATTTAAACAGATTAGACTGACCTGATCCCAGCCACAAATCAGGATCATTTTGTCTCGTCGCCCAAATCATAATATCCCAGCTTTCGTCGATGACTCTTCCATCAGCAAGTTCCAGTATTGGAACCGTCACCTTGTTTGCCAGCCTGAGCATATCATCAGGCTTGTCATTGAGAAGAACTTCACGGAGTTCTACCTTTACACCGCTATACTGTAGCGCCATACGTGCCCGCATGGCATAGGGACATCGCCGAAATGAGTATAGTACTGGTAGCATTGGTGAGACTTATCGCTGATCTATTGCTAGTGCAAATTAAAATCTACTGCTACCTGGTTATGGTATTCATTATCAAAATCGAATTCGATGGACACTTCACCATCATTTTCATTAATTTTTACCTGTTTCAAATCAGGTAAGCGGATGGCAAGATAACTGCACATAGCACCGGCTACCTGCTCATTATCTGTTTTTAACGCATGAAGAAGGTTTGCCACCACAAACTGGGCACGCTGATTAATATCCGGGTTAATGACTTCTTCATCACCTATGGTAATCCCCTTAGCCATTTGCTCATCCATTTTATCCAGATAAGCCGCCTGGTGTTCTGGTAGCAACTTTTCCCTGTCATATTCAAGTTGCGCTACACCGTCCAGCAATACACCCATCACATTACTCACTTTTTCACACCTGTCTGCTCTAGTATATTTTTGATCCATGAATTCTAGCTGTACTAGTTGAATTCTTCACCTGCTGATTATTATATGGGATTTCTCATTTTAAATTCGATTTCGTCATGGCAGGCACTGCCTTTTCTATGTCAACAAAGTTTATTCTCTGCTGAACCACCGGACTTCATGTGCTGCAATCTGCACACCAGCTTTTTTACTACGAGCCGTTGTTGACTCTACGCAGCGAATCAACCCAGTTATTCGGGACAGTTACACCGAGGCGAATATAATCACCGACTTCATTCTCGTACCAACCACGGTCATTCCGCAGTGGCTCAACGGTATACCCCCACCAGACGCCACTTTCATCCTGAGCAATCCAGTTGATCCAGCCGGGAACATCAAAAGGCAGTGCCTGTTCACCTATCCTGGATGTGTTGTTCTCTGTCATTGGCTATCTGCTGGCAAACCCTGCTCTAACATCCAGACTACTTGTCCTCGCACTTTCCGCCTCCGCTCCATACTACGCCCTCGCGTATCTATGCTGTATCGTTCTGGCAATTGCATTCTGGCTCCTGGGGAATCGAGCACATCAAAACAAGGCAGTTTCTCTGAACATCTAACTAATTAATAACTTATTCAACAGCTAAAAACAAATAGCTGGTTATTGTTTCGATGTATACAGGCATCCAGTAATATATTCGTGTGTTTTAGCAGAACAGCTGGTTGCAGCATGTCCAGCAATGGCAGAAAACAGGAAAGCAATGAGATAATTCATTGTACACCGAACCCGCAATGACCCAGGGAATCAATGATGGGAAATAAATTCGCCGGTCTTTTCAAACCCGCTGACGAATATCGCCTCACCAGCTGGCTGTTTCTAAAGATACTCGCACTAATTTATTTTGCCGCGTTTCTTTCTCTTGCAGTTCAGATTAGTGGCCTTGCAGGCCCTGATGGCCTCCTTCCTTTTCATCAGTATCTTACAAATACCTACAGGGACATGGGTAAGCAGGCCTGGGTGCTCATTCCCAATGTGTTCTGGCTGGATGCCTCGGATACCGCCCTTACCGGTGCGGCTTATGCGGGAGTAATTCTTGCGGTTCTGCTATTTTTCGATCGCTTTCGGCTGTTTGCTCTTTCTGGCATGTTTCTTCTGTATCTATCATTGTTCCATGCCAGTGGTATTTTCCTTGGCTTTCAGTGGGATACGCTACTTCTTGAAAGCGGATTTCTGGCAATTTTTCTGACACGAAACCCGACAGGTCTTGTGATCTTTCTTTACCACTGGCTGCTGTTCCGCTTCCGCTTTATGTCCGGCTTCTTCAAGCTGGAAACTGGAGACCCGGCGTGGGCCGGACTTACAGCTCTGAATACCTACTTTGAGACCCAGCCGCTGCCCCATATAGGCAGCTGGTATTTTCACCAGTTACCTGAGTTTATTCTGAAGGCAGGTGTGCTACTGACCTTTGCAACAGAGCTAATAATTCCGTTTTTCATTTTTCTTCCACGGCGATTCAGGCTGTTTGCAGCAGCTGTAACCATTTTCATGCAAGTACTGATTATCGCAACCAGCAATCATAATTTCGTTAACCTGTTGATTATTTTACTATGCCTGTTCCTGCTCGATGACAGGATTGTTTCGCGGATTATGCCAAATGGTCTGCAACAACGAATAATTAATCATGGAAAACAGGCTGGTATTCTTTCCACATCAGTTCTGGGTCTTGCTGCAGTGATAATTATTACCAGCAGCCTCACAACTTTCTACTGGAAAGTGACCAGGAATCCTGTTCCGGAGATCCTCGTCAGCACAAGCTCAGTCTCCCATCAATATGGTATTGGTCATATCTTTCATATCTTTCCGACCATGCAAACTGAAAGACAGGAACTGGAAATACAGGGCTCGTATGATGGCAGGAACTGGTATAGTTATATTTTCAAATACAAACCCGGACCAGTAGACAGAGCGCCGCGATTTAATATTCCACATCAACCTCGACTCGACTGGATGATGTGGTTTATCCCGCCGCAGTCGAGTATGGACGACTACTGGTTCCGACAGTTGTTGAGACGCCTTCATGAAGGCTCACCCCAGGTGCTAGATTTACTGGAATATAATCCTTTCCCGCAACAACCACCACGGTATATACGGGTACTGGCCTACCGATATCATTTTACTACACCTGAGCAACGTTCCGAGACCGGTAACTGGTGGAGACGCGAATATCTCGGTATCTTTCCCTATGTCAAACCACGGCGTCCCTGAAACACATCCTGCACCAGCCTGCCAGGTTAGTAGTGTGAGATAGTGCGCAGATTCAGTGCATATATAATCTCAACCTGCCTGGGCGCTAAATGCCTGCAAATGATTGTATGATCCCTGCAGCAGGTTTTCATAGGCACGTATCAGGTCATCATGCGTCGATTCGGAAATAGCCTTCTGCAGGTCAGCAATATCGGTCTCTTCGATGAATATACCTACCTGAATGGCCTCGGCAGAGCTGATGCTTCCTCGAGCAACCAGTTGATCATACAGAGATGCCAGCACCGGGTTTGTAAAACTGCCCGTAGTATCACTAGTCACTGGATCAGCAACTCCATAGGTCGCTAGCATTGCGGCAAGTGTATCCATATGCGTTTGCTCAGATTCGGAAATATTATTAAATATTGACAGGTTCCAGCGATCATACAGGGTGCGATAGACATCACGTGCCAGTTTTTCCTCTTCACGCATATAAACCAGTGTTTGCACCTCTTCAGTACTTAATGTGCCAGTCCCTCCGCCACCCGATGAGGTTGATGAACCCGAATCGGAACAGCCAGCCAGTAATAAAGTACCCAGAACAAGAGAATAGATTATTTTTTTCATGATACCGCACCATTGCATATTAGATATTGTTAATATATTAAAATAGCGACAATAGTTCAGTGACCTTCTCACAAAACCCCGAGCTAAAGAGCAGCCGGCCTTTCTGACTTTATATCTGCAAAATAAAGTCTATAATTTGTATCATTAAGGGTTAAATACCCAGTATTAGCAAATAATTAGAAAATAATATGTCATGAGGGGGGGGGAGCCGTTATCGATCCCACTGTTAAAAAAAACCGGTCTATATCTAGCCTGGTTCTGCTCAGTATCGTACTGGTGTCATTATTACCAGTAGGCATAATTGCACCTTTCCTTTACAGAACGGCCTGGGAGCATCAGCGTCAGGAATTGATAGAGAAGCACCAGCTACTGGCACAGAATCTTGCTGAGCCACTAAAGATGTATGTCAGTAGTCACCATCAGTCATTACAGATTCTGGCCAGCACTATCAATCAATTGTCCTATCAGGATTTAGCACAATATCAGAGCTTAGTTGACCAGGCAGTCCATTTTCTTGATGGATTCAATGCCATAGCGCTACTCTCTACTGATGGAGAACTCAATGCGTTATCTGTTGCTGACAACATCCAAAACGGCTCACATAGACCAGACTATAGCACGCACCCGTGTTTCGAGCGTGTTCTGGAAAACCGGGCCTCTGACATCTCCAGTGTTCATGCCAGCTTAATTACTGGCGAACCGGCCATTGTCATGAGCCAGGCCATAATAAATTCCAGCGGACAGATTAGCGGAGTTCTGTTTGCAGAACTTGATTTGAAACCTGTTGAGATAATTCGCAGCAACATTCAGTTTGGCATAAAAGGGCATGCTGCTATTGTTGATAGCGAAGGTCAGGTGATTGCACACCCAAACCCTGAATGGGTTAAAGAAATACGTGATATTTCAGACTGGCCGATTGTTCAGAAAATGATCAAGGGTGAAACTGGTGTAATGGAATTTTATTCCAGTTTCATGAAAGCCTCCATGGTTGCGGGATTTGCAGGAATCAACGAACTTGGCTGGGGCATCATGGTTCCTCAACCAATGTCTGAAATAGAAGATACCGTTAACGCAATGATATTCAGGGTCGTGATATGGTCACTCTTTGGTATTCTAGTCGCAGTCATTGCCGCGTTCTTTCTGACACGATGGATTACTAAACCAATAAACACTCTTGCTTCTAAAGCCAGTAAGCTGGATATTTCTTCATCTAAAGATTCTTTAGGTGTGGTACCTGAACACAGCCCACTGGAGGTGCGCCAGCTGTGGGATGCACTATCCATGCTGGTAGTTCGCCTCAGAGACTCAAGTAGCGAGATTGTTCAGTTAAACGACTCTCTACAAAAAAAGGTTGACCGGGCAACACACGAGTTACGAGAAGCCAATGAGCGCCTGCATAAATTGAGTGTGCGTGACTATTTGACCGAAATTGGCAACCGGCGATATTTTGAAAATACCCTTAATGAAACACTAAACAATTCTTCTGGCGCTGATATCGGTATCATGTTACTGGATATTGATAATTTTAAGCAGATTAATGACAAACATGGTCATGCAGCCGGTGATTACGTATTAACCCGTGTCGCCGAAGAATTACACAAGTCTACTCGTCCCGGCGACATTATTGCGAGATATGGAGGAGATGAGTTTGTTGCACATTTCAATTGTGATGAGAGTACGCTGCTTAACAGGGCTGAACAGCTACGTCAGACCATGGAGAACACAACCTTTACCTGGAACGACGAAAAAATACATGTCACACTTTCTATCGGTGTACTCAGTCAAAAATATGATGCCAGCACAAGTATAGATGAATTGATGAGCGCGGCAGACAATGCGATGTATGAATCCAAACAATCGGGTAGAAACAAGGTTTCAAAATACCATTAGGACTCTCTATCTCTGATTTATTAAAATTTTTAATATTTTCCTGCTATTATGAATGTTATGGGATAAACTTATTCACAAATTTATAATTCTACTCCTTAATTAGACAATTAGACCTGAACCACGTAAAAGATGAAAAAACCAGTTCTATTCTGTTTGCTTACACTCACTCTGCTGAGCACATCGACAACATCAGCAAAGGATAATTTATGGGATAACACTGATTTATGGGACAACACAAAGAATAACTCAATACAGGTTGCAAAATTAGGTAACGAGACTAATAGCAGGAAAACAGCTGCTATAAATAAATGGAGCTCTCTAAACCCTAACAAACTAAAGCTCAAGTCTGCGTCAGCACTCGTTGTGGACATTTATGGTAATGATGTCTATGCCAAAGATGCCAACAAAGCCCGGCCCATAGCATCCATCACCAAACTTATGACTGCCATGGTGACTCTTGATGCAAAGTTACCACTCGACCAAAAAATCACCATCACAAAAGCCGACAGGGACACAATTCGTGGAACAGGGTCACGTCTGAAATATGGCGCGTCACTGACACGCAGAGAAATGCTTATCCTGGCCCTGATGTCTTCTGAGAACCGCGCTGCTGCCTCACTGGGCCGCACCTACCCCGGTGGTATGTCTGCTTTTATCAAAGCGATGAATAATAAGGCAAAATCCCTCGGTATGAAGAATAGCCGATTTGCCGACCCGGTCGGACTCAAGTCAGGTAATACTGCCTCGGCCAGGGATCTGGTTACCATGGTGCGCACTGCCATGAAGTACCCACTAATTCGACAGGCCACAACTACCAGAAAAAAGACGGTCTTTCCTTTCAAGGGACATGGGCCGCTTCATTACGGCAACACAAACCGACTGCTTAAAAACAAGAACTGGGAAATCCGCCTGAGTAAGACAGGTTATATAAATGAAGCGGGCCGTTGCCTGACTATGCAGGCGGAAATTGTCCATCAACCTCTTGTCATCGTGTTGTTAAACTCATACGGAAAACTGACGCCCATTGGTGACTCAAATCGTATCCGCAAGTGGATAGAAAGGGGAGTCAGTAGCTAAACCACGCAGCTTCTGCGGGTCAAGAACGGGGCAGTATCTCTGCAGCCTGTAGCAGTAATGGCATTCTCAACTGCTGGCTAGAACAAATATATTTCTGCTTAGCACAATGATGATAATTACTGCTGCTACTAGTACTACTACACCCTCTGACAGTAGCAGAGACTAAACGCTGATTCTTCCTGAAGCGACTATTTTCTATCAGTCAGACCGCATCTGGCGTGGCCAGAATCATCATACCAGTAACTCCATATAAAAGCCGCGAACGCCAGCTCAAACAGCGCACGAACTCTGCTTTCACACAGTGACAGACATTGACAGCAATTAATCATAAATTCTCCCTGATAGCGTCTATACTAGAACCAGACAAAATCAAATGAGAGCACATGATGAATCAGGAACAGGCCGTCGATTATCTTAATAATCTGCTAAAAATAATGTTAAGCAAAGAGGCTTCAGATCTTTTTATATCAGAAAATTTCCCGCCATCTATTAAGGTCCATGGTGAAATGACAGCGGTGTCTGACCAGCGACTAAGTGCAGTACATACTCGAGCTATTGCCAATGCCGCAATGAATAAAAAACAGCGTGCAGAGTTCGCAGAAGAATTAGAGTGCAACTTCGCTATACACCCAAAAGGAATTGGACGTTTTCGTGTAAATATATTTCAGCAACAAGGTCATGTTGGCATGGTCTTACGTACCATCACAACAGAAATTCCAAATTTCGACAGTCTTCAACTACCGAAAGTTTTGAAGGAAGTAAGTATGGCCAAACGTGGTCTGGTCATTGTTGTCGGTGGAACAGGTTCAGGTAAGTCAACATCCCTTGCTGCAATGATCGACCATCGCAATGAAAATTCACATGGACACATCATTACCATCGAGGATCCTGTTGAATACGTTCACAGCAACAAAAACTGCCTGGTAACACAGCGTGAGGTAGGGGTAGACACAAAAAACTGGTTTGCGGCATTAAAAAATACCCTGCGACAGGCACCAGATGTCATATTGATTGGTGAAATACGAGACCAGGAAACGATGGAATACGCTATCGCCTTTGCTGAAACAGGTCATCTGTGCATGGCAACACTACATGCCAATAGCGCAAACCAGGCAATGGATCGAATCATTAACTTCTTCCCGGAAGAAAAGCGTCAGCAGCTGCTGATGGATTTGTCACTGAATATGAAATGCATCATGTCTCAGCGCCTGATACCAACGGCCGATCAAAAAGGCCGTTGCGCCGCCATTGAAATTCTCATGAATACACCCATGGTACAGTCGCTTATTTTTAAAGGACTGGTTCACGACCTGAAAGAACAAATGCAGAAGGGGGCCAAACACGGGATGCGTACTTTTGATCAAGCACTGTTTGAGCTATATGAGTCAGGAAAAACAACGATTGAGGACACCTTGCGGAATGCAGATTCTTTAAATGAACTGAAGCTACACATCAAGCTAAATAGCAAACGGAATGATCATGTTGATGATGCAAAACCAAAGGCGGAATGGAGTATCCTCGGCGAGGAAAAAACTCAGGACGACGACGGTATAGCAAATTTCATGCGCAAGGAAGAAGATCCGCCTGCTAGCAGTGGAGATCAGAAAATAGCCAGCTAATTAATAAGATCGGTCATCCATCAGGTCAGTAATCTTTTGCATTATTTCGGGGGTATCCCAGTGTATACCTCCCTTTACCCCGTAAACTATCGTTCCATCAGGGGCAATGACAAAAGTTGATGGGAATACCACTACATTCCATAGCGCTGAGACCTTGCCATCGGTATCTAGAAGTACCGGAAAATCAACATCTACTGCCTTCATAAATTCCCGGATATTATCCCGTTGTTCAGCATAATCAATAGATATCAACTCGAATGGTTTACCTTTCATCTTTTCCAGTAAGCGATTCAACGATGGAATTTCTTCGACACATGGACCACACCAGCTGGCCCAGAAATTAACAAGTGTAACCTTACCCGTGTAATCAGTATGATTTACCTTCTCACCCTGTACAGTGAAAAGACTCAGTGGTGACGGTACAGGGTTTCCCTTGAACGGTCTCAGCGATGTATCAAGGTTGCCACCCGGTGCTGATGATATAGCCTCAACAGGCTGTACCTCTATAGGCGTATGCGTATTTACAAGTAGCTGGTTAGCACGAATTATTTCATCAGGCAGCTTTGTTAATAAATTAATAGTTTCCGCCGCAGTATCACCAGCATAGAATATACCGGTAACGCCTGGAAATAATTTTGAATAGACCTGTGCACCTCCCTGCTGAAGTTTATCTATCACCTTATGTAACTGCCATCGATTACCGCGACTACCACTTTGAAAAAGCACAACAGGGATATTCGTAGCAGATGCAACCGGTGCAAATAAAGGTTCAAGACCAAGCTCTGGTATCTTTATAAAGAGTTCAGGTGACAGGAGAATTACCCCGTTCAAATAGATGCTTGCTGACCCGCCCGAATTTGTTTGAATCTGGCTTAATTTATTTTGACCAGCAGCCTGCTGTTGCTGCCATTTACGGATGCCTCGTAGAGTGGGAATAGAAGCATATGCCCGTGTCATAACAGTCACTTGCTTGCCGCTAAGAGCATGTGCCTGTGTAATCAAACCTGCTACATATCGACCATCCATATTCCGGAAGGTGCTGGCGGCTTTGGGTAAAAAAAGATTTTCAAGTAGATCAACATGCCAGAACTCAATCCCTAGTGCTGCAACACCTGCTGCAATGCTGTTGATACGCTCTGGCATCTCATAGCCAGTCGATATAAACAGTATTAGCTGGTTGCCCGAGGCAGGATGCCGGTCAACGGAGAATTCTTCTCCAAGAATCTCTATAGACAGGACTTCCTTGGCATCTATAGTCAAGGTCACAAGGCTGAGCAACAGCAACAGACACATCGAAAATCGATGTTTCATCAGCAGCCCCGCTTTATTACGCTCGCAGATATCATTTAAACACAACAGATAAATCACTAGTCACATAGATAAAATAATGGCACTTCAAGTGCTTAGGCGATTTCTACCCTTCTTCTTGGCACGATACAATGCCTTGTCGGCAATCTTGAGCACCTCTTCTGGTGTATTGCCTGCTCCCTGATTATCAGCAACACCAATACTAATAGTAATTCGCACAGACCTTCTGACAGAAGCTGGTATTTTGTTAACTGCTTTAGGCTTGTTCCTTGGTCTGTTTTTTCCACGCACTGTAAAACTTGCCTCGGCGATTGTCTGTCGCAGAGTTTCCAGACAGGGTTTTACATCATCGCGATTCTTTCCAGCGAAAACCAGTGCAAACTCCTCGCCACCATAACGGTAGGCCTTTCCACCTTTACCTGCATTAGCGATATGCCCGGCGACCATTTTCAATACCTGGTCTCCAACATCATGACCATAGCGGTCATTAATTTTTTTAAATAAATCTATATCAAGCATGGCAATACTATACAAACTACCAAGCTTATTCATAAACTCACGCAGGGATCGCCTGCCCGCGAGGCCTGTAAGTTCATCGTGATAAGCAAGGATAAAGCTGTTTCGGAGAATAAAAACCAGCACGACCAGCAGTGCACTGGTAAATATAAACTCTACTCTTGCCATTGCAGGAAAAAAATACAGAGCCAGGCCTGCTCCTGTTAACAAACTGAAAAAACTACTTTCTACTACGCCCGGCCGGTAAAACAATAATACAATCAATATCGACATGATAAAAAGATAGAATGCTACCGTGATATCCGGGAAAGGCAGCTTCTGGCTGATTTCCTGTGGAAAGATAATAAAGCTTAGCCAGTCTAAATTAAGCAATGTTTGCTCCCCTGCCAGGTACAGAGGAATCAGTGGTAATCCGCTACATAGAAGTAAACGGATAATCCCTCGCACAGTAAAAATGCCTCTCTCTTTTATAAACAGAAAGAATACAACGGCAATAAGATAGAGCAGAAAAACCAGTTGTATAAACTTAAATTCATCTATCGGAGTAAAAAATACAGGGGGTTTCACATCTCCCAGTATCAGTGCCAGGAAAATTGCAGTCAGATATAGAACAAAAAACAGCCTTGTCTGATTAAATGACAGACTAAGCAGCAAAGTGAAAATTAGCACGGGATAGGGAGCATAGTGCCTGACCACTTCCAGGCCATCAGGTACCTCATCAATCCACGGCAACAGGAACAATGCAATGGAAAATATACCCAGCGGTATTAACAGCGTTGATAGAAATGCTTTTATCATTGATTACAAAATGTAAACAATCAGATGTCTACAGACTGCCTTATTCAGGATATTCTGAAAAGACAGGGAGATTACCTGCCGGGCACGACCATAACGCGCGCGAATCCCAGAAGATGCGATGCTGTGGCAATACGGGTAATTCGCCATCCGCTGATCCGGCTGGTACAAGAACTGCATCAAGTTGCGAGATTTCTCTAGGCATCGGGCTACCGCACTTTGAGCAAAAACAGTTATAGAACCTGTTTGCCTCGGGCACCTTGTAACGAGCTAGCAATGACTCTCCCCCGGTCCAGTTCAAGCTTGATTGGGGAGACACCAGAATATTGCTTGCATGCCCCGTACCTGTTGCTTTACGACATCGTTGACAATGGCAGTGGGAAAAACGCTTGAGGTCACCCTCTATATCATATTTTACTGAACCGCAGAGGCAACTGCCGCTAAACTTTATTTGCGTCATTATCACTACCTTTTTATATGATATTACAACGATATATTCATCTGCTTGTATAACACTCTACTGTTTCTTTTCTAACTGAGCAATCACATCCTCCAGTCTGCCTTCATCGACCATGGCTCGCAAGGGTGTCATCTGAAGTGCAGAATGCTCGTTTTCCAGCAAGGGAAATAAATCTACAAAACGTACAGCCCTGTGTGCTATTTCGCTGTCTTGCTGCAGTAATGATTAACGCTTGATGGAATCGAATACCTGCTTACATTTTGGGCAGATTTAATTGCTAATACAGCTCTGTACATACCCGGCGCCTTATCAGTCCAGTTTGTTTCGGCTATCAGTGACAGCTGTTCTGTCATCACCAGCTATAGGATCATCATGCATTAATAAAGGCTCATGGCCGGCTCGCCGGCGTAGCCAGTTTATAGACTTCATTACTGGACCACGATCCACTATCCAGCGCTCCAGCTTATATTTACCAGGAAAGTTCATCATCATCATGCCAATAAACATGGTGAATAATCCCTGTCCAGGAAAAAAGATCATGATTACACCTGCGCAAAACAGAATCAGGCCAATTACATTCTTGATTACCAGCACTACAATGCGTAACAAAGGCGGGTATCTTACAGGTGGCGTCGGGTGACGTTTCTTATACACAAAATAATCAGCCGGGATACGTACAACAATAATCGGCACTAATATAAGTGAGGCAAAAAAAGTAAACGCTGATGTCGCAACTAACCACCAGATTATCGTTTCATTACTCTGTATTAAATCAATCATTCTCTTAATCGATTTATCTTAATTAAAAATATTTCATCCGCTGAGTGCCAATAATCTTGTCCAGTATTATTTATGCAGAATTTATTATCATACATTGATACAGAATTGAAACCAAAGCTATACTGCAGAATCCTTACGATGCATTTTTATAACGCTGTGATAAAAAAATTCGGGATACCTGCCCTGTTTATTTATACAGAGACTGATATTACCCGCGATGGGATCAATAAATAGACATTAATATTGTCGGTCATTATGCATGACCAGATATCTTTACTTCACAGGTCAATATCCAGTTGCCGGTGTCTGCTTAAAATAGAATAAAAAAAACCGTCTGGTAAGCTAAAAACGTGACAGCCATTTTGTTGCCGATCATTTAGTGCCCTGGCCTTCAATGGTCTCAAGGATAGACATATATTGCTCAATGGTTTCTTTCTCTGTCTGCTTGTCTGCCACTGATATAAACCGCCTGATTTCTTCCAGTGCTTCATCTGTTTGCTGCAACCGCCAAAGCGCATTGAAGAGTGCTATGGAATACTGACCTGAGCCCGGTTCGATTGATACCAGGCGTTCGAAAACAACTTTTGCTTCTTTCAGGTTATTGTCAACGAAATATGCACCACCCAGCATCAGTAATGCAGCAATATTATCCGGTTCTTCTTTTAGAACTGCCAGCAGGCACATCTGCGACTCTTCTTTCTTGCCAGCCTTTGCCAGAGAGCGAGCATTATTTAGTATTTTCTCAACATCCAGCGACATAATCAGTTATCAATATAATATTTTTGCTATAAAGAAATTTATTTTATTGCAGAAAGCTCTACTAGTGGATCGAGATAAGGCTCAGCCGAATTTGCTGCATGACCAAAGCATGCCAGATAAGCCTCTTGCTCATCTTTATCAAGTTCAGAATAAGACTCAGGGATATCAACATAATCAAGGGAGAAAATGACCTTGTCACCCTGTTCTGTATCAGTACACTGTTCATAGAGAAGCACATTTGATGCATCAAACTCCCTGACACTGTGAAGATTATTCCTGTAATAATGAAGGATGATCAGTGCTTCAGACGGGGATGTTCTGCGCGATGGAAGATAAGTCGCCGTGTATTCTCTTTTAATCCTGTTTTCATCGTCATATATGAACAAATCAATCATATGAAAGTCATTCGAAAACTTTAATTCCCATTTAACAATACTAAGCAGCTGCCTGCTCTCTCTATCGAAATACTTAACTTCTCGATAATACTCAGGTTCATTGGTAAGCCCACCATAGCCACCAATATTTTCCATTGTATAATAATCACTATTATCCAGCCTTTTCTTATGTACAGTATATAATTTCTCGGCAAAACTATTCCACAGCTGGTGTCGCATCTCGAGGCCAACAGGTAATGAAGTATCGCCAGCCGCAAACGTGTTCGTGACTGTCAGTAAAATTATGAGATGCATCACGAATCTGCTGTGATTTCTTTTTTTTGACATTTATAACCAGCTCATTTATTAGAAAAAAGCATCTTAACTAATAACCCAAAAGTTATACTGTCGATTGCCGGAATCCAGTAAGATATTTATTAATTTATGGCCTTCTGATCTACGCGATTTTTATCTGTAATGATGACAATAAACAGGGTTGTAAGTTAAATAATGGAAAAAATCGACCCAGGCAGGTTAATCACGCCGTCACATATGGTTACGTGATATTTTAATTTATGCTGCCAGCAATCTAGAGGGCCTGTCTACCAGGTAACCCTGAACATAATCTATACCAATTGCACCGAGAATTGCCAGCTGAGTTTCGGTTTCCACTCCCTCTGCGACTGTTTTCATGCCAAACCCATGGGCTATCGTATTAATGGCCTCGAGAATCGACCGATTTGCCGAGTCTTTCTCAATATTCCGAATAAAATGGGCATCTATCTTGATTATATCCAGTGGCAAAGTTTTCAGATAACCAAATGATGACAGCCCTGTGCCGAAATCATCAAGAAAGAAATGACAACCGAGCCCATGTAGTACATTCATGAACTGAATTGCAGATGTAGCATTTCTAATTGCTGCTGTTTCAGTGATCTCGAAACAGAGATGTTCAGGATCAACATCATAAATTTCAAGCCCTGTAATAATAGAATCCAGCAGTTCGCGATTTCCCAGACTCATGCCAGACAGGTTAATAGAATAACTTCGCCTATCATTATCATGAGCCATGAACTGGATTGTTTTACGAACGACATAAAGATCGATTTCAGTGATCAGGTTATATCGCTCAGCTGCCGGAATGAAGTGTGCTGCAGGAACAATTTCTCCATTCTCCTCTTCATAACGAACAAGAATCTCACTGTGTGCAATGCCATTTTTCATCGACCTTATATCCTGACTGAACAGAACAATCCTGTCGTCATTCATCGCGTGACGTAAACGTGAAGTCCAGTCCATCCCTTCCCTGCGTAATTTTGTTTCCTCACTTGTCTCCTCAGACACCTGTATGCGATCACCACCTTTTTCTTTGGCAACATCACAAGCGATATAAGCATCGGACCAGATCGATTCGACATTATCCCTGCTAGCTGTGACCGGTACGATGCCAATGCAGGCAGTAATATCATAACTCCTGTCTAACCATTCAAAACGATTGCTAGTGATACCGTCCAGTATCTGTCGGGCAGTGGATTTCACTTCCTCAATACTCTTATTCATTAGAAGAATTACAAACTGATCACTACCGACTCGGTCAATAGCAATATCATCGCCAACTGATTCACGCATGTGTGCTGCCAGCTGTCTAAGTAGTTCATCGCCAGCAGTCTGTCCCGAAGTGTTATTGACGATATTGAACTGGTCAATATCGAGATACAGTAAGGCATGACTTGCATCATTTTGTCTCGCATCATCAATGAGTGCCTGAATCTGTGATTCGGCTTCATAGCGATTGCCGAGTCCGGTAAGGGGATCATGGCAGGCCTGCCATAGCAAACGCCTGCTGTGATGGGAATCAATTTGATAGGCAAGCCAGGCAATACTAAAACCGGTAACAATAGCTATAACAAGCAACCATGCCAGGATCGTCCGGTAACTATCCATGAATTCTAGCGCTACTTGTGTTGAGGAAGTTGACGAGTCAACCAGCATTTCCCTCATCATCATCATATCAGGGTAGAGTTGCCTGCGATTTGGCTCCAGCTCAGTAGCAATTAACTCTAGTGCTTTATCCTGCTGACCTGAAGTAGCCAACTCTATAATTTGCTGCTGCAGAGTATAGCCCTTTCTATTCATTGCAATTATATGGTCGAGGATTTTACGCTCTTCTTCATTTAAACGCTTTGCCACGAGTTCGTTTCTGGCAGATAAATAATGAGTTGCCAGGGCATAGTGTTTCTGGATAATTTCATCCTGATCAAACGGATCACTGGCAATCACCAGGTCGCGTAATAGCACTGAACGCTGCCGCGAGTGGTGGACCATTTCATCAAGCAGGCGAAGCTTTTCAATATTGAGCAGTGATCGCTGTAGAAACTCTTTTTCAATCTTATGCAGGCTATAAATGCCCAGTAAGCTAATTAATACTATCAGGATAAGCAGCAGGGCAAATACCCAGGTAACAGGATATTGATACCAGAGACGCGCTCTGGTTATAGAAGAAATTTGATCTTTATGCATCCTTCATTCGCTATTCTATTTCTTCCTTATGGATGTCATGACGAATAGATATGCAAAACAAAAACATACTTCATCTCTATTTTATATTCTTTTTATGTAAGTTTAGCCCTTTTAAAAAGAGCTATGTCCGAGTAAATGTACCACTGATCAGTTAAGGTGAACTTTTTTCCATGATAGGTTCCCTGATCCTGATGTCATTGACGATCATTGCAACGATAACGAGCAACAGAATTGTAGTTGAGAAAGTATACATACATGATCGGTTTAAACTTGAACACTCATTCGTTTGTGATCAGTTTCTACCCGGAAGAAGATCGATTGGTAGTCATCGCTATATTCGATAGCTAATTCTCAGAATGCTAACGGATATTAAGCTGCAGGTATCCTATCTAAATATGGGCAATAAAAGAGAATGAATATAGGCGGTATATCAGTTAGATTTATGCAAATTTCGTAAATACACTTTCTCAAATAGAGATTTTGCCCAGTGCATCGGTGTCATGGCTGGCATTACCACACCACGAGTTTCACTACGATATACCAGGATACCTTTATCCAGCGTATCGACAATACATATCAGCTCCACCTTGAATTTTGCAGTAGCGGCTTTGCCTGCCACGTTCAGTACAATATTTTTTGCAGCTGCCTTTGCCTGCAGGTCCGCCATATGTGCCTGCTTTGGCATCCAGTCGGGGCCAGGATAACTTCCTGCATCGCCTGCCACATAGACACGCTCCATGCCAGTGACCTGAGCCCTGCCATCAGCTTTGATGAAACCACCTTCTGACTGCGAAAGTGGTGAGTTCTTTATCCAGGCTGGACCAGTCATGCCCGGCATGAACAAAATAAGAT
Organism: Arenicellales bacterium; assembly: GCA_029287915.1. Taxonomy (GTDB): domain Bacteria; phylum Pseudomonadota; class Gammaproteobacteria; order BMS3Bbin11; family BMS3Bbin11; genus BMS3Bbin11. The sequence continues at coordinate 65,009 of JARFQE010000125.1, forward strand.
CTGCAGCTATTTCACCCCCTTCTGTTTTTATAATATTATTCTCGAAGGACTGAATCTTATGTCCAAGATGGGTGTCGATCCCACGTTTTTTCATTTCTGCCAGTAAACCTTTGACGGCTTTTTCACCAAGTCGCTTACCAGGCTGTGGAGCAGGACTAAAAAACAGTAGCCTGAATTTGTCACGTTTACCCTGCTTCCTCAGCCAGGTATCCAGACCAAACAGCAGTTCAAACACTGGACCACCGCGCATTGCGGAAGGCTCTTTAGGGTTGCCTCCAAAGCCTAAAGCAATCGTACCACCCGGCAGTACATTTATCTTCTTGCCCATTTTCTCAGCTGCTGATATCCCTTCACAAATGGTAATTACGTTCTCAATACCTGGTAGCTTTTTAATGTAACGCCCACCTGTTGCAATCAATAGTGCATCATTTTCAACGTCGCCATTATCAGTTTTCAGCACTCTGCCATCGTCTGATATTCCGGTTACGCTGCCTCGCAGGAAATTCACATTCAAATCATTTAACAAAGGCTGGATATCAAAACGGAGGTCATTCCCTTGACGCAGCCCATAGGGCACCCAGATCAAGCTCGGCAGGTAAATAAATTCTGGTTTTGGCGCCACCAGCGTTAGTTCAGCATCAGGTAATTGCTTGCGTAGTTCTTTCAAACCGGTTAATGCAGCAAAACCAGCACCGGCAACAGTAATCTTTACAGCTGAAGTCATTGTATTATCCCTGCGTTGAATAACCTTAGAATACTAATCAGGCAGTCAATGCCCGGGTATATTTAAAGCCAAATTGAGGTAGCAATTTTACGTTAATTTTATACACAAATTTCTGAGTAATTTTCAATTATAATAAAACATACGAACACAGTGGGCTGATACTACAATATATTAAAGAAGCAATTAAAGAAGTAGAACGAATAGATTATGCTGGCCTAAAGTTATAGACGGGATAACGAAAACCGGGGGAGCAGTAGCTTACGGTTATTTTGTTAACTGCAAAAGTTGCAGCCTGGCCAGATTATGCTATTGCTGTCACTTGTAAACCATAACCACTGTTAGCCCGCATAGCAAACTTTGCTGGCTCAAGCATACCGCCTCTGCCAAACATCAGGCTGGGTTTACAGATGTCGTACTGAAGCAGGTACGTGCCAAAAGCACCTTCCTGTGCCTGCAGGCACTCCTTTGCCGCTTGCGCGACCAGCAATCCGGCGCGAGTCAGCAAACTGGTTTCTCCAACCTGAGAGCCAACTATCATCGGAACACCGTTATTGATTGCCTTATCTACAATTGCCAGGCTACGTAGCAATCCACCCATCTTGGATACTCTTAGATTAATGATCCAGCACTCATCAGTGGAAAGCAGTCGGTCGAATTGTGCGATTTTGCTGAAACTTTCATCCAGAATAATTTTCGTTCCCAATAAATTGGCGAGCCTGGATAAATCTTCGTAGTGACCCGCCGTGAGCGGTTCCTCTACGGCCCAGAACGGATACTCCAGTGCTTGAAGATAGACATATGCCGGGGTCAGTTCATTCCAGTAATTATTGGCATCAAACCTGAGCTGAATATTCTTGTCAGAATATTGTTTTAACAGTGCCACCTTCTTCCTGTCAGTTTCCATGTTACCCATCAGCTTGATCTTGAAATCTGTCATACCGATGTCCAGATACATGCTCAACAGTTTGTCGAACATGCTAACACTATCAGTTCCCAGAATGGCGCTGTATCGGAATGCCCCTGCTAGTTCCTCAAGACCCAGAAATTTTTCCAGGCTCTGCTGTTGTTGCTTTGCCAGCAGATCCAGCAAAGCCATCTCCATGGCGCACCAGGCAGATGGATTGGCATCAATACTAAGCTGGTGATCCGTCACCCACTGGCGCAGCGCTGCAAGTTCTGGCAACCTGCTGACCTCATCATGATGCTTTGTAAAGAACCCCATCACAGATACCATGGTTTCGCCAGTGACATATTCCCTTGGACAGGCTTCACCATAACCTGTAATGCCATCTGTGGAGCTGGCTGTCACCAGCACACTTTGGGTCCTGCTTCGTTCCGCAGAAGCATGTGAGAAAGCCAGTTTAAACGGGATATTGAGAGATTGAATCGTTAGCTTAATTCTGTTCATCAGGGGCTGCTATTCAAACAAGAAATACATTGAAGTCAAATGACAGGTCCTGCTTATACTGCAGAATAATATGCTTGTATTGTCCTTCTTTCTGCCCCTGTTTGACACAGGCCTTGCGGTAAACATCACCAGTGCCCTGCTTTAGTCGTAACATTTGCAGTGGCAGCAACCGTCCACTGCCGCGTTTGGCCCTGTATTCCATATTCAAAATAGATAGCTGCTGATCAATTCGTTCAGCCACTTTGTCGATCGACTGTCCATGCATCGTCGGGACTTCTATATATAAGGTATACCTGGACTGCACAGGATCTGCCACCATGACATAGAAAACCGGGTTCAAATCACACGCAGTTTTCACTGCTTCAATGACCTGGCTCTCATAGATCTTTTCACCAGTAATACTGGTAACACCCCTACCCTTCTGGACAAACACTAACAGCGGTGTCTTATTCAAATAACCTTCTACACGGACGATGTCATTCATAAAATAACGGTATAAACCACTACCCGTCGTCACCACGACATAATATTCTTTGCCCTGATCTAGCTGATGCAATAGTTGATATTGTGCATGGCCACTTTCGTATTCATCAACAGCAATAAACTCGAAAAAATTATCCTGTAGCGTAGGTATGCCGGCACCATTCTGTTCATCATAGGGGAGAGTCCCGCGAAACTCACTGGACACATAACCAAGCTCTGTAATAGCGGTCGAGCTATCGATACTTTGCTGCAGTGCTCCGACAGCAATCCCACAACTGCCTCCGGTCCAGGTGGTAATCATCTGCAGCGAGGGCCAGACATCTTTCAGGTGAATTTTGGATTGCTGTTGCTCAATTATACGTAATTCCCTGGACCTTACCGGATCAGGTTTCAATATCTGTGTCAGAGTGTCACGTAAACCTTGCGGCAATTCTGTGATGCCTTCGACGGTGCCCATTTCAATATCCCTGACGTAATTTTTCATATTGTTGTTCATTAGCGATTCAAGCTTTAACAGCGTGCTGGGATTTGCACAGACAATATAACTCAGGTCACTATGGCCCAATGCTAGACGCAGGATGAGATAATACTTAAGCTCATAATCATCAATAGCGAAGACAGCTGCCGGTATAACATACCTGCTTTGTACAAGCTTCGGCATTTTCATATTCAAGACACCGGAGATCGACCCATAGGGAATGCCCCGCTTGGTATATCCTTCAATTCCAGCCCCCACAATGCCCAGATAGCTGCCTGCAAACGCAGCAGGTTTTCTACGATACTGTAAATAGGTGAAAAGTTTCTGATCACGCTTGTACCTTTTCAGCATGTGCTCTCCTACTGGCAGGAATTTTGCTTCTGCGGTGGTGCCGCTGGTGACAGCAAAAAGAACGGGTTTTTCCGTTATAAGTGCCGGCACCTGAGAATCCATCTGCTCATCAACATAGGCCCGTATCGCCTCGTACTCATTGACCGCCACCAACTGACAATACCGTGTATAAATCGCTTCACTATTAATGATGCTTTCGAAGTCGTGGTCCTTGCCATAGCGAGTATCCTGATTCTTAGTCAGGATAGACTGCAGCAGCTTATGCTGTAAGCGCGCAGGATTCCGGGTGGCTTTTAGCAATGGCCGCCAGTACAGTGTTTCGATGATTAGCATGTACAGGCGGAACCACAGGCCTGTTACCCAATTCCTTAGTTGAATAAGCTGCCACCGACTATCATCACTGACTTCTGCTACTGAAGTAAAAGGTGCTACAAGCTGGGCGCCGAAATCCATCGGATAGGTATCGTTTTGTAAACCTAGCTGGTGTATGTCCCGACCATCTGGCAGGTAACGTGTACCAAACAGTATGTCCCAGATAATCAGATTATTACCATAATTATTATTGGATTCTTCAGTAATCCGGGAATGGTGCCAACGGTGCAGCTCGGCTGTGCTGATCAGATAGTTTAGTGGGCCGAATTTCATTTGCACGTTGGAGTGTTGAAGAAAACCATTAACGGCATAAAACACAAAATACAGAGCGATCACGTGCTCATTTACCCCAAGCAGGATAAATGGCAGAGCATCTAGCAGATACTGAAGGGCCTTATCAAGCGGGTGGAAACGGCCTACATTGAGCCAGTAGAGTTTACGCGGGGAATGATGAACTGCATGGAAGCGCCATAACAACGCATTCTCATGCGCCAGCCGGTGCAGCCAGTAACGCAGAAAATCGGCACTAACCAGCATAAGTACAGCCTGCGCTGGTAGCGGCCAGGCATGTGGCCACAATGATGATGCTGGTATATGGCCCGATATATTGCCAACCACTACTATCACCAGCAGCAGGCCCAGCAACCTCGGAAACAGCACCTGGATCAATATCATGTACACCGCATCCTGCCTAACATCCTGCCAGGTACCTTGCCACGAGTTTTCATGAGGCATGATCCTCTCCAGGACGGTCACCATAACGGTGCCCAGTAATACCGGGATCATGGTGGCTATTTCCAGGCTTGCACCATTTGTCAGCAGTAAGCCATGCAGCAACAAGCTCGATATCATCAGTACAGGGTAAATAGACCAGGAAAAGAGAAGCGACTTTCTATGCGCGGAAAATGACATCAACTTAGCAGGACATGTAATCAGGGAGATCGATCACTACGAACATGGTATATGCCTGGCAGAATTATGAACAATGCCAGCACCAGGTGAAACAGTGATGGCAACCACTGGCCGAACCACTGATGTCCAGGCAGGATAAACAGGCCAATTATCAGCCTGCCCAGCATCAACGTAAAATACAGCCCTCCCACCCACAGCAAGCCAATCCCCAGACGCCGGCCTGGTGTCACCACGTTGCTGCTGAAACGGTAACTGACAAAAGCCATCAAAAGCAGGATCAATAACTGTGAGCACAGTAACACCTCATAGGGCACGACGCCACTTTGCCAAACATCAAATGCAGGTAAAAATGAAACTGGATGGAGATGCTGAACAAGTTGCCCAAGCACACGAAAGCAGAATAATGCCCACAATAACCACAGACCAAAGGCGTAGCCTTTCACTGTGTGCCACAGGTATGTTGTGCTGCGTAATCCACCTCCGGCTTGTTACATTGCATACCTGGAGCCTTCAGTTCTTGAGCCGATATCCGGTCTTGAATATCCACCATATGCCTGTCAGGCAAAGTAGCATAAAGACCATTATCATTGCCAGACTAATACCAACATTGACATCGGCAACTCCGTAAAAACTCCAGCGAAAGCCGCTGATCAGGTACACCACCGGGTTGAAAAGAGTCACCTTCTGCCAGAATGGCGGTAGCATACTGATCGAATAAAAAGCACCGCCGAGAAAGGTCAATGGTGTGATCACCATCATGGGGATAATCTGCAACTTCTGGAAGTCATCGGCCCACAGGCCAATGATGAAACCGAACAGGCTGAATGAAATCGCCGTTAGCAACAAAAAACTCACCATCATTACCGGATGCATTATCTGGTAATCTACAAAAAACCTCGCGGTGATAAGTATTAAGCCACCAATGATTAATGACTTGGAGGCCGCCGCTCCGACATATCCGATAACGACTTCTACTGGTGAAACTGGCGCCGATAACACCTCGTAGATTGTACCCGAGAATTTCGGAAAATAGATACCAAACGAGGCATTGGAGATGCTCTCACCCAGCAGCGACAGCATCAGGAGGCCCGGAATAATAAAAGAACCGTAGCTGATACCGTCAATATCACCCATGCGTGAGCCGATCGCTGCACCGAACACTATGAAATAGAGCGAGGTAGTTAGTATAGGTGAAGCTATACTCTCCATCAGTGTGCGCCAGGTACGCGACATTTCAAAAACATAAATAGCGCGGATGGCATAGATATTCATGATTTATCCCTCACCAGGCTTACAAAAATATCTTCCAGTGAACTTTGACTGGAATGCAGGTCTTTAAAATCAATACCAAACTGGCTCAGCTTGCGCAAAAGTTCCGAGATACCGGTGTGCTCTTTCTGTACATCGAAGGTAAAAACCAGCACCTCGCCATCTTGTGACAATTCCAGCGGGTAGCCAGCGAGCTCGTCTGGCAAACTTTTTAACGGATGCTGCAAGGTCAGGGCCAGTTGCTTCTTACCCAGTTTATTCATCAATACAGTCTTCTCCTCGATCACACTGATCTGTCCATCATTGATCACGCCAATTCGATCAGCCATCTCTTCAGCTTCTTCGATATAGTGAGTAGTCAGGATAATGGTGACGCCGCTATCTCGTAAGCGCCTGACCATATTCCACATACCTCGTCGCTGTTCAACATCAATACCAGCCGTCGGTTCATCAAGGAACAGGATTTTCGGTTCGTGGGCAAGCGCCTTGGCAATCAACACGCGACGCTTCATGCCGCCTGACAGATTAACTATCCTCTCATCCCGCTTGTCCCATAACGAAAGATCACGCAATACCGATTCGATATAGACAGGGTTGGATGGCTTACCGAACAGGCCACGACTGAAATTCATCGTTGTCAGCACGCTTTCAAAGGTTGCAATGGAAAGTTCCTGGGGCACCAGTCCAATCATTGATCGTGCTGCACGAAAATTCAGCACTATGTCATGCTTATCAACAGTAACATCACCTTCGCCTGGGGTGACAATGCCGCAGATGATGCTGATCAAAGTCGTCTTGCCAGCGCCGTTGGGGCCCAACAGGGCGAAGATCTCTCCCTTATGAATGTCCAGGTTGATATTGTTAAGGGCAAGTAAACCAGTGGAATAGGTTTTGCTGAGATTTCTGATTGTAATGATTGACTCCACACAGCCTCCATAATGGTGTCAGTAAACAGCTGGCATTATATACAATATAATTATAACCATATGTCAGGAAATCAATTACCCGATCTAGCGCTAAACAGCTATCATGCGAAACTAGAAAACAACAAACAAAGATAGCCAGTGATAGAGTGACTTATCATCACAAGCCTTACAGCTGGATTATTCGCCAGGAAATAAAAGACCTAATTAGATAGTTAAATGAAAGTTGCAATAATTGGAGGTGGTGCGGCCGGTTTCTTTTCAGCTATTACAGTGAAGGAGAATCACCCCGAGGCCGACGTTGTTATTTTCGAAAAATCAAAAAAGCTGCTGGCCAAGGTTAAAATTTCTGGAGGGGGTAGATGTAATGTCACCAACGCCTGTCCATCCATAAAGAAACTATCTGAATCTTATCCGAGAGGTGCAAAAGCTCTAAAAAAAGCCTTCCATATCTTCGATAACAAACATGCCATGCAATGGTTTGAGTGCAGAGGAGTCCCGCTGGTCATACAACATGACAACTGTGTTTTTCCGGCCTCACAGAGCTCACAAAGTATAATTGATTGCTTTCTGAATCAAACTAAAAAATTAAACGTTGAAATTAAAACGGGCCGAGGAATAAATAACATTAGACAAATCGGTGACAAGCTCGAACTGGGCTTTATTAACACAGATATTTCCTCGAGAATCTTTGACAAGGTAATTGTCGCCACAGGCGGCTCACCAAAAAGAGAGGGACTAGTGTGGCTCGAAAAATTACATCACAAGATTGAAGACCCCGTCCCTTCATTATTCACATTCAATCTGCCTGCTGAATCGATTACTGAGCTGATGGGAATCGTTGTACAAAACACGTTGGTAAGCATACAGGGAACAAAGTTTAAATCCGAAGGTCCGCTGCTTATTACACATTGGGGAATGAGTGGCCCTGCGATTTTGAAACTATCGGCTTTCGCAGCCAGATTTCTAAATGAAAAAGGATATAAGTTCAACACCCGGGTGAACTGGACCAATGTCCAGAATCATGATGCTGTCATGCTATATCTAAAAAACATTGTTAATGAACATCCGGGTAAATTATTAGCAAATATTCGGCCATACTCCATAGCTGGAAGACTGTGGCGATATCTGCTTGAGAAAATTGACTTGTCGGAAAAGAAAAAGTGGGGAGAACTCGGTAACAAAGGCCTGAATAAACTGGTAGCTGTATTGACCAATGATATTTATTCTGTCGATGGCAAAACTACATTTAAAGAAGAGTTTGTAACTTGTGGTGGCGTTAGTCTGGCAAGTATCGACTTTAATACCATGCAGAGCAAAGTGTGTAAAAACCTGTATTTTGCCGGAGAGGTAATGGACATCGACGGTATAACTGGAGGTTATAATTTTCAGGCAGCATGGACGACCGCATTTATTGCAGCCAAATTGGGCTAGCAGGTAGTTCAGTAATGATAAGTAAAAAGTTTTACTCAAAAATAAACATTGCTGGCAGCAGATGATGGCCGACGATGGTAGATAGATGCCAGCTTGCAAGCGTCAACAAATGATTTGTATAAAAAAGACCGGAGAAATCCGGTCTTTGATAATCACTTATTAAGATAGTTATCGCGGTATTTTATTTGTCGTATGGGTATTACATACTGGATTCCAGTGCCCTGATGCGCACCTCAAGTGGCGGGTGAGTGCTGAATAACTCCTTCAGTCCGGCACCGCTAATACCGAATGCTGCCATCTCATCAGGCAGCGGTTGAGGATCATGCGCCTGCTGCAGACGACGCAGGGCGTTAATCATCTTGCCGCGACCGGCAAGTTTTGCGCCACCGGCATCTGCCTTAAACTCACGCCGGCGTGAGAACCAGGAAACGATAATATTTGCCAGTAGTGAAAAGATGATCTGCCCGATAAATGAACCGATATAGTAGCCAATACCAAACCCACGTTCATTCTTCATGATTACCCGGTCGATGAAGTGGCCCACTACCCGCGAGAAAAAAATTACAAAGGTATTTACCACTCCCTGTATCAGGGTCAATGTGACCATATCGCCATTACTCACATGGGTGATTTCATGGCCGACCACAGCTTCTGCTTCATCTCTGGTCATCTGCTGCAGGAGACCACTACTGACAGCAACCAGTGCATTGTTTCTGTTGGCACCGGTTGCAAAAGCATTGGGCGTCGGGGAATCGAAAATGCCCACTTCCGGCATACCGATACCTGCCTGCTGAGACTGCTGTCTGACGATATTCAACAACCATTCTTCGGTCCGATTTCCTGGTGCTTCTATTATATTTACGCCCATGGAACGCTTTGCCAGCCATTTTGACATCAGTAGTGAGATGATGGATCCGCCAAAACCGATGACGCCGGACATGACCAGCAGCGCGGAGAGGTTAAGATCTACACCATTTTCAGCAAGAATCCCCTCTAGCCCAAGAAGCTGAAAGATTATGCTGATTAATAGCAGGATAGCGAAATTTGTCGCCAGAAAAAGGCCAATTCTTAACATAGTAGTTTCACCAGGAGTTTTCAGGGTTGTCAGTGATCATCTGAACAAGCACGGGTATCATAGAGTAAGATTCAAAATTTTCAGGTTAGTTCAATGTGTTTCGCCGCATACGGGCTAAAGCGATGATCTTTAACCAGGAAGCATGACATATTTCATTCGAGCTATTCAATCATCTCCATTTCACATGCACCTCTAATAATTATATGGTGTATAAGGAGGAAAAAAAACTCACACAGACTTTATCCCCAACACTGGGATATTTATCCAGCTGCAGACTGCAATACCCCTGCTTCAAACAATATCGATTCTGTTTCTGCTATTGCCAACAAGGTCCTGCAAGCCGTTCTGGAGAGCTATACACTGCAGCACCATGTGCTAAGCATCTCTGCCAGCATTGGAATCAGCCGCCACCCTGAAAACAGTGAGAATGTTGATAAACTGATGAAACAGGCAGATATCGCCATGTATAAGGCTAAACAAGAAGGAAAAAATCGCTTCGAGCTCTTTGACCCATCTATGGAATAGCAGGCCCAAGGTTCCCGTCAATAAAGAAAAAAACTGGGATATGATCCCGATTTTGAATAAATATCATGTATTATTTGCAATTCCCTGTTACTAAAAGATGTACTAAGGTGAACTCATGCGCTTCACACAAGAACAAATGGCTGAAATCGATATACTGATTCGCTATAAGCTGGAAACCACCCAGCAAGGCATCAAAGTACACTCGAGCGCAAGCAATGAGAAGATCGAAGCAGTACAGCGCTTATATGACAAAGGTCTGGTCACACAAGTCGACGGTGGTTATCTCACCGATCTTGGCAGGAGAGCTGCTGAACACGCACAGGCTCTATTACTGATACTGGCACCACATAATAATAGTGTTGCCAGCTAGCTGCTTCTCGAGGTAAAAACACGTCATTTACAACACTGCCCCATCACAGACAATACAGCTGTGATTCTAATTTTTCTATTTTTTAATGAAAAGGCTAGTTAACCTGACCGGCTCCAGCGAGTAACATTCTGAATCAGATCTTGTTTTACATTTACATTGTGTCAAGCAGAGATCTAATCCCGAATATTATAGTATATGTGTTTCTCAACTGTTTAATTACAAACGTGGAATACCACGGCAATATGCTATAATCAGCAGGATTTTAATTCTTTAACTCATTGTATTAAGGGATCCTGTATTATGCAGCTGATACACCTGTTCCGACTTGCCTTACTGTCCCTAGCAATTCTTTCCGTCACACCAGCTTTCGCAGCAGATGCTGAATCGACACCACCGCCATATTACAAGTGGAAGATTGAGAATTATGCTATCAACTCCCCCCTTAACAATCTCATCGGAGATGCGAAACGCGGCCAGGAAATTGCCGGTAACCAGTCCCGCGGGAACTGCCTGGCCTGCCATCTGTTACCTATTCCCGAAGAACAGTTTTTCGGCAATCTCGGGCCGCCCTTGACGGGCATCGGTTCACGTCAGTCGGTCGGCATGATCCGCCTACACGTGGTCGATCAGTCACGCTTCAATCCAGAAACCGTAATGCCCGGCTACTACCGACCACCGTCACAGTTAAACCGGGTTGCCAAAGAACTTGAAGGCAGAACCTGGCTCAACGCGCAGGAAATTGAAGACGTTGTGGCCTATCTTGCAAGCTTGAAATAAATAACCTGGAAAACCTTATTTATGAGCACACAGTCAATTTTCTGTTTCTTAATTTCCGCTCTGATGCTGTCCTTTACTCCGGCCCATGCCGAAAAACCAGTATCCGGCTATGATTACCTGTTACCTGAAATGCAGGAAATGCAGGATGACGAATTCGGAAATCCTGGGATGATAGCTGTCGATGCCGGTGCAGCACTATTTTCCAAACCGGGTGAGAACAATAAATCCTGCGCCTCCTGTCATGGCGACGGAGGCAGTAAACTTGATATTAAGAATATTGCCCGCTACCCAGTTTATAGCATCGAGTTAAAAAAACCCATGACCCTTCGCGGCCAAATTTTGATATGCCAGAATGAGCGGATCGGAGGCCCGGCTCTGGAATATGCGAGTGAAAAAGCGCTGCAGCTTGAAGCCTTTGTTCGCCGCCTTGCAGTGGGAGAAACCATCAATGTAGATGTTAGTGGTGCGATGTCACCCTATTACGATGCCGGCAAGAAACTGTTTCACACGCGCTGGGGCCAGGTCGACATTGCCTGCCACCAATGTCACGATTACCACGCAGGTAGAACCTTCCGTGGCCAGATACTTAGCCAGGGACAGTCTAACGGTTTCCCCGGCTATCGTTATACTGCAGGAAAAGTCGTGGGAACACATGAACGGATCACTGGATGCCTGACTAATCTGCGTGCTGAACCCTACCCCATAGGCTCAGAAGAATACATAAACTTCGAAGTCTATATGAATGCTCGCAGCAATGGCCTGCAGATAGAAACACCGGGGATAAGATATTAAGAAGCTTTCTATAATCTAATATCCATATGTCTACACCCCCTAAGGTGTGTGTATGGAAAATGGCATTTTACAGCCCCTTACCGCATTATTCTCTTCCTGGAATATCTCGAAAATCGCGACAGATAGGGATCTGTTCCGAGCTGCCCTTTAGTGCTATGGTCTGAATTTTCAGCGGCAGTACCCCATAGAAACCATATAACGGGATAGTTAATGTTTAAAAAAATCGTCGTTGGTGTCTTCGTACTGTTCTGGCTCATATTAGCGATCAATCCCATTCATGCCGGGGTATGGGCAATGGAAAACTTCCTGGTCGTTATCATTTTTCCACTAGTTCTCTGGCTCGATAGCAAATATAACTTCAACAACTGGACCTTCCTGATACTTACTATCTTCGTCATTTTACATCTGTTTGGCGCACATTATACCTATGAGAAAATGATCTATTTCACATGGCTCTCGGACTGGCTAGGCTGGGAACGCAACTATTATGACCAGTTCATCCACTTTCTTTTTGGGCTAATGGTATTTACCCCGTTTTTTGAAGTATTTTACCATCAGGGTCTTTCTAGAAATTTAAGTTACCTCATCGCTTTCCTGTTTATTGGTGCCATCAATGCCTGGTACGAAGTCCTCGAGTGGCTTGCAATGGTCATTTTCTGTCGCGAACCGGATTGTTTACAGTTCATCATCCAGAAAGATGTATGGGATACACAAAAAGATATGGCTTACGCTACAATTGGCGCAGTTATCGCCTTGCTAACACACAGATATTTTAGCAGAGAAGGAAGAAAAAAATCGGCGCCAATAAAGTGAAAGACCGGCTTTCTGATAGAGGCCCTGCCACATTCACTTCATATAACGCCCGATAGAGGCAGCTCCCAAGGAGCCAACCAGGTATGACCCAATGGCTGACCTGGTTGCTGCGATCTGAGACTAGTGGTTTTTTATCTTGAGATTTGTCTTGGTATTGTTTTTTGCCAGATGTTTATAACGATTGGCCGCTTGCTCTGCTAAACGTGCTAATACTGCTTTAAGGTCACTATCTGCTAATGCTTTGATCGCAACATTATCTGTTAATTGTGGTGCTAAAGAATAAAAAGGTTCCTGCCCGGGCAGCAGAGATATATCTTCATAAGCTGCAGTAACATTTCCATCTGTCGCGAGACTAAAAAGCTCCTGAATAGTGCCAATAAAGAATTTTTTTACATCCTCAACCGATTCTGCCTGATTAAGCTGATCTCGTAATTTTGGTAAAATCTGATGTTCGTATTTTGTTAAAGACATCATTTTCGTCATAACCTGTTCCCTTTAATTAGTTGGGGTTGCGTATTTTTATCCACTTATTGCACTGAAAGGATATATAAATTTCAAATTATCTCCGGCGGAAAATTATAACCTATTCTGAAAAACTCATCTAATATTGTCTCGCACCCGACTCGAGCATTTTAACAAGCCTGTCGTACTGACATATAGTTTCCGCTATGCAGACTTCATTATCGGATTTATCGCCTGTTATTTCAGCGAATATTCCTGTCTTTTGTCATCCCCGTAAAAACGTCTGTCGATAGATTATTTGACATATAATATTGCTACTACTGATTAAATGCCGCCTCAGAATCCGTGAATAAGACAATGACCAGCTATGTGATTATCATAGTATTCAGCTTGCTACTGCTGAACGTCTGGATGTATTTCCAGCAGCCAAAGATGATTTTTTACCCCATTCGTGAGCTGTATCAAACACCGGCTGACTGGGGTTTCGATTATGAAAATGTCATTTTCAACACAGCGGATGATGTGCAGCTGCATGGCTGGTATATTCCGCACAAGCAGTCAGAACATGTACTGCTCTTTTTTCGTGGTAATGCTGGCAATATCTCACACCGCCGCGATTCAATTGAGATATTTCATCGCCTTGGTTTGAATATCTTCATTATTGATTACCGGGGCTATGGGAAAAGCAAGGGCAGACCTGGAGAACAGGGCCTTTACCAGGATGCAGACGCGGCCTGGCATTATCTCACCGAAGAAAAGGGCTTTTCCGCCAACCAGATCATTATCTTCGGGCGCTCACTGGGCGGCGCTGTTGCAGCCAGCCTGGCTTCCGGGGTGCAGGCACGTGGCCTGATACTTGAATCAACCTTCAGTTCAGCACAGGATTTTGCCAGATCGGTATTTCCTGTTTTGTCACGACTGGTATTCATGCGCTACGACTTCAATACCGCAAAGAAAATCCAGCGGGTACATTACCCGGTGCTTGTCCTGCACAGCCCGGATGATGAGATCATGCCATTTCATCTGGGTGAGAAAGTCTTCCAATTAGCGCATCAGCCAAAGCGCTTTGTATCGATGAAGGGTGATCATAATTATGGCTTTATCAGGAGCCAGCCGGAATATGAACAGGAACTTGCCAAATGGCTAGAGACATTATCAAAATATATGGAGCGTAAGTTCTAATTACCCTTTTTCTATATTGGTTCGTCAACCAATGGAACAAAGACTACACCTAGAACACTTTTAATATCAATTTCACCCTGCTCATCTTTTTTAACCAGCATCAGTTCCTGAGACATGTAAGCCTCTCCTACTGGAATTACCAGATTACCTCCGGGTTTAAGTTGTTCGATAAGTGCTTCAGGTATATGCGACGCTGCTGCTGTGACAATGATGCCATCGTAAGGCGCATGCTCAGGCCAGCCTTTATAGCCATTACCAATAGTCGTTTCAATATTGCTGTATTTCAATTCCTTAAGTCGTGCAGCGGCATTTTTACTCAGTGCTGCAATACATTCTATCGTATACACCTGTTTGCATAGCAGGGACAAAATTGCGGTTTGATAGCCTGAGCCTGTCCCTATCTCAAGTATCCTGTGTGAAGGCTCAATGGACAGCATGTCTGTCATCAGTGCCACTATGTAGGGCTGTGATATGGTTTGGCCGTCGCCTATTGGCAGTGGTCCGTTATAAAAGGCGGCGCTTTTTACATCACCGGGAACAAATTTGTCGCGCGGAACACTTTCCATGGCCTTCATCACTCTGGGATCGAGTGCACTTTTACCTATCATATTTCGCGTAAATTTAACTTCGCTTTCGATATCGGCAATCATCCTTTTGATGTCATCATTCGTCATAGTACTACTCAGGTTCCTTCCTTCCACGATGAAAGATATTTAACTTGCTGCTCAGTGAGTTCATCAATCTGGATATCCATTGATTTCAATTTCAGGCGTGCAACTTCCTGATCGATATCAGCAGGGACGTCATGCACTGTGTTGTCCAGCTTGTGTTTTTGACTCGCCAGATAAACTGCGCACAGAACCTGGTTTGCGAAACTCATATCCATCACCGCAGAAGGGTGCCCTTCGGCAGCAGCAAGGTTTACAAGGCGACCCTCTGATAACAGACAAAGGCGGCGGCCGTCGGCCAGTGTATATTCATCAACCGAGGGCCGGGGACGTCGTTTACTAATGCTCATGGCTTCAAGGGCCTGAAGATTAATTTCCACATTAAAGTGTCCAGAGTTTGCCATAACACAGTTATCCTTCATAACTTCCATGTGCGCCTGATCAACTACATGTTTGTCGCCCGTAGCGGTAATGATAAAATCTGATTTCCTGGCAGCCTCAAGCAGGGGCATAACCAGGTAACCATCCATACTTGCTTCCAGTGAGCGCAGCGGATCAACTTCAGTGATTATCACTTTTGCACCATGCCCTTTTGCACGCATGGCAATACCTCGACCACACCAGCCATAGCCGACAACGGTAAAGGTTTTACCTGCGAGCAAAATATTGGTTGCGCGTATAACGCCATCAAGGACACTCTGTCCGGTGCCATAGCGATTATCAAACAGGTGCTTGGTCATTGCATCGTTGACCGCAATAATTGGAAACTTGAGTGCGTTCTCTCTGGCCATTGCACGCAACCGAATCACTCCGGTAGTTGTTTCCTCGGTACCGCCCAGCATGTTACTGACAAGATCAGTCCTTGTCTTATGTATTTCACTCACCAGGTCAGCGCCATCATCCATAGTGATAACTGGTCGATGATCCAGGGCAGCATTAATATGCTGGTAATAGACTTCAGTTGATTCACCACGAATGGCATATACCGGTATATCGTAGTGATCAACCAGAGCTGCTGCGACATCATCCTGGGTGCTGAGTGGATTACTGGCACATAAAACAATATCCGCACCAGCACTCTTGAGAGTACAGGCAAGGTTAGCGGTTTCAGTAGTAATGTGGAGACAGCCACTTATGCGAACACCTTCAAGAGGCCGGACCGTCCTGAAACGCAAGTCTAAACCACGCAATACCGGCATTTCCTTTAACGCCCATTGAATACGCTGAATCCCCTGTTCTACCAGGGTTCGATCTTTAATGTCGAAGCCACTTATGCCTGTCATGTTCTATTCCGCATCCTTAATTCAATGAGCTCCTGCTAGAATGTATCTTCTGATTCAGAGCTTATTTACCCACATTACTGCCTGCTCATAATGAATCATAAAATAAAACCAGATGTAGTATAAAGCTGTATACATGCCAGCTGTAAAAAATTTGTTATAAGAAAATTATGCCGCAACAGATTACCATACGCTTTTACGAAGAACTAAACGACTTCCTGCCACAGGATCAACGCAAAACTGATATCATTCATCAGTTAAAACAGAAAAGATCTGTCAAGGACCTCATCGAATCAATTGGTGTACCTCATACGGAAATCGACCTGATCATCGTCAATGGGAAAGCTGTTGATTTTAACTATCTGGTACAGGGCGGTGACTATATTAGTGTTTATCCAGTATTTGAATCACTGGATATTTCAACGCTAAATCATTGCCAGCCAAAACCGTTACGTAAAACACGTTTCGTACTCGATACCCATCTGGGTAAACTTGCTGCATACATGCGCATGCTGGGTTTAGACACAATCTATCGTAATGACTACGATGACCCGCAGCTGGCCATAATAGCTGTCGATGAGCATCGCATACTACTAACCTGCGACCGACAACTACTTATGCGTAAACAGATTACACATGGATACTTTGTCCGTTCAAGACAACCGCAACAACAACTTCTGGATGTTCTGTTGCGCTTTGACTTATACAATAATCTGCAGCCGTTCACACGCTGTATGCATTGCAACGGAAAAATACGACCAGTAAAAAAACAGTCAATAGAAGACCGTCTACCACCTGGCACTAAAAAGTATTACAACGAATTCTTTCAATGCGAAATATGCAACAAAATCTACTGGAAGGGCAGCCATTATCAAAAAATGAAAAACATGATTGATAGTTTAAATGAGCATTAGCTTCTTTTTTTGCGCTGATCTAAATACTGTCCGCATTATAAATCGGTGCAATATTCCCTGTCGAAGCGTTATCGCTGTTGGAGAATTTGCCCTGCTGCACTATCATTTTTACCTCTCCAATTCCCGCTTCTCTGAGCCATCGTATCTGGCACTCTTCTCGGAATGCAGCAACGATACATTGAGTCCGCAGCGAAATAAAAAATTACACGGGAAACGATCCTTTCCTGATCCGATTGGTGCAATCCACAACAGGAGTTATAATTTTAATGCTTCATCATAAAAGCACAACGACATGAAACTACTTATACGCAATCTCACACGCACTACTACAGAGACAGAACTCCAGGCAATGTTCGAGGCCTACGGTAAAGTGCAGTCCTGTACTCTTGTCAGAGACAAGGTGACCGGCAAATCAAAGGGTTTTGGCTTCGTCGAGATGCCCAGACCGGGCGATGCCAGGGCAGCAAGAAAAAACCTCAATGGCATCGATGTCGCCGGTAGCAGAATACGCGTTAAAAATGCCGAATCAAGCAAGCCGGGGCGGAATAAGGATGAGACGAAGCAGGCTGCAGCAAAGCAGGCCGGGACGAAAAAAGATATCCCGTCCCCCTGGGACAGAACAAAAAAGAGTAAAGCAGCCGGGCAGGACCCCCTTCACGGTATAACACTGAAGATGATGGTTACCGAACTGGTAGAGAAATATGGTTGGGAAGAACTGGGCCGCCGCATAGAAATCAAATGCTTCACCATCGATCCGAGCATATCCTCCAGTTTAAAATTTCTGCGAAAAACTCCATGGGCACGAAAAAAGGTCGAGACACTTTATCTACACTCAAGGTAAAAGCGGCAGCAATATGCGCTCTTCATCCATAGCAGATACAATACAATTACACAGCATGCATCGGTTAACTGTGACGAGGAGGTAAGGCAAAGTATGCCCTGCGCCCCGTTATTTTTTACGCGACCCCTTTCATTTTCCACCAGATATTAGATAATGAAATTTCAGCAATACAGGGACAGTCAGACAGGCGGTCAGCCATGAAGAACCTTGAAAGCTTTATAATGGGACTAATATCAGATTCTGGTAATGCTGCTGACCAGCTGCTGCAAAATCTTTGCACGATTCAACGCCATTATTCCTGTATACCTGAAACTGCGGTACAACTGCTGTCCAACAGCCTGAATATCCCAGCAGCAGAAATTCTTGGCATAGTCGATTTCTACAGCTTCCTGCACCGGCAAGCTCGTGGGGATTTTGATATTCTTTTCAGCGACAACATTACTGACCGAATGCTTGGCAACATGCCTCTGTTCGATAGCCTATGTGAGAAACTCGGTGTAACTCCCGGCACACCTCGGGCTGACGGACGTGTCACAGTCGACCTTGCATCGTGCACCGGAATCTGTGATCAGGGCCCGGCTTTACTGATCAATGGCAGAGTAGTCTCCAGGCTGGATAAAACCCGTGTCGAGTCTATTGCACAATTAGTGCAAACGGGGATACCGCTTACCGACTGGCCGGCAGATTTCTTCACCGTAGAAGACAATATCCGGCGACGTGACATCCTGCTATCCGACGAAATCCTTAATGGCAGCGCAATAAAAGCCCTGCTCAGTAAAGACAGCGACACCATGCTCGATGTGCTTGATTTATCGGGCCTGCGTGGTCGCGGTGGCGCCGGCTTCAAGACGGCAGCAAAATGGCGATTTTGTCGGGATGCAAATGCTAAAGAACGTTATGTCGTATGTAATGCGGATGAAGGAGAGCCAGGCACCTTCAAGGACAGGGTTTTGCTAAACAGTTATGCCGATGTGCTGTTCGAAGGCATGACACTGTGTGCAGGGGTAGTTGGTGCCAACAAAGGCTATCTCTATCTACGCGGCGAATACTATTACCTGCTCGAAACCCTGCACGATACATTACACAAGAGACGCCACGACAATCTGCTGGGCAAGAACATCCTGGGTCAGCCTGGTTTTGACTTCGATGTAGAAATTCACCTCGGTGCTGGCGCTTATATCTGTGGAGAAGAATCTGCCCTTATAGAGTCACTGGAAGGCAAACGCGGTATTCCGCGTAATCGTCCTCCGTTCCCGGTAACCAGTGGTTACCGGGACATGCCGACAGTCGTCAACAATGTCGAGACTTTTGTTGCGACGTCAAAGATTGCTGTATTTGGCGCAGACTGGTTCCGTTCCATCGGTACTGAAAAATCTACTGGCACCAAGCTGCTGAGCATCAGTGGCGATTGCAGCCTGCCCGGGATATATGAATACCCGTTCGGTGTTTCGATCAAACAGGTCCTAGAGGACTGTGGGGCTGATAACACCCAGGCAGTGCAGGTAGCCGGTGCCGCAGGGACAACCATTGCAGCACGGGAGTTTGACCGTAAGATAGCCTTTGAAGATGTCCCGACAGGAGGTTCATTCATGATTTTCAATCAGCAACGAGATCTGCTGCAGATGGTGCAAAACTTTTCCCACTTCTTCTGCCACGAAAGCTGCGGATTCTGCACTCCCTGTCGTGTAGGTGGGCCGCTAATGAGAGATCTGGTAGATAAAGTCATCAATGGACATGCCACACCCTATGACCTAGAGGAGATGAAAGACATAGGCCAGGTCCTGAAACAGGCCAGCCATTGCGGACTAGGTGCAACCGCGCCGAACCCGGTACTCGATACGCTGGAAAAATTTCCAGATATTTATTCAAACCGACTTGCTAACAGGGACTACGAACCTGCTTTCGATCTCGATGAAGCACTAGAAGTTTCCAGGCGAATAACCGGACGTGATGATGCGGCTGCACATATACAGGACGAGCAATGAGCAGCGGGAAGACTTTTAAACTGGATGGCAAAGCCATCTCTTTTGAAGAGGGGGATACGATTATGGACGCAGCCCTGAGAGCAGGCGAATATATCCCTCACCTTTGCCATAATCCGGAGTTTAAACCTCATGGCAGTTGCCGTGTCTGCGTGGTCGATGTCAACGGCCATTCTATGAGCGCCTGTACCCGGCCGGCGGAACAAGATATTGACGTGGACAATAGTTCCGATGCAATTATGGATCTCCGGCGCAGCCTATTGCAGATGCTTTTTGTAGAAGGTAACCACATCTGCCCGGCCTGTGAAAAAAGTGGCGCCTGTCAGCTACAGGCCGTGGCATATTATACGCGTATGCTAAGCCCGCGCTTTACTCACTTCTTTCCTCGTCGTTCAATTGATGCATCTCATCCTGATATAGTTTTCTATTTCAATCGCTGTATATTATGCGGATTATGTGAGCGTGCCAGTCGGGATGTCGATGGCAAGAACGTATTCTCCATCAGTGGACGAGGCATAAATAGCAAGCTGGTATTCAACTCACCGAGCGGCAAACTCGGTGACAGCGAATTATCAGTTACTGACAAGGCGGTAAGCGTTTGCCCGGTAGGAGCCCTTTTACCGAAACACCAGGGTTATGAAAAACCCATCGGAAAACGTTTATACGATACTAAACCTATCAGTGTGGTCGGCGACGCCGCTTTGTATCAATCAGTCAACAGATCATCCAAAAGCAGTGAATCAAATGAATGATGCCGCGCTACAGGGTAAACTGAAACTCGCGACAGCCGCGCTGTGCGGATGCTTTGGCTGTCACATGTCTTTGCTGGACATAGATGAACGCATTCTGAAACTAGTTGAACTGGTGGAGTTTGACCGTACGCCTTTGACTGACATCAAATCCATTGGCCAGTGTGACATAGGCCTCATAGAGGGCGGTGTCGCCAATGCAGAAAACGTTGAGGTGCTGCGTGATTTTCGTAAACACTGCAATATACTTGTTGCCATTGGTGAATGTGCCGTCAATGGCGGCATCCCCGCCATGCGTAACCAGTTTGACCTGCAGGATTGCCTGCAAGAAGTATATATTGATGGAATCGGTGTAGAAAATCCGCTTTTACCCAATGATCCAGAAATCCCGCTACTGCTGGATAAGGTCCATCCGGTACATGAAGTAGTAAGAATTGATTACTTCCTGCCCGGTTGCCCGCCTTCAGCAGATACCATATGGACTTTTATCAACGACCTGATTGAAGGCAATGACATCAGCTTTCCATACTCATTGATTCACTATGACTAAGCCATATCGATAAGGAAAAAACATGACCTCAGAACTGGAAACAGCAGAACACCCGAAGGGGCTAAAGCGCACGGTGATTGAGCCCCTAACTCGTGTCGAAGGCCATGGCAAGGTCACGCTGCTGCAGGATGAAAAGCAGAATATCAAGCAGGCACGACTGCACATATCCGAGTTCCGCGGTTTCGAGAAATTTATACAGGGAAGACCTTACTGGGAACTGCCCGTCCTGGTCCAGCGCCTGTGTGGTATCTGTCCCGTCAGCCACCATCTTGCAGCAGCAAAGGCCACTGACATGATTGTTGGTGCGGCCGAACTCACGCCTACTGCAGAAAAAATCCGCCGTCTGATGCATTTTGGCCAGACGCTGCAATCACATGCCCTGCATTTTTTTCACCTATGCTCACCAGACCTGTTATTTGGATTTGATGATGAAGTGCGACATCGCAATATCGTCGGCGTCATTGAGGACGAACCAGAAATCGCGAAACAGGGAGTTTTGCTTCGTAAGTATGGACAGGAAGTGATACGTGTAACCGCGGGCAAGCGTATACATGGTACCGGCGCTATACCCGGGGGCATCAACAAGTCGTTGAGCAAAGATGAAATAAAATATTTAAAACGAGACATCGGTCAGGTCATTGAATGGGCGCAGCAGGCTGTCGAACTGGTCAAACGGATCTTTTTCGAACACTATGATTACCACATGTCATTTGCATCCATCGATAGCAACATGCTGAGCGTGATACGCAATGACGGTGCATTTGAAATTTACCATGGCGGGCTGCGGGCAAGAGATGAAAAAGGCAACACGATTTTTGATCATATTGATTACAGTTGTTACGGTGACTATATTCGGGAAGGCGTAAAAAACTGGAGTTACATGAAGTTTCCATTCATTACGTCGCTTGGGCAGGAAAACGGATGGTATCGTGTAGGTCCGCTGGCACGTGTCAACAACTGTGACTTTTTCCCTACCCCATTGGCGGAAAGGCAACGTAGGGAATTCACCGGCACAGCAGAGGGTCGGACGGTACAGTCAACACTGGCCTATCACTGGGCGCGACTTATAGAGCTATTGCACTGTTCCGAGTCTATCGCCGAGCTGCTAAATGATAGTGATCTTTACGGTAATGAACTGCTCAACAAAGGCGAATTACAATGTTGTGGTACAGGTGTCATTGAAGCACCCCGCGGCACCCTGTTCCATCACTACGAAATCAATGATGACGGCATCGTAAAGAAAGCAAACCTGATCGTTTCAACTACCAACAACAACCAGGCTATGAATGAGTCTATCCGCAAGGTTGCCAGTCAGTATCTGGACGGGAACCAGCTGTCTGAAGCACTGCTCAACCAGGTCGAAGTCGCTGTACGTGCATATGATCCATGCCTGTCCTGCGCCACACACGCAATGGGGAAAATGCCCCTGCAAATCAACCTGGTCAATGATAAGGGCGAACTGCTGGACCGTCTCGAAAAACGAGCAAGTGGTGAAATCAATAGAACCGTCTGAGAAAAGAGATCATAGCCCCGTTCTTGTCTTTACCTATGGCAACCCATCACGCGGTGACGACGCGATTGGCCCTGCAATGTTCTATCTGCTTGAACGATACATAGAGGAAAGCAATGAAAGGGACAACGTCGAGTTGCTGACAGATTTTCAATTACAGATTGAGCATGCTGTCGATCTCGAACAGCGACAGGGAGTACTGTTCATTGATGCCAGCCAGTCTTCCGAATCTCCATACGAATTTCATCAACTGCAGCCGCAACGAGACAACAGCTACACCACGCATGCTATGAGTCCAGCCGCGGTATTGGCCGTTTACAGGCAAATCAATCGTCAGCAACCACCACCCTCATACATGTTGACAATCCGTGGTTACGAGTTCGGTCTCGGGCAGGGATTAACTGAACAGGCTAGATGGAACCTGCAGCAGGGCTTTGACTTTGTAAAAAAACTGCTTTCTACCAACGTAGAGAGCTGGCCAAAATTAAAGCAGTTCTAGAGTGCAGCTGGTTTGCACAAAACGTCAGCTCATCGATATACCCTGGTGTTAGTTATCAGCTCTTGAAAAAGATGCCAGTGCAACACAAAAACTAACGACTAAAAGACAGACCGACATCACCATCAAGCCTTCGGCCATGGTAATACCGAAGATGACTTCTGGCGTATAGCCACAGGTGGTTTCCACGCGATAAAGCCATGGTAGCCATGCATCGATTGCAAACCATTCAGGCAACCCAAGATCAAAACTGCATTCAGTAACTAAAAAACCTCGTTCTGTACCCAGCAGCTGGTAGGATGTAATTGTCAGCGCAATGGCAATCAGGACGGTCGACACGTGTACTATTGAATTCATCAGCAGGTTCTTTCGGACCAGCAGACCGATGAAGGAGACGATAATAAGCAATGATATCCACAGACGCACATGTATGCACATCATACAGGGCATCTCATCGAGGCCATATTGATGATACAGGGCGACAGCCATCGTACTGATGCCAGCAACGATATAAAACAGCCAATACCAGTGACTATGGGCAATATTTTTGAGCTGTTTAACCATATTTTCAAACATTTCGACACCTCTTTAATCCAACTGTATGTGACTGGCCTTAATCAATCGAGTTTCAGGCAATGCAGATTCACTAACAGTATCGCTGTGTGAGTGAAACAATTTACTCACGACTGAACTTTTCTGCCGTATACCAATCATAAACATTAGCAGACAACGAAAGCATATTCAGGATATTTCAACATGATAAAGAAGAAATCTGTTAGTTACCTCCTTACTATCAGTGTCATAAGCATCTTTGCCACACTGGGGCTTTACGCCATCTCTGACCAGACAGTATCAGCTGAGGGAAAACTTCCGGACCAGCCCATGGCCAGTGAAACCGGGCAATGGAGTAAACCCGATGACACTGAACTAAGAAAGATGCTCACCCCGGAACAGTACTCGGTGACACAAAATGAAGCTACTGAACGCCCCTTCAAAAATGCTTACTGGGACAACAACAAAGAAGGTATCTATGTTGATGTTGTCAGTGGAGAACCACTGTTCAGTTCACGCGACAAATACAAGTCAGGCACCGGCTGGCCGAGCTTCACCAGGCCACTGGTAAACAATCATATTATCGAAAAACCCGATCGGAAATTTGGTCTCCTGCGTACAGAGGTAAAATCAAAGTACGGCGACTCGCACCTTGGACATCTGTTCGATGATGGGCCAGAACCTACCGGCCTGCGTTATTGCATAAACTCTGCTTCACTGCGATTCATTGCAAAGGAGAACCTCGAGAAAGAGGGTTATGGCGAGTATTTGAAGCAGTTTAACGAGTAAGACCTGACAAAAAATTTTTTTATCTGCCAGGCTTTTTCTACTTCAATATAACTCAATACGAGATCAGCTAGATCAACTGCCGCACCAGTGCGTCCCACTCCTGCTCCAGCGTCATATGTTCTGGAAATACTGAGCCGGCTCGCCGATGCCAGTAATGTGAATTCCAGTCATCACCTTCTTTGCGATGGAGGTATGCATGTATTCGAGCGGCCATCGCATCATCCATCTGCTGCACGATCTCATGAGCCATATCCCAATTACCTGTAGCATCATACCAAAGCGCCTGCAAGCAAGGTGCCAGATCATCAGGGCAAACATCCTGATCGAGGCTGTCAATAAATTCCTGGTATTGCATAATCTATCTCGTTGTATACTGAACAATCACACCATCAAATCTACATACAATCCCAATATCACTCAGCATTTATATTTGCAAGATAACGTTATGGCATGGCCGGCTTTTTCATACACTGGTATTGTCTGCGCAGCACCCAGGCGCCCCATACAAATGACAACGACATCAGTAGTACTCCAATACCATCAACAACACCGGCAAGAAAGTGATCACTATTGAGTATACCCAGGTCGGTTAATATGTTGTACCAGTCATGCATCGCAGGACGATCTGAGCCGTCTCCACCGCCCAACAAAGGGATCTGTCTCGCCCTTGCATCATTAATGTAAGGCGCTACATCCATAAAGTTCTGACCCGTCCACCACAATCCAGATGCTGCACCAAAGGTATTTCGCTCTTTCAACAGGAAGACCAGCGTGACAAGCAGTGGAACAATAATCTGCAGAAGTGAACCACCAAGTATCGTCATGAACTCGCCAAAGGGTCGAAACAAGACATGTCCGGCTTCATGAAAAAGCAGGTTAACGTTATGTAAAAAGGATGCATAAATATCGGGGGCGGCGGAGTCAATACGTGCGCCGTTCACATAATAGTAGTAATCCATCTGGATGAACTGCCAGCCCCATGCCAGCAGACAAATAAAGATGATACAACGAACATAGAACTCTAGTTTGTTTGTTTCAGGTTTTACATACAGCAATAGCTCGGTAAGATTGCCACGCGACAGGAAACTGCCTGTGCTGGATTCTAGTTCAGCCTCGCTACGATTAATGTGAAAACGATTTTTAAACCATTTGCGGTAAATCAGACCGCATTTCGGACAACAACTTGCAGGATGTTTGTTGTCCTGTTGGCTAGTGTGGCCACATTTCGGGCAGGTTTTATACATGCTTTGTACCTTTACAAAGTGCGCACTGAAAGTCGTCGTTCAGTTGGGCAAGCCATGTCACTGTGTTATTGCAATTAACAATAATGGCAAAATTTCAACCGGTTCCTGAAAGCCATGCAACGGCGCATTCCCATTAATGCAAACCCTGGCTGTTCCACGCTGCCTTGAAAGCAGAACTAAGGCTTGGATTCAATGTGTTCTCCTGTTCATTGACCTGGTGGCTGTTATTAGAGATATATTTTATATGCAGTCTGCTCTTATTGTTACTATTGTCATTAATGAAGTCACTGACAACTTGATTTGGCTGCAACAGTGAGAACATAATCAGCCAGACTAAAATAACTGACTAGCAGACAATCAATGGGGTCAGAACCATTACCAGTACACGAATTGAACAAGCCATCGCATTGATGGAAAGCTTCTCGGCGCGCACCGGGCTTACTTCCAGACAACCTTCGCGACGGTATTTGTGGACAGACGCCTTCGCGGTCTGCAACTACCTCGGCCTGGCACGCGCCACCGGTGAGAAAGGTTACATGGAACTCGCCTTAAAGCTGGTCGACGAGGTCCATCATACACTGGGCAGGCATCGCGACGACGACAAACGTACTGGGTGGATCAGTGGTCTGAACGAGCACGACGGTGAGCGACATCCAACCCGAGGCGGTCTTCGCATCGGCAAAGCATTACCGGAGCGCAGCAGCGACGAGCCGATCGACGAAAACATGGAGTGGGATCGCGACGGCCAGTACTTTCACTACCTGACCAAGTGGATGCATGCCCTCGACCAGGTCACGCGTGCCACAGAACAGGCGCAATTCAATGTATGGTCACGTGAACTTGCCCATGTTGCATTCAACGCCTTTGCCTACACGCCCTCTTCCAGTTGGCAACCACCCAGAATGGTCTGGAAGATGAGCATCGACCTGACATATGCACAGGTAGCCTCCATGGGGCAGCACGATCCGTTGGACGGCTACATAACTAATCTGCAATTGCGCAGCACCACATCCAGACTTCCGCAACCGACTACCGGACCGGAGCTGGAGGATGAAACCAGCCAGTTGGCAGCGATGTTAAAATGGAGTGACTGGGCCACTGATGATCCGCTCGGGCTGGGTGGTCTGATGATCGATGCCTGGCGTGTGCAACAGCTCAGGCAGCAGGACGAATTACCGGATACGCAACTGCTCGACAACTTGCTCAGTGCATCACTCACTGGTCTGCAGCACTACACAGAGAGTGGTGAACTGCAACAACCGGCCCAATACCGACTGGCGTTTCGCGAACTCGGTCTGGCAATCGGACTGCACGCAGTGGAATGCATGCAGCAAGCGCTGGATGATGAAGCTCAGCAATCTTCAGTAAACCCTCAGTTAAGCAACAACCTGAACGCGCTTATGCAATACCTGCCACTGTACGACGAGATCGAAGCATTCTGGCGCGTCCCTGAACAGCAGCGAACCACTACATGGATCGAACATCAGGACATCAACGAAGTGATGCTGGCAACTAGTCTAGCACCGGATGGATTTCTGCTACTTAAACCACTTTAAAGCCCCGTAACGGTAACTGTCAGTGGTTATTCAGTTCGGCTTTCCAGCTTCAGGCAACTGATTATACAAATGCTTTTTTCTTTGTGCAGAGCCGCATAGAGTTGCCCTACTACGCAGAGTATCTGTGCCAGCCACGGCGAAATTAGTACCCGATGCATGTGTCCCAATAATGAATATCATGCCGTTGCAGCAATTGGACAACACGCATATTCCGCTACCGCACAGAAATACCATGTACAATTGTACTTACCCGCAATTCAGCTGTTGCTGTAACGATCTATGTGCTTATTCTTTGTTGGTGGAGTCAGTAAGAAGTTCTGGCCTGAGCATCCATTGTACCTGCCAGTTTTTACAATCAGCTGATTCGAGGCAGACAATACTTCCCGGTGTATAGGCAACAATGTCTGCATCGGCAGATCCTGACACCAGCAAGCTAACCAGTTTTGCCATGAAAGGCAGGTGCCCAACTACAAGAACATCTTCGTTCCAGTCCGCCAGCTGTGATGCAAAGTCCTCAACCGGGTCATTGGGGTTGATACCGCTAATCGCTTCTACTGGAAACTCTCCAGCTATTATTGCTGTAAATATCTCTGCTGACTGCCGCGCCCGTTCCTTGCCACTGTGTACGACACGCGAAACCTTCATATGCCCGGCTAGAAATTCTGCCATCAGCCCCACTTCTGCATGTCCCACATTGCTTAAGGGGCGCCTGGAATCGACATCTTTTGTCAGTGCTTCTCCATGTTGTACCAGGTAAATTTTCATAAGTTCTTAGAGCCTCTCCAATAGCCGCACCAGCTTGTTCAGTTTCATATCCTTCTCAAGCGCCCCTTCCCAGAACGGATAGGTGACGGACTTGCCTTTTTCACCAATGATAATTCTAGCTTCGAAAGCCATCGCACCCTCGGGCATAGCGTGCTCACTCGGAATGCCGAGTGCCTGTATTGCCTGTATTATTTCACCCTCCTGCAATTCAGTTAACTGGCCGCTGCGCGGCGGCTGTGTCGTATAGGTGCCACTCTGGATCACGTATTTACCGCTACTGTCAATCTCCACGACAAACGCGTAATCTTCTTCGCCGACGACCTGATACCTGATTGGAACCATGACTATACCTTTGCGCGTTGAGCTACATTCCATATAGTATAATAGAGAGCCTGTTTTGAATAACAGGAAAATAATTCTAAAACTCCATTCACCGCAGCGCACCGGTTCGCCTGCTCGGACCACACACCTGTTATTGACGGAGCATGCAAACGATGGGATGGCTTTACCTTGAGTCTCACTATCATCTGCAGAAGGATGATAGTGAATAATCAGGTTGCCTATATTAGCTTTCTAATTGAAATTGAGACAATGGAAACTCATAGCCCTGTTACTGGCCACTGTATTGATCATAGTGCAGGCAACGATTACCCAGCCGATCCTCCCGCTGGACCAGATGGAGCTAGAAATGAATGTTGACCCTCTGCGCCTGCGTCACCATGTAGAAACGATTGCCGGATCTTTCTATCCGCGCGACGGCGGACACCCGGAAAATCTCATGCAAGTCGCGGCTTATATTCAGCATGCCCTGTCTGAACATAGCACCGATGTTCAACTGCACACCTACCGGGTACATGGAAAACAATACGGCAATGTAATCGCAGCCTTTGGCCCAAATACTGTTGAGCGTATTATCGTCGGGGCCCACTATGATACAGCGGGCGAGCAGCCGGGTGCTGATGATAACGCCAGTAGTGTGGCCGGCCTTATTGAGCTGGCACAGCTGCTCAAACGGGCGCCCCTGCCAATGCGCGTAGAGCTGGCCGCCTATACGCTGGAAGAACCACCCTATTTCCGAACCCCATTGATGGGCAGTGCCCAGCACGTCAAAATGCTAAAGCAGCAGAACGCGCGGGTAAAGATGATGTTTGCACTGGAGATGATCGGCTACTTCAGTGACACCCCGGGCAGCCAGCTTTATCCACTACCTCTGATGAAATGGTTTTATTCAGACCGAGGCAATTTTATCGCCATCGTCGGGCAGTTTCTGAAAACTGCCGGTGTCAGAACGATCAAGCGTGCTATGCGCAGGGCAAGCCGGCTGCCCGTCTATTCACTAAATGCACCTGCTTTCCTTCCAGGCGTCGATTTTTCCGATCACGTGAACTTCTGGGATGCCGGCCTGCCTGCCGTTATGATTACCGATACCGCCTTCTTCCGTAATAAGGCTTACCACTCCCGGCTAGACAGGCCGGAACGCCTCGATTACCGGCGTATGGCGATGGTGGTGGAGGGAGTGTATGAAGCCGTCCTGGCTTTGGCTAATGAGGAATAATGATGTCAAACCCGTTAATGCAGCCATGCGGGAAAATGACTTATCGAAATACGCGCCGCAACAGTAGATGAGTAGGCAGGAATAATACCAACGGGTACAAGACCATCAGCAACAACAGATAAGTGACAGCCGGCAGCCACAGCTGGGGCGGGTCAACAAAACCGAATACCCAGTTGATATTTGCGTCCGCACTACTCAACAGGTAACTCAACGGTAGCACTATCCAGCAGAACAGAGTTTGTGCCGGCAAGGCCCTTCGATGGTAACCAAGGCGATGGATAGCCCACAGCAGGAATACCGGTAGCACAGGATGGTACAGAGACAGGCCGCGCACAAACAACGGGATTGCGGGATCAAACATGTAGCTGGTTCCGCTAAAGCTGACAATCTCCGGCCCGGCAACTAATCGAACAGTGAAATCAACGAGCCATCCGAGCTCTGGGATCAACACCGATAGCGCCATCATACTGACCAGCAACGATGATTTCAGCCAAAGCGCAGGTAATGTGACCAGTAGTGCTACGTTCGAACCCCACAAAAAATTAGCAGGACCATAGTGCCACCAGTAGACCGGCACCAGAATCGCGATAAACCCTGTGTAACAGTATTTCACCCACAGAGGGAGGTTATCATTCCTTTTTGTAAAGCTGGATGGAGACTGATTTTTCCTGTCAGTTGAATGGCTCTGCTTTCCTCTCACCCGCATTACAGCCATTCCGTAACGATCTCAATAATCTCGATACGAGGCAACTCCTCGCAAAGCTGCCGCACACGGCTCATGTCAGCCTCGAGCCTGTGCTTGTCCCCATTCAGCATACATACGCCAACCAGTGCTCGTTGCCATTTGTCATGATAACCGAACTCGGCAACCGATGCGTTGAATCGGGCCCTGATCTGATCCTTCAGACCACGCACCACACTGCGTTTTTCCTTTAGCGATTGTGCAAGAGGGATGAACAATTCCACGGTAACAAGCGCAATATATACAGATTCTTCAGTTATCTTCATGCGGTGATTTCCCTTCTCGCCACCATTACCAGCGACACCATCGTAACGGTTAGCAATAAAACACCTCAGTGGGAAGGCAGGTGCTATCTGCTGTCGTCATTTTTCACCAATCCCGTTATTCGTGACACGGAAAGGCCAGTTTAAATGCTGGTATTACAGTAAACTTTGCCGGCAATTTTAAATCATCCTGATGACCCTTTGCATAGTTTAAAAATTCAAACTTCAGTAGCTGCGTGAGTTTTGCATTATTGGCATCTTCAGGTAAACAAAAATAACGACCATTCAGGCTATCGGCTACACCCTTTAAATAACCAAGACATAAGCCATACCGTACACTACTGACGGGATCTCCCATCATAGCCCTGCTTTCAGTTAAACAGGTATCTAGTATTTCCAGGCCAATTTCTTCTGCAGCCCACGCAGATGAACTATAGATAAACAACACGGGAACAATCTTTAGATATTTTTTTATCATATCTGTTACCAGATTAAGCAATAGTTATATGTGCTCAGCCTCATCATGTTACTCAGTCTGTAAGCCATGGATATTTTTTTGTCCGGTGCCGATACGTTCATATTCTGCAATCACCTGCGCCCCCAGCAATAGAATAATGGCTGCCGCCTCCAGACTGATCAGAATAACAATCGCGGTGGAGAAGGCACCGTAGATAACGTTGACCAGCGACAGGGTAGAGAAATACCAAACCAGAATATGTCGCGTTATCTCCCACAATATTGCTGCAGTAACACCACCAATCAAGGCATGCTGCAGTGACAGCCGACCAACAGGCATCACCAGGTAGAGTGAAGTCAGCAATACAACCTCGCCACTGATACCGAGTAGATAGATAAAAATAGTTTCCGTCACACCCTGTGACCATTCATGGCTACGTAAATAGCCACTGACTATACTGACCACGAACAAGCCAATGGCCAACAGTAGTATATAAATATAAGGAATGATCGCCGAGACCAGGAAGTGACGGCGTTTAATGGACACCCGGTGAAAAAAGATTACCGACATGGCATTTTCCAGCGCGGTAAAAGCAAAGGAGCTGAAAAACAGCAACAGCACAAATCCCAGGATGCCAATCACCTTCGATTTCTGCAAAAAAACATGAACTTGATTGATCACAGCATCCGTCTGCCCCGGGGTGACTATTACCAGGTCAAGATATTCACGCAGTGCCTCAAGCAATTCCTCGGGCGCCGCAAACTGTGACAGCACAGCCAGAATCAGCGCCATCATCGGGATAATTGACAACAGGGTGTAATAGGCAATCGCACCCGATAACAGGAATCCCTGGTTTGCTCGAAAACCATTAATGACCCGCCTGATAAACTTCAGCGGATCATTCATGACGAAGCGGGCGCGGGAAGAAGCCATTGTGCTCACCGGATTAGATAAAGAAATGATGACAGATATAATTATTGCACATTATTTGCTCAGGCCTTTCTTTATTTCAATATTGGAAATCGTGCTCCGTCCCTGATAATTCCTGATAATTAAAATGGCGTTATTTGCCAATAGCATGTACTGCATCGGCGAAGTGTCGGGTAATACTGGCGATATGGTTACTCACCCGTCTTAACCAGCGTACGGCTTCAAGTCTTTCTGTACCTGAAGGGACATCAACACTGCCTCCGGCGATTTGCTCCATGACCTGTATACGATAGTGCTTGACCTTTTCAGTAATGTCATTGCTTGTTTGCCGGGTTATTTCGACTGCTTCATTCCATTTGTTGTTATCGACCTGATGTATCATTTGTAAAAGACCACTGATAAGCAACTGACTTATCTCTTTTAAGGCAGACTCTTTGCGTGCAGTAACGGCTCGTTGTTCCTGTTCAATACAACGATCATGCAGGCGTTGTAAATGATCCAGAGTATGGATCATTGCGAGCAGACGCTCCCAGTCTGCACTATTACCGGACTCGAGATGTATCTGGTCTATATACTTATGGGTTTTATCCAGTTCGATATCCAGTTGATACAAGTTCGTGTATCTACCGTTTTCCACATCTCCTAACATGGCAAGCACATGCTCGAACAATACCAGCATCTGTTCATTAATAGAGGTATGGGACGCGTTTAATGCCAGCGTGGGTTGTTCTAACAATGCCGCATTTAATCGCTGGGTAAACAGTGGGGATTTTTCTCGTACCAGATTCTCCATGAAGCGGGCAAACTGCGCAGTAAAAGGCAGCACGATAATGACACCTAAAGTATTGAAGGTGGTATGAAAAGCAACCAGGGCAATTTCGGCATTGGCCATCAAACTTCCGGGCGCCAGCTTTTCCCACAACCACATATATGGCGTAAGTAGTACCAGTGCAAAAATACCAGTAAAAATATTATAAATAACATGTGAGTAACCTGTACGGCGTGCATCCACTGAACCGCCTATGGTCGCCAGGGCAGCGGTTACAGTGGTGCCGATATCCATACCTATAACCATCGCGGCGGCCTGTTCAAAACTGATCAAACCAGTAAACAATGCAGTCAATGCAGAGGCCACGCCAGCACTGGAGGATTGAGTAATCACCGTAAACAACATTCCAATCAGCACCAGTTTGATGCGGCCGATAAACGTATCAGCCGGCAAATGGGTGAATAATGCAGCTCCCTGTAGGTCAGCCATACCGTCTTGCATAAACGTAATACCGACAAAGATCAGCCCAAAGCCAGCCAATGCATGGCCGGCATGAGCAAGACGGCCTTTTGCAAAAAGGCGTAACATGGCTCCGGCTAATATTACCGGCAACACCAATGTGGAAAGTTTTAGCTTGAAGCCGAGTAAAGCCACCATCCAGCCGGTTATGGTGGTGCCTATGTTAGCGCCAAAGATAATCCCCAGAGCTTCGGGAAAACTTAGCAAGCCTACACTGACAAACCCCACTGCAGTGACAGTTGTGGCACTGGATGACTGCAGCACGGCAGTACTGACCGCACCGGTCATCGCACCGCTGAACGGGCTATGGGTAAAACGCATCAGGGCCTTGCGAATGACATTGCCCGCTAACGCTCGCAGCCCGTCTGTCATGACGATCATACCGAGTAAAAATAATCCCAGGCCACCTAATGTTTGTATCACAGTTTGCATATTTATTTAATCAAAATGAGAAAGGGGACTGACCACGATTAGAGAAAGGGGACTGACCACGATTATGTGCATTGACCAGCCTGTGCTTCACTTTATTGGTGAATAAAAAACGCAGTGCCTTGCTGACCATTCTATTTATTCATTTGCTTACGCTGATTACCCCTTTCTTTAGAACGTCGATAAGTCGCTCCATTTGCTTATCGGAAACCTGCTTTTTTTCACAACTGGAGACGCACAGATTTGCCCCAGTTATTAATTGCGGTGAATGTTCTAAAAAAAGATCCATCGCCATTCCTTCACCTTGCAGCATAGCCTTAATCACTATCGGGCTTAACATGCCGGCGGCATTCATTACTGGAAGCAAGGAGACATTGTGTAAGGCGGTTAATAGTTTAGGGCCGATAAACTGCGGAGGCATAGTGCCAAGATTTTGCGATAACAGCCGTTCAGCAGTTTCTATATAAAATTCCAGAAAGGAATTACCGCTACGAAACATCAAAAAGGCATTATGAACTTTTTTATATACTTTCAACTTTCCCTTTTCATCTTGCTGCACCCAGACTTCACGTCCTACAGCATAGGACTGGTCGGGGATGACAAATTCCGATAAGTTGAAAATTAGAAAATCCGCATCAAGCCAGATAACGGTCTCATACCCGGACTTCAGTGCATCCTGAAGCAGTAGTATGCGCGCGAGATCGCTTGCAACAACCTTATGTTGTATTTTCTCCAGTAGTCTGTCAGGTAGACAATCGAACAACTCATCACCGACAAAACGATATTCATACTCATTCAACTCACACCAGCTTCGTACGGAATCAAGGCAAGTTTGAATCCAATGATAAGGTAAAGGCGTCCTGTGTGACTGCACTACAAGTGTGTTGTCCATAGTGAAAGATAAGACCGGTCCAGAGGTGAATACACGCTAGATTGTAGAAACCACTGCTCTCTTGATCATAGTTAAATGATATCGGCAAATGCGGTGTCGATATCAGTAAATTCAAACCTGTATCCGGCCTCGGTCAATCGCTTCGGTAATACATGCAGACCTTTGCATAACAACTCGGATGCATCTCCCATAGCCATATTTAGTGCGAAACAGGGCACACGAAAGATAGCAGGACGATGCACAGCCGTGGCAAGTGCTCTACTGAATTTTTCGTTATTTACAGGGTTGGGGCTGACCAGGTTATATGGCCCGCGCAGTGATTCGTTCGTCAGTAAAAGCAAGCCGGCATTAATCCAGTCCTGTAAATGAATCCATGACATCATTTGCTGACCGTCGCCGATCGGTCCGCCGAGTCCAAGCTTGAAAGGCAAAAGCATTTTACCCAGCACACCGCCTTCCTTCCCGAGCACTATTCCCGTTCGTAATAAACAGACGCGGGTTGTATCACTCTGCAGCGCCAGTGCTGCCGCTTCCCAGTCCGCACATAGTGAGTGTTGAAAACCGGCAACTGCTTCGGCAGATTCATCCAGTAAAGTATCAGCAGGCTGACTGCCATAATAGCCGATTGCCGAACCGCTCAGAACAACAGCAGGCTTTTGCTCAAGACCATTAATATATTCAGCGAGCGTTTTTGTTAAATCGATACGACTTTTTCGTAACAACAATTTACGCGAATCTGTCCAGCGTTTATCGGCAATGGGTGCTCCGGCCAGATTAATGACAGCATCAAAATATTGGTCTCCTAAATCCTCAAGATTTATAAAGGTATGAATACGTCTATCCAACACGGCGCGGGCTTTTTCTATACTTCTTACCCAAGCAAAAACTTCATGCCCGTTGTCCAGCAGCACAGAGGTAAATGCTTTACCGATGAAACCCGTTGCGCCTGTAAATAATATTTTCATACTGGTTTAGCCATAAGTTTTAGAGATTACTTCTGCAATAAATCGACACGGATAGGCATTAAAAAGTTCGCACCATCATTGCCAATATGCTGTTCAAAACGTTGCTTGACCAGATTATATAACTTTTCATCCAGCACATGATTACTATGCGTAGCTTTAATTATGTTGCTTTCAAATTCAGCAAAATTTTCAAACTTCATCGGGGAATTAAAAAATATTTCTTCGACCAGCCTGAACAGGCCATCATCAACCGCTTTTTTTACCGTGTTGAACGCCGCTTCGCGGACCTTTTGCTCATCATGAAACAAACGCAGAATCTCATTAAAATCACCGGCAAAAACTGGCTCGGATATATAAGCAAGACCACCTGGCTTCAATACGCGTCTGATTTCGTGCATAGAAACATTCATTAGCTGCAGCGGGACATGGTGCAGAGATTTGAACATAAATACCACATCGACCGATTCATCCTGCAGTGGAATTTCCTGCGCACCTGCAAGACCAAAAGTCACATTGGGCAAATCCTTAATCTGCAGGTTTTTTTCATAGGCAATCTCATCAACTTCAAATGCTGTAACTTTCCGTTTAGTCCCGGAAGTCGCAATGTCGCGGGTAATTTGCGCGCTGCCGCAGCCCAACTCCAGAATATGCTTGTTATCCAGAGATAACAGCCGGTTGTATATTTCGGGCTCAGGACAGCTAAGATCAATTTTTTCGCTGGCTATTTTCATTGAATCACCTCATGTTTATATCAATTTTGCATGCAGAAACGTCAATTCCTGTATTAGAAAGAACCGGTACCAGTGACCGCAGCTTACTGTTTCGACCAGCATTTTTCATAGGGTATAACACGTTCATAGAAGCTGCCTTCCCCACTGATATACATAGTAAGTTTAATCTCATTTGAACAATATCTGTCAGGCGCATCACTCGACATACTCAAACGAACCTGTGCCGTACCATAACCTTCAGATAAACGTGCAGGTCGATAACCCCACTCACCACCGCTATGTCCATCGGTCAATGTAATGGCACCCATGTAAATGTCACCGTCCTTCAATGGAGACAGACGGTAATCGACCTCTAAAACGATGAAATCGGGATTTTCATCGACAATTCGATAATCTCTTATTGACGTTACCAGAGGCACTATTTCACGCATCGTGAGCACAATAGTGTCTGCAGACTCTGCAATAGCAGGCGCATGCTGCTGAAGATAATGCTGGTGAGCACGCCATTCTTTTGCACCGAATAAACCAAAACCTGATGCCAAGGCAAAAACACCGCCAAAGACGAATAATATAAGAGGGACAAGCCAAAACGACACAAAACTGTCATAACGAGCTTGTTCCGGCCTGTCCTTCGGATAATAAACATCGACCACAGTATTTACCGCCTTGCTGGGTTTACCCATTGTACTGCTGTACATACTCGAGGTCAGTGTGTGAAGCCTGCCCATCCAGTCTTTAAACTCTATTACTGGAGCATACAGCGTCGATCCACCACTACTGGTTGTCTCATGCCGCACGATAACACCCTTTGCCCTGAAACTGCTGTTGCGAAATCTGCGGCGACGTATAACACTTCCCATTGCAATAACAACAACAATACAACTGACAATAAATAAACCGCTCAATGCAACCAGCTTTATTAGCCGGTCATCCTTGATAGTTATGACCTCACTATAGGTACAAATTGTTTCATAATTACTACGCACAATCGGCCTGTACTCGTACCTACCTGTACAAAGTGACTTACAGTTCCTCGCCCACATGTTTCGATTGTATTCATTAATTGACGTTAGGCTGAGTGACTGCGTGATATCGTCAACAGCGATGTCACAGGATAATTGCCCTACCCTGTTCTCAACACATTTATCCAGTTCCTGCATCACGATCTTACAATTCTGCGCAGCTAGTTCGTTGTTTTTGCAACTGACAAGGTTCACAGAAACGAGAAGTAATAGAAATAAAACGGGAATCTTTATCATTTATGTTAGCAGCAATGCGCGGGTCAGATTTTAGATGTAGTTATATTAGATAAATTCAGGAGCAAGTACCGGTTAAGTTAAATAAATTCAGCCACAATTCACTGAAAATCACTTGTCAATCAAAATCTATGCCTGACTAGATCTGCTAACCGGGACAAAGAGCAAGTCGATACTGCATAACGCCAACATCGATATCCTAATCACTAGTTGTTATTATTGATCTGCTACAGCAGCTGGTCAGGATAACGAAAAAAGTGGACCGTTCCCGTTTTTTTGATCATTCCATTTTATTGATCAGGCCCGGCCTGTCATTTTTTGGACTATTCACATCACGACTAACCGCAAAACTCTCCAGATCAGACGGCTGATAGGGCTTAAGCATATCACGCAAGTCATCGCTGTCCTGGGTCGTCGGATCAAGCCAGGCATCATATTGAGATGGCTCCAGGATCACGGGCATACGATCATGGATAGACCTCATTAATGCATTGGCTCCGGTAACGATTATCGTGCACGAATCGATGGCATCAGTTTTATTTTCCTGCCAGTGATCCCACAGACCAGCTAACACAAGCGGGTCATTATTATTGCGATGAATAAAGTAAGGCTGTTTGCCATTGTTTTGCGTCCATTCATAAAAACCGTCGACGGGGATCAGGCAGCGCTGCTTTTTAAATGCAGTGCGATAGGCCGGTTTCTCATGCACGGTTTCTGCCCGTGCATTGAACATGGAATAGCGACTGTCCGGCCCCTTCGACCAGCGCGGGACCAGCCCCCATCGCATCAATGAAAGCTCACGTTCACCCTTTGAATTGACTCTGCAGGCCGGGATACTGGAGGTTGGCGGAATGTTATAGCTGGGGTTCATTTCGCATGAGGAAGTAATGCCGAATAACTCAGCATAGCGCTCAGGTGGTGAATATATAACAAGTCTTCCACACATTATATTAAATCCTGTTCGCTTATCCTTGTGGGTAGCAAAACGACGAAGCAGTTAATTCACCAGGGTAGCTTTGCAATACCAGAACTCACTGTTCAACTGCTCTATTCACCAACAACGCCCTCATTAAAAGATAAAGCGTAATGGCATTACATAGGTGCCACATGAAATGGCTGCCCAGAGGGAAATTCGGGCATATCGCATTATCAATTGTTCGAAATGTAATTGAAATAAAGAATACGAGGGTTGCTGCCAGTATCAGATAGCGTTCTACTTTCCCACTTGTGTAATGATATATCCCTACTGCAAATACAAGCAATGCAGCGGGTGCATAGATCAGAGAACCATTGAGCAGATGCGGCAGCTGCATACCTGCAATGGAAGCCACAAAGTATACCAGCAGGATTCCAGCAATGTACCCTGGTCTCATTTCGGCAATCTGCCTAAAATAGACCCATAAGAATATAAGCTGAAACAGTAAAATTGGTGCGAGATCGAGAATTTTTGCCCAGCCAGTAGCAAAGGTATGGAATAAACCACTTCCTATTGCAATTAAGCCCATCAGTACGATCAACAAATTGATCTCATTCGAATTCAATCGAAGTCGTTTGGCCAGTCGCCATGTCAGCCATGCAGCAACCAGGAAGGCAATATTTGTAAACGCATTGACAGGCTCATCCCATAGACCAGGACCAATGCGCTCACAATATAGATTAAACATCTCAAACACTTTTTACATCCTTTTATTATAGCTATTGCTTACCATGACTGGAGCGCGTGATCTTTTTCGTATCAGGGTATAACCGTAATCATTTTACCTTTGACATATCATAGGTATCCGGATTGTATTTATTTGACCAGGCAATCAGGCTTTGCATAACCGGCTTCAGGTCAAGGCCCTTCTGTGTCAGATTATAGGCATAACGCCTGGGACGTTCCTGGTACAGGGTCCTGTCAATGATTTTCTCCTTCTGCAGACGCTTTAGCCTGTCGGCGAGTATATTACTTGGGATTTTTTCCATCGATTGCTGCAATTCCTTAAAGGTATGTTTTCCGAAAAACATATCTCGCACGACAAGCAGTGTCCATTTATCACCAAGGATATCCAGCATGCAGGCCACCGGGCAGCGTGAGCGCTTGCATTTACTCGAAATCGATGTCTTGTTTTGCTTCATAGAACATAGTTTAAATTACTCACTTGCAAAATAAAAGTTACTAACATAAACTGTAGTGACTTTCAATTTGAAAGTCACTAGATATCGAGAGGTGATAACATGGAATTAACACTCTACTACCAGCCAGGAACACGTGCCCAACGAGTTCGGTGGGCGCTGGAAGAACTGGAGCTGGAATATCGTCTGGAATATATCGATCTGTACAGTGGCGAGGGGCAAAGCCCTGCTTATAAAACCATTCATCCGCTCGGGCAACTGCCTGCACTCAAAATAAACGATGACGTGATGATAGAAAGCGGGGCAATCATTCAATGGCTTGCGGAAGCCTGTCCCGACAGGGGACTGGTACCCAGTGAAGATTCACCGCAACGACGGGCTTTTCTTCAATGGATGTATTTTTCAGTCACCTCGCTCGAGTGGCCAGCCTGGGAGATAGTGCTGCACCAGAAGATCCTTCCAGACAAACTGGCCGTTAAAGAAATCATCCCCTTTGCTAAGAAAAGACTCGGAAGTGTTCTTGCAACACTGGAACAATCACTCGATGGGCGAGACTATATTCTTGATGACGGCTTCAGTGTGGCAGACATCATGCTTGGTTACATTTTAGTGTGGTTCAAGGCAGAACTGGATACATACCCTGCCCTGTTGTCCTATGTTGAGCGCCTGCAACAACGACCTGCCTATATAAAATCAACAACCTGACAGGAGGAACCATGATCAACGACACACTGACAACCGAGCTTTTCTGGTTAACCTTGACAGTCGCCATGACAGCCCTGATGTGGGTGCCCTATATCCTGAACCGTTTAGTTGAACAGGGGCCGGGAAAGGCTTTATGGGATCCCCAGGGTGATAAATTCACCCATGTGGCATGGGCCCGGCGAATGATGCAGGCGCATCAGAATGCTATTGAGAATCTGGCCATCTTTGCACCACTGGTGCTTATCCTGCATGTCACAAACATGAACAGCGCATATACGTCGCTGGCCTGTGCCGTCTACTTCTACGCACGCGTTGCACATTATCTGGTGTACTCCTTCGGAATACCCGCTTTACGCACTCCAATTTTTGCTATTGGATTTGCAGCACAGCTTGTTCTAATACTGACATTGTTAAACATCGTCTAGCAGTCGCTAAAGTCAGTATTCCTCTAACATCTCTTAGCCTGCTACCCGCATATGCAGACAGGAGTCACCGATCGCGGGGCTATTATCGCCCTGAGCCCTGAATTCAGGTGACCGGCGGCTGTTACCCATTTATTATTATTTGGGTTTTTGCTCTGCATCATTTGTCTTTTACTTAAAACTTAACGCTTCAAACTTAACAGTCAAAACGTAAAACCGGTTTTCAACCCTGTTCCTGCCGTGCCCCCTTCTTTATACTGTTTTTGTGAAGGAAGAAGGAAAAAAGTCTACACATAGCATTGAAAAACCGTCCCGTGAGGCCTGGCGTCAGCTTTTCAGGACGACCGAAGGGCGTATTCTGCTGCTTGGCATCGCAGTTGCGCTCACCGGCCTCATCGTAATGGGAGTCGTTGCTTTCTGGTCGCCTGATACCTCGCAGATGATCGGCACCATGACTTTTTTCAACATTGTCTTTGGTCGTGCCGTATCAATGTCTATCGGTTATGCTGGCGGCTACGGCCACGCCCTTGTAGTACCGGTGAACATGTGGGTGGAATCGGTGCTGGTACTGCTATTTTATCCCATATTCGTTTTCAGCATGCGCAAGCTGGTGGTATTTCCGAAACTAAAGAAGTTTCTTGAACGCACGAACGAGGCCGCGGAGCGCCACTATGACAAGGTACACCGGTACGGCATCATCGGACTCTTTGTTTTCGTCTGGTTCCCTTTCTGGATGACCGGGCCGGTGGTCGGCAGCGCCATTGGTTACCTGCTTGGTTTTCCGGCCTGGTTGACGCTGTCGGTTGTGTTCACCGGCACGTACATCGCCATGGGAGGCTGGGCCTATGTGATGTACGGCATCCATAGCCAGGCCGCTGTCTTCGGCCCCTGGGCACCAATACTGATCATTGTCCTGCTTATCCTTTTCGTGCTTGCTGGCCACATGCTCAGTCGACGCGGGAAAGACCAGCAAGCAGGCGAAATCAACACCGGAAATGAAGTAAACAAAAAATTACCGCATGACAAGACTGGTGGACACGAATAGCAACAATCAGTATCTAACGGGTCTGCTTCCATTGCTATATTGATCCAGCCACTTTGATTCACTCTATCTTAACTGGAATGAACATGTTTTTGAGGAATGCAGATACATGAAGAAACAAACATCGAAATGGTAAAAAAAACGATAACACCATCTGTCCATTTAAATTAACATTACAAATCCATTAATCATCCATAAATCAATGAACGGCATCTGATCCCATTTTATTCCATCCCTCTACATACGCTAAACTCGCATCTGGCTCTGTTAATTATTCAATCTACCGCGCGGAGAACACCTATGGCAATCGCAAAGACCGTTAAAGACTTTCTGGCACAAAAGTCAGTTGATTATGACATGGTATCTCATCCACATACGGGTTCCAGTCACGAGAGCGCTGAAGCCTCCCATGTGAACGAGGATCATATAGCAAAAGCCGTAATCGTTAAGGATGAATCAGGCTATGCCATGGTGGTGGTTCCAGCCAGCAACTGGGTTGAGATAAAGCATCTTCGTAATGAACTGGATCGGGATTTTAAACTCGTTGAAGAAAACGAACTGGCTAAACTGTTTCCCGACTGCGAGCCTGGCGCCATTCCTCCACTGGGCTCTGCCTATCAGGTTGATACTTTTCTCGATGAAGAACTAACCACACTTGCCAACGTCTACTTCGAAGCAGGCGATCACGAGAACCTGGTGCACATCAGCGGGGATAATTTTAAAAAGTTACTGAGCGGAGTACGTCATGGCTATTTTAGCCATGATGATTGAGAGAAAAAAACAGGGTTATGTCCAGCAGCACTCATTCAGGAAACTAATCAGGCACTGAGGAACGATTTCGCTTTCGATTATTAGCGAAAACTGAGTGTCCCCTGATGTTCAATTATTGCTCAATTAACTGTTTTGTTTGGCACAGAAAATGGCGAATGCCTGTCAGTTGGCAAGCCCAGAATCTCAAGTACTTGCTGCGTCAGTGTTGCTGTACAAACTTCTTCAGCCAGTGATTCGCACTCTATGCTTGTTGTGCCTTCAATAACACTGGCAAGATAAGGAATAAACGGCGCGTCGACTGAAAAAGTTCGATAGCCCAAACCCAGTAACACAGGTAATACACCCTGTATTTGCGACAGCACTCCACACAGCTGGATGAGTTCCACCTGTTCCGATGCTTGTTCGGCTGCCTGTTTAAGGAAACGATACAACACTGGTGCATAGGGATCTAGATAATGACGCAACTCAGGTAGATCCCGGTCTGCTGCATACAGATTCTGCATTAAATCATTGCAGCCGATGGCGACGAAATCGGCGCTCTCAAGCATGTGGCCAATATCCAGCACACTGGCCGGTGTCTCGGCCATGGCACCCACCGGCAAACCGGGCAAACGCTTTCTAATCAACGACAGCCAGTATTCATACTCTTCCAGCCTGGTAAGAAAGGGAATTAAAACACGAAGGCTGAAATCATTGGATAATTCTGCAAGCGCATCGAGTTGCGCATCGATAACACGCTGTACCGCCTCGAGACCAAAAAGACGCACCCCCTGCATACCTAATGACTTGCCAGGCGTATCTAGTGACGACAGCCAGGTCGGTATTTTATCGCCTGCTATATCTTGTAGACGAAAAGTGACCGTTAACGGCGAAGCCGCTTCACAA
Organism: Arenicellales bacterium; assembly: GCA_029287915.1. Taxonomy (GTDB): domain Bacteria; phylum Pseudomonadota; class Gammaproteobacteria; order BMS3Bbin11; family BMS3Bbin11; genus BMS3Bbin11. The sequence continues at coordinate 108,703 of JARFQE010000125.1, forward strand.
ATTTCGAGAAAGGCACTCTGGTAAAAAGCAGCATCAGGAATAAGATCATGTTCCGGCAATAAATATTCCGAACGCACCAGGCCAATATTTTTTGCAGCCAGTTGTTTTGCCTTTCTGGCCGCTGCTGGCTGACGCACACTGGCACCTAAGCTCACCGGATTGCCATCAGCCATCAAAACGGCCTGGCCAGGCTGGCGAGCTGAGGTATATTCAGTCTCTGGCGGGGCCACATCCAGTTGGTCTGTAATTCGGCCGCTGCTACCATCAACTTGCAGTTCCATTCCTTCCTCAAACAGTTCCGCCTGTTGCTCGCTGATCAGTACAGTCGGCACGCCGAGACCCAGCAGACCAATCATGGTATGTGAAAATGGCGCTGCATCAACCACGATCAAACCTGCCGGCAAGGTGGCAATCAAAGCAACCTCATCTTCCCTGACCAGTATGATATGGCCAGAGACATGACCATTCATTCCCCTGTGTAGCTTGCCCACCACGACGCCGGGAAAATACGGTGAACCAAGGACATTAGTGTTATGAGTTTTCATTTACTAAGCTTCTTTAACATCACATATCAAGAATTTATCTAGTTCAGATAGCCGGGATAAGTTCCGTTTAATCTCAGTGGTTTGATCATTCTGACGCCACTATATTCAGCCTAACCACTGCTGTCTGATCCCCAGCAACATTTCAGCCAGCTGTCTGGCACGTACGGGTTTGTGTTCATGACCATGTTGCTGCAGCTGGATGTGGTCATCGTCAATTCCTAGAAAGCGAATACCGGCTTCGCTGACATCGTGACGCAGTTTTTCCAGTGCCTCATCACGCTCAACGTCGAGTTGTTCGACTGGCGTTGTCAGCAGGCGAATGACCTGCAGCACAGCAGGCAGATCGAGTCGCTTGATAGCAGATGCCATGACGGCGAGAGCTTTCCACAGTGCCGTGTGGTGGTCATGGTGATGCAATGGAGGCACCTGCAACGTGCCACGCAGCAGTGCAGCACGCCGTTTAAGCCACGACTCTCTGGGAGTTACCGTCTCGAACGCCATCATCGGTTCATGGGCAATGTGTACGCCCGCCTCGTTGCCACGTTCGATCTCCGCTAAAACAAGCAGTGCGAAGCCTTTTGCCAAATTATGCGCGGGCAATATTTCATCAAGCCGTGCGTCACCTGCAGCATAGAGATCGATGACCAGATCCGCCAGTGGTGGTGTAACAGACCACAGCGCCTGCGCCAGTGCCGTGGCCGGCTCCGGTCCGCGCAGTTTCTGCCAGTGAATTTCACACAGCTCTATCAGCGCTGCCTCGAGTGTGCGGCGCTGCGTCTCGGGTAGACGCCCGACCAGGCTCCTGGCTTCGGATTCAATCAGGGAAAGACTCGGCATCTCTGTAAACTCCAGGTTCTGCTCAAAATTACACAATAATAGAGAAAAGTACTCTCTGGTCCCACCTTTTTAACCAGTTTGAAACATGAAATCTGTTCCTTGTAACCTGAACCACCTTCCCTTTCCCGTTTTTCGCCTACTCCGAAAGTTGTAGTGGTTTACTACAGAAAATGTAGTTTGTTACTACAACATTGAAAGTATTGGCCACCGCCTCTCCTCGCTATTCTGTATCCATCGGCAGCCATGGGATGAACGGCACAGCATCCACCCCGATATCTAATCATACAAGAGGAGTCACACCATGTTTAAAATCGACTATAAAAATAAGGACTGGTATTACCTGCTGTTCTGCGCGGTTTATTTAACCCTGGGACTGACCGGCTGGAAAGTTGGATTCCTGCTGGCCATCGTCATGGCCGGGATCCATATCATTCATTCGTTAATCGAATGCCGTCGCCTGACTGTTTTCACGGTACAGGTACGGTTAGCCTATTTATTACTGTTGCTGGCGGCCTGGCCGGAGCCAATGATCTGGCTGTACTGGCTGCCGACAATTGGCACCTGGGCCTATATCTTTTTCAGCTACTGCCTGCTGGCTCGGATCCTGTCACTGCTGCCGTTTAACAGCAACCAGACCTTTTCTATCGGCCGTCTTCGCGAAACCTTGCTGGCACGCCCGGTGAACAACATCATGAATCCGGCCTGATCCAATACTCACACCAAGGAGGAAAACACCATGGCAACTACAACAACTCACAATGACGAATTCATCGCCTTCTGGAATGACGTGCTCGTCACCAAGTTCGAGCGCTTCCGCAACATCCTGATGGGCGGCATGAGCTACCACAGCGCAACGCCACTGGGTAAATTGCAGCTGCCTGATGGCGCCAGTGCCCTCGATGTCGGTTGCGGCTGGGGTGATACTGCACTGGCACTGGCAAACAAAGTTGGTCCCAATGGCTCAGTAGTTGGCCTCGACTGCTGCGATGCCTTTCTAGAAAAGGGCCGTAATGATGCTAAAAAGGCGCGACTGGATAACGTCAGCTTCATTGCCGAAGATGTGCAGCGCTACCCGTTTGAACCGGTATATGATTTATGTTTCTCACGCTTCGGCATGATGTTTTTCAGCAACCCGGTCGCAGCCATGAGAAATATCCACCGTGCCCTAAAACCGGGCGGTGAATTGCTCTTCATCACCTGGCGTCAGCTGGAACAAAACCCGTGGCTCAGCGCCGCTAAGGAAACCGTTTTGCAGTTCCTGCCGCCACCGGGCGACGGCGCCCAGGTTTGCGGACCAGGGCCATTTTCGATGTCCAGTCCTGATACGGTCGCCCGCCAGCTCGAGGTTGCTGGCTATACCGACATCAGCGTGGAGCCAATTGATGGTCCGGTCACAGCCGGTGACAACCTGGACCAGGCAGTTGAGTTTCAACTGGCCATCGGCCCTGCCGGAGAGATCTTTCGTGAAGCAGGAGAGATGGCCGAACGCCGCCGACCAATGATTGAGTATGCTTTGCGTGAAAAATTAGCCCCTTACCAGGACAGCGACGGTAAAGTCATCATGGATTCGGCATCGTGGGCCTATCATTGTCGAAAGCCCATAACGGAAAAGTAATCTATACAGCCAGGACGGAGGGGTTTGTACCTTCGTCCTTTGTCATTGCGCTGCTGTTGAAACTTTTTTTCAAGCATAGGGACCTAAATCCGTTCCGCTGCGTCATTAATAACAAGCGTACAGAAAAACAAACAACAACTGGCGCAAATTAATCAACTGAACATCAAAGGAGATAGTCATGGAAAAGTCATTTAGTGAAAGAGTGGCCGAAGCAAAGGCTGCAGTATCTGCAATAAGCCCACAGGATGCCAACGAGCACAGGGTAAATAATCCCGAAACGCTGTTTATTGATCCACGTGATGTAGCGGATATCCGTTCCACTACGGGCATCATTCCCGGTGCACTTAATCTACCGCTAAACGAATTGAGTGAAAAACCGCAAGGTGAACTGCCCCAGGAGCTCACATCCCGCACACGTACAATAATTACCGCATGCCAGGGCGG
>JARFQE010000054.1 GCA_029287915.1 Arenicellales bacterium
GGCACAGTAGTGAACAGCAACCAGACAATGGCAAAGCGATGCATGGCTGTCCAGGGTCGCCAAACAGCGAATATCAGATAGAAGCCAAAAAACTGCACAAAAACCGCAATAGCATAGATCCTGATCACTATACCCTGGGAACGCTCAACCAGGTGCCCCAGGAGACCTGCAATGCTTGCCGCTGGATCTTCTAAGACTACTAGCCAGAAAATGACAATGAGGATGGCAGCCAGAGTTCCGGTAATTGCCGAACGAAAGAATACCTTCCAGAATGTAAAACGCGGGTCGTTCATGGCAAACAGCCCCAGGATCATTCCGGCAAAGAAAATGACTGAGATGAACCGAACCCAGATCGCTAGAAAGAGAAAAACAGAGGCTGTGGCAATCCAGATCCATATCCACTTTGCTCTTGATGACCCGTCAAAAGTTTTCAGAAAACTGAAACAGGCAAAGGTAGCCAGGGGAAGGCTCGGCACTTCCGTCAACACCATCCCGCTAAAATACATAACCAGCGGTGTAAATAGCAGAACAATGCTGACGGCAACAGCATCACGCTGGGGCAATAATAAAGCCAGTAAATAATAAGAAGTGATTACGAAGAGTATGGTAAGAAAGCTAAAAAATGCCTGCACGGCATACAGGGCTGCGGCTCCTTCACCAGTAAGGTCTACAATCCAGTCCAGCAGGTAAATGAAGCCGACTTTACCGGCAAAAAAACCAGGTGGAAAAAAACCCAACAGGTTTTTTTCCATTGATAACAGGGCACCAGGCTCATGCAGCTTGACCGAGTATATATAAAAATACTCGTCCCAGTAATGCAGTGAAGTGGAGGAAATCAGCAAAAAGAGCACTAGTAGAGCTGATCCATAACCAGTAATCTGCCTGGAATTTAGCCTTTCCGGTGATGAATAAGCCGATTCATTTCGCACGCCTGAACTCCCTGCAAGAATAAATTAATGTGATTCTCATAGTCACTGCATTAATCTATTTATTATATTGTTTTGCTTCTGAATGCTGGCAGATGCAGTCGAAGGCGCTATTATTCATTGCTATTATGCCTGTTGTGAATTAATCGAACTCAAGCTGATTTTCTGAGCATCTATGAATATTTTATCAATATTAGTTTAATTATCTATTATTTAATTCATAAACATTTGTCTTTACCTATGCCACAATAACCAATATATTCAAATAATTATTAGTTCATTAACAAATTTTTCAACATATATTTATGTGAAATTATGGTTATAGAATGAATTCTATAATTCCATTTATTTTCTGCACCTAATCAGAAACATGCAGCTAAAGGTGGGCTCCACAGAGCAGTATTGGAGTTTGTAGAAAACTATGACTATACTTTTGAACTCATAGTTGTCCTTAATTAAATAAGAACCAATAAGAATATTTGTGTGATATGTTATGAATGTTAAATCTGTTCTCAGCAAGGCCGTTACCGCTGCTATCCTGCTTGGCCTGTCGGGGCAAACTCTCTCAGCTACTCCAGACCCAACATCTGCGGAATTTCTTAATCAATGGGGGCTGCGTGCTATCAATGTATTACCCGCATGGAGCAACACCACAGGAAGTGGAATTGTCGTTGCTACACTCGACACAGGGGTAAACGCCAGCCACTTCGAACTGGCAGACAAAGTCATTTCAGTCGCTGGCGGCAGTACCGTTGATGTAGATGGAGGAGGTGGACACGGAACTTCGATAGCCGGCGTTATTGCTGCGGGTTTCAACGGTGCAGGCATGATCGGTGTTGCCTATGATTCCAGAATTCTTCCCATTGGCGTTGCTGATTCAAACCGTTTTGCCAATTCTAACAGCGCCACTGCAGGCATTAACCTTGCCGCATCTCGTGGTGATGTACGCATCATCTCAATTACTTATGCTACCGTTTTCTCCGAACCTCAGAACAGCGCCATCATTAATGCCATGAATGCAGGTAAATTAATAGTGATGCGGGCCGGCAACGATTCTCAGGCAAATCCTGACGTACCCCCTTCTGTCTACAACCAGTTTAATGGCCGAGGAATCATCGTCGGTGCTCTTGGTGGAGGCAACAACCTTATCTCGATTTCAAATAAAGCCGGTGCCGCTGCTAATGTATACATGGTTGCACCGGGCGAAGGAATATATACACCGGGAAATCGTTGCAACGATTGTTTTACGAGATGGACGGGTACTTCTATCGCGACCCCACATGTGGCAGGTGCTGCTGCTCTGATTCTGTCACAAAACCCCGGTCTTTCTAGCCAGGAAGTGACGGAGATCCTGTTTAACAGTGCAACCGACCTGGGTGCCCCGGGTGTTGATTCGGAATATGGACATGGCCTATTGAATGTAGGTGCAGCTCTTTCTGCACAAGGAGATCTTGATTCTTCATCTGGTGGTTCCAGCGCCGCGCTCGGTGTCGGCATTGCTGCTCTCGCTGTAGGCGGAGGCATAGCCTATTTTTGGAACAAGAATAAAAAAGCAAAGGAGAACCTTGAAAAAACACTGGTCTTTGATAGTTATGACCGCCCCTATATCATGAATCTAAACCAGGCATTAAACGTGCAGAAAAGCGCTCCCAAGCTATTCGATGTGATGAATATGTTCGACCGCCAGACGCGTTCAGTTGGTATTGATATGTCTGAGAATCTTTCATTGACCATGCATGCACGTACCAATAATCCAACAGACTATGTCTTTCTGAAGGATTCTGATCCTTTCCTGGAGGCAGATGAACAGGTCAGAGATGAGGATCTGGCAATGAAGATGGCTGGCAATTTCAAGAATGGGCTGTCGTTCAATCTACATCACAATTACGCTCCTTCCAGTGGTTTCGATAATGTTGGAGACTTGTCATTAAGTGAAAACTTCATCTGGTCCAGCTCTTACGGCTCACAGTATATGGGCTTCGGTAACCTTTCTGATTCCCTGAGCCTGGGCTACCAGGCAAACAACAAACTGGCCTTCAAGTTAGGCGCTAATCGCGTAGAAGATAATCTTGAGAATGGACAAAGCAGCAACGCGGTTATGCTGCAGGGAAGCTATGCACCGACTGACAACAGCAGTGTTTCATTGCGGGTAAATAATCTATATGAAAATGGCAATTTGCTTGGTGGTGCTTCAAGCGGAGCATTTAGTGTCTCAAATGCCAACACCACGGCGGTCGGTGTTACTGGTAAGTACAAGGTGTTTGATAAATTCTCGCTGTTTGCCAGTTTTACCGGAGGCTTCACCAATGTTAGTGAGCAGCAAGGTTCATTTCTGCAGTCATTTTCTGGCTTGAGAAGCCAGTCCTGGGGAACAGGCGTCATTGGCAGCAGTCTGTTTCGCTATAACGACCGTGCGGGTTTTGCTATTTCCAGTCCGCTACGCGTCAGTAACGGTAAGGCAGACCTGGTTGTACCCCAATCTCTTGACGGTTCCCGCAATATCGTTTCAGACAGTACCAGAGTTACACTGGCACCGGAAGGCAGTGAACTTGATTTCGAAGCCTTCTATCGCATGAATCTGAGTCACCGTACTCAACTGGGGACTTCTGTGACCTACCGCAGCATACCGGAAAATACATCTTATGTCGGCGATGGAATGTCTGTCTTCACAACCATAGGCATGAGATTCTAGCCACAGTTGCCATGAAAGATTTTACTCTCTTTTCTAAATATTTCTGACAGGAAGATAGTTAGAAATCTGCTTACTGTTAAGTCAGTACAAATTCCAGGTTATCTATCAATCGTGTCTTGCCTAGCCAGGCCGCAGCCAGTACAACTAACTCGACATCACCGGCTTGCGGTTCATTGAGGTCAGACTGACGCCTGATAGTTAGATAATCCGCTACAAAGCCTTTCTTCTCAAGTTCATCTACCCCTCTATCGAGGATAGCACTGGCGCTTGATGGGTCATCCTGGTATTGCCTGGCAGTATCCTGAATAACCTGGTACAGCCATGCTGCCTGAGCCTGTTCACTGGCAGAGAGATAATTGTTTCTGCTGCTCATTGCCAGTCCATTATCGAGGCGTACCGTGTCGATGCCAACTACCTCTATATTCATTGCAAGGTCACTTACCATCTTCCTGATGATCAGATACTGCTGGTAGTCCTTTTTACCGAAGAATGCTTTCTCTGCCTGCACCTGGTTAAACAATCTATTGACGACGGTGGTTACACCGATAAAATGCCCCGGTCTGGACTGCCCGCACAGTATGTCAGACAGACCAGGCACTTCAACCCTGGTTTGCGACTCAAGACCGACAGGATAAACGTCTTCGACAGAGGGTCGATAAAGAACAGCTGTGCCATGTGCTGAAAGAGCATTTTCATCATCCTCTGGAGTATTTGGATAGGTAGCAAGGTCTTCATTAGGACCGAACTGCAGCGGATTGACAAAAACACTGACAACAACCTTATCGCATCGCTCAGCGGCTGCATCAACCAGTGCCAGGTGACCGGCATGCAGATTCCCCATTGTCGGCACAAAGCCGCAGCTAAATCCCTGGTCTCTATATTCAGACAACAGTGGATGCAATAAGCTTGCCTGCCGAATTATTTCCATAAATCCTGTCTGCTGAGGGGGTTGAAATAATGCCTGCCCGATTTGATGCGAAGTATGTGCTCCAGCAGCATATCAAAGTCTTCAGCATTATCGACATAATTGATACTTTCAGCATTCACTACCAGTAGTGGTGAACGCGAATAGGAATGAAAAAACTGGCTGTAGATATCACATAAAGATCTCAGATAATCTCCATGAATATCCTGTTCAGAAACTATCCCGCGACGTCGAATTCGCTTCAGCAAAACAGCAACCGGCGCCTGCAGGTATATAACCAGATCAGGACGAGGAAGTTCTGGGCTCAAGTGCCTGTATATCTGCTCATAAAGTGCCAGCTCGTCCGCCTCAAGATTGAGTTGCGCAAACAACCTGTCTTTCTCCAGTAGAAAATCACCGACAACAGCAGAACGAAAGAGATCCCTCTGCTTCATGGATTTCATTTGCTGGACACGCTGGAACAGGAAATGCAGCTGTGTAGGCAGGGCATACTTTTCCCTGGATTTATAAAAGCGTTCCAGGAATGGATTTTCCTGCGGCTGTTCAAACAGGATGTCGGCATTCAGGCGTTTTGCCAGTCGTGATGCCAGGCTGCTTTTGCCAACTCCCATTGGTCCTTCAACGACAATATATTCCGGGATTTTTCCCGGCAAGCCAGACATTGAAGTGACTGGCTCTCTCATAGCCGTTGCACCTCCTGGTCTCTAACCTTCTCTAACAGTTTCTTTACCCTTCCCTGCCCAGGCACTAGCAGATCTGGTGAAAGGTCATACAATGGAAACAACACAAAGGCCCGCTGATGTATCCTTGGGTGTGGCAGTGTCAAAATTTCACTTTGCACAGAATGGTTACCAACTAGTAATAGATCAAGATCCAGGGTTCGTGCTGAATTTCTTATTTTTCCGCGAGTGCGTCCATGCCGGTCTTCGATGACGGCCAGTTGCTTCAGGATATCCTCCGGTTCCAGTGATGTCTCAATCTCGAATACCGCATTGATATAGTCATCCTGCTGATCTGGCACATCAATCGGTTGAGTGCGATATATCGGGGAAGTCCGTTTCAGCACAAAACCTTTACTGGCATTGATTTCTTTTTTCACCGCTTCCAGCATAGAAAGCGAATCCCCGAGGTTACTACCAAATCCTATATATGCAGTCTGCATCACTGTCTGGACGATTTCTTCTTCCGGCGCCGACGCTTATTCGCAGTACCCGGTAGTGACCTGATCATCTTTATCCGTTCATTTTCATCAACATCCTGTATCCTGGTCCACCATTCTGCTGTTTCTCTCGTTGCCTGGCCGACTGATTCCCTCAGCAGTAAAAAATCATATCCTGCACGGAATTTCCTGTTCTCCAGCAAACGGGCGATATGCCGGCTCTTGCGCTGATCAAAGAAGTACTGCATGACCCATATTTCCCTCATCTGGGCAGTGAATCGACGAGGAATAGCCACCGTGCTCAGCTGTTCGACAATGGCCTCGTCAGCTGCCTGGTGAATACTGTCGTACTCGCTAATACCCTGCTCCATCGCAGCCATTTTATACTGACGAAATGGTTCCCATAGAAGAACCGAATACAAAAAAGCCGGGATGACCGGTTTTCCCTGCTGTATGCGTTTGTCTGTGTTGTTCAGAGCAAGAGGGAGAAAAGTACGCGGATAGCCTTCTTCCTCACTGTTCAAAAGTTGGTCTGTTGCCGGGAACAGGTACTCGAACAATCCATGCTGCCGCAATTTTTCAAACGTGGTAACGGCGCTGCCAGAATGGAACAGCTTCAGTACTTCATCAAACAATCTTGCTGGCGGTATATTTGTAAGCAGGTCTACATGCTGATCTAAAGCAAGCGAAGCAGAGGGATCTATCTCAAAACCCAGCTTTGAGGCAAACCTGACAACACGCAACATTCGCACTGGGTCTTCACGGTAGCGTTCAGACGGATCACCAATAATCCTCAGCAAACCCTGCTTGATGTCAGCCAGTCCATCATGATAGTCGAGTACCTCATCACTGCCAGGATCGTAATAGAGAGCATTCACAGACAAGTCCCGGCGAATCGCATCTTCATCCCGCGTACCGTAGATATTATCAGCCAGCAAGCGACCCTCTTCACCTACACGATGAGTAGATTCATCCTGATGGCTGCTCGCAGGTGCGCCTCGATATGTTGCTACTTCTATAACTTCTCTGCCGAATCGAACGTGTACAATCTTGAATCTTCGGCCGATTACCCTTGCGTTGCGGAATACGCGCCGTACCTGTTCAGGGCTGGCATTCGTC
>JARFQE010000088.1 GCA_029287915.1 Arenicellales bacterium
CGGTGAAATTATGATTCCTGTGCCATATCGGCAGATTGCCGGGATCTGATAGCACAGTGACTTACCACCACCCGTAGGCATCAAAGCCAGGACATCATTACCATCCAGTAGAGTTTGAATGATATCAGCCTGATTATGGCGGAATTCATTATAACCAAAGATATTTCGTAAAATCTCGACAGCCCGTTTCATGGCGGTGGAGAATGCCGCTTGGCGATGAGGGTTGCAAGTCTGTTTTTCAAAAACTACCTATTTTCAGAAGTATTGCTTGCAAAACCCTCTGTTCCAATGCTATGGATCGATGCTTGTTCGCTTCAGCACTATCGGTCACAATGACAGGGGTGAAAAGACCTTTGTTATTTTATTCGAATTTCATACCTCGCGGTTAACAATACCTGATCTTTAAAACCTGTTAGTAAACAAGCAGTTCACCGCTAACAAGAAGCTGTCTGATCTGATCCATTTTTCCCAGTTTATCATTCACAATATCATCTACTGGCCCTTGAATGGCATTTATATCGATGCCATCCGGCAACGATAGACGTATATCGACAATCCGTGGTTCTTTAACTGGCCTGCCAATTTGACTGACAAGGTAGCAATAGGCTTCAGTAACTTCATCCATTTCCTGAACCAGCGCATGCGCAATCTGTTGTGCCACTATATTGTAAAGCTTGCCTACATGTGTAACTGGATTTTTGCCTGCGGCTGCTTCCATGTTCATCGGCCGGTATGGAGCAATAAGGCCATTGACACGGTTGCCCCGACCAACTTCTCCATCATCACCGGATTCCGCCGAAGTGCCTGTCACTGTCATATACAGACTATCAGCGTCCACATCATCGGCAGCGTTAATGGTTACATGTATATTTTTGTTTGACACTGTGCCAGCTGTCTTCTCTACCAGCCTGGTTAGTTGTAACTTCTTATTCACATAGTCATCAATATCAGAGATGTACCTGTCAATGAAGGCACAGGAAATGGTAAGCACGATATCACTGCCATGGCGAATTGCCATGACTTTTATATCTTCCCCTGTTTCAGGGTATAGCGCTTTAGTTTCAACTGAATTCAGAGAATTTTCTACTTGTAGTACGATATTCTCCAATTCGCTGAGAGGTGCGTAGCCAACACCGCAGGAGGTGTCGTTAGCCAACGCTATGCCGGTTTTTTCCTGGCGCAGAAAAAGTTCAACCAGATCAGGAGAACCGGGTCGAATCAGACTATGTAATTTTATGTCCTGAACGGCATCGAGCGCATGAAAATTTGAATTCAACCAGTTAATGCAACTTTGTTCTACAAGTTCTTCAATGGGAACATTAATGCCTTTATATTCACTTGTTGCACGCCCCGCGAGAAAAATTTCCATTGGTGAGATGATCTTTCCACCGCCATATTGTGGCTTTGAGATACCACCCCATAGTAGCGCCTTGTCTACATTATGATGAAGTACCAGACCAAAGTTATCCAGATAGAACTCACATAGCGCACGACTAAGTTGTTCTGCCAGGGCATCACAAATCGTATCCGGATGGCCAATGCCTTTGCGTTCGACTATTTCAACTGGCTGACTGGAATAAGCTGTTGGAATAACTGAAATGTATGATAGCGCAGACATTTACAACCCTGTTCGGTATGTATTGCTTAAATAGATTGATCAATAATATCCTAATTTCGCTAAAGAATAGCATAGTATGCCACTAAACTCGTCTCTTCACTTCTGTTGCCTTACAGCTCAAAAAACTGTCTCTTCTATTCAGTAAACTTTCTAATATGCAAAAAAAACCAGACGAGCAGATAGAGGCGCTAGTAATTCAAAATATATAATAGAGTCAACAAATACCGACACAAAGTTTTGCAATATCGAGGCAAATAGCTTGAAGCTAAAAGTTTTTAGCAACAGCGACAGGTAAAAATAGAAATCATTTGTCACCAAGCCCTTTTTTATAACACTGCTCATTCAAACAACACAACTGGCACAATGGCCTTGTCATACAAATATTCTTGCCATGGACAACGATCAGTGCATGGTATTGGTTATACAATGAAACATCTTTTTCAAGCGCCTGTTCAAAGACTGTGCGCAATTCTTCATAGGCAGCATCATGTTTAACTAGCCCGAGTCGAGAAAACAGACGACGGGTATAGGCATCTATAACAAAGACAGGCTTGTCGAGTGCATACAGTAAAATATCATCAGCGGTTTCAGGCCCAATACCGTGTACAGTAAGCAAATCCATGCGTATTGATTCTAGCGGCAGCCGTTTAAGCTGTTCGATATCACCGTGTTCTGCTAGCCACTCGCAAAGCGCCCTCAGTCGTTTAGCCTTGATGTTGAAATAGCCACTACTGATGATTAAAGAAGCAAGGTGATCGTTGGAAGTTTTATTAATGGCCGATGGGGACATCAGACCGGCTTGTTTAAGGCTGGTGATTGCGGCGCTTGTATTCTTCCAGGTGGTGTTTTGTACCAGAACTGCACCGATCATGACCTCAAATGGGGAATCGGCTGGCCACCAGTGTTGCGGGCCGTAATGTAAATTCAGAATATCGTAAATGCGCTGGTATTGATTTTTTTTACTCATCCACGAGTACGTCGTCTTACAGGCTGGCGGCTGGTCTTTTTGCTCCGGCCAGGTTTGCTGCCATAAGGTGAACCTCGGGAATCATCCCTGGAGGATTCCTTGCGCCTATCCTTGTGACCGCCCCTGGACTTATCACGCTGCTGTCGATGTTTCTGTCCAGCCTCTCTCTTGTCTGACAGACTTCTTTTGCGGGGTATCTTTTTTTCCGGTTTGTTCCGCATACCAACTGACTGCATCAGTGCAGTGACCTGTTTTTCTGGCAGGTCTTTATACTGGCCACGCAACAACCGCGGCAGCCCAATCATGCCATAACGTATACGAATCAAACGACTTACTTTCAGGCCTACTGCCTCCCACAGGCGGCGCACTTCCCGGTTCCTGCCTTCTTTTAATACCACGTGGTACCAGCGGTTACTGCCAGCACCTTCGGCTTCACTGATGCTGAGGAATGAAGCAGGACCATCCTCTAGTTCTATACCATCAAGCAACTGCTGTATCTGTTCGGCAGTCGCTTCACCGAGTACACGTACTGCATACTCACGTTCAATTTCGGATGAAGGATGCATCAGGCGGTTGGCCAGCTCACCGTTATTGGTCACCAGCAGGAGCCCCGAGGTGTTGATATCCAGCCTGCCTACCAGTACCCAGCGGTCATGTTTGGTTCGGGGCAATAGTTCAAAAACGGTCTTGTTGTGCTGTGGGTCAACTCTTGAGCAGATGGTGCCCTCAGGTTTGTTTAAGATGAGCACTCTGGTCGGTGATTTCTGTCTAAGTCTCAGTGGTTTACCGTTAAGCGTAAAACGCTGTTCCCGGGTGATCAGCTGACCGATTTCAGCAGGTTTACCATCAACGGTAATTCGGCCTTCCTTGACCCAAGATTCTATTTGCCTGCGGGAGCCAACACCGGCCTGAGCCATGACCTTCTGAATACGTTCCGGTTTCATGAAGGATTTGAGGACTCCCCGGCAGATGGTTCTTCATCATTGTCTTGTGAGATTTTATTACTCGTCGTGCTTTCGACTGTAGACATAATCTCTTCAGTAGCAGAACCTTCCTCAGGCGACGATTCATTGTCTACAGTCTGCTCTACATCGATGCTATCAGATTTCTCTAACAGATCACCTTGTAGATTGCTATCTGTCGAGCTGTTTTGCTGATCAATTTCTGCGGCTTTGTCATCAGCTGTTTTCTTTCCTTCATCAAGTGGCAACTTCATGTTGAGTTCCGCTGCAATGGTATCCATATCACGGATATCCTGTAATGATGGTAGCTGTCCAAGACCTTCCAGATTGAAATACTCAAGAAAGGAACGAGTTGTCGCATACAGTGCAGGTTTACCGGGGACATCACGCACTCCCACCTGTCGGACCCAATCTCTTTCCTGCAGGGTACGAATGATATCTGTACTGACTGCAACACCGCGAATCTCTTCAATTTCACCACGGGTGACTGGCTGCCGATAGGCAATAATAGCGAGAGTTTCAAGCATCGCCCTTGAGTAACGTGGGGGTCTGCCTGCACTGAGGCGCGCTAACCAGGGAGAGTATTCTTCTCTTGTCTGCAGGCGATAGCCCTTATCGATGCGCTTTAGTTCAAAACCACGGTTTGCATACTCCTGTTCCAGTTGCAGTAATAAATCTTTGACAGTTGCGCGCTCCGGTTTTGTCTCATCAGTAAACATACTTAATAGCTTATCGACTGTTATGGGTTCTTCGCTGACCATGATTGCCGCTTCAACAATGTTCTTTAGTTCGTCAGCGCTGCTGTCATTAGCAAGTCCCGCTTCATGTTTTTCATTCATGCCAGTATCCGTTTTAATCAATCAGGCTGCCGCTTTTACATGTATCGGTGCAAACTGCTCATTTTGTACAATCAGCAGAAGATGATCTTTCAGCAATTCAAGAATTGCCATGAAGGTAACTACCAGGCCCATCTTTCCTTCATTGGATTCAAACAATGATTCAAAAGGAATAAATTCCCTGTTGTTGACTCGTTCAAGAATCATACTCATCCTCTCCCTTATCGATAAAACCTCCCGGTTGATATTAAAACTTTTTTTCTCATCTACCCGCTTCATCACCTCAGCAAAGGCCATCAGCAGGTCATGAATTTCAACATGCGGGTCGATCCTCATTGGCTTGACATGTTCGCGACAAGGGTTTGCCAGATACACTTCTCTCCCCACACGAGGAAGTTTCTCTATATCCAGTGCTGCCTGTCGATAACGTTCATACTCCTGAAGTCTACGAACCAGCAGTGCACGCGGATCCTCCTCATCCTCGTCTTCTGACTCCGGTCTGGGTAATAACATGCGCGATTTAATCTCTGCCAACATAGCTGCCATAACCATATACTCAGCAGCAAGATCAAGATTCATCATCTGCATCAATTCTATATAGCTCATATACTGTCGAGTGATCTCAGCAACTGGTATGTCAAGAATATCAAGGTTCTGCTTACGGATCAGATACAGCAACAGGTCTAACGGCCCCTCAAATGTATCAAGAAAGACCTCCATTGCTTCCGGGGGAATATAGAGATCCCTCGGCGGCTCTGTTACCGCTTCGCCACGTACCATGGCAAATGGCATTTCTTCCTGGATAATTTCCTGCGTCATCAGTTCCAGTCCAGCCCCATATTTTCACGTACTTCTCGCATTGTCTCTTCTGCCAATTCACGGGCTCGTTCACAGCCATCAGAGATAATATTACGCACCAGTCCAGGATCATTGATGTACGGCTCAGCACGCTCTCGCAGTTCGCCTTGTTCTTTTTGCAGTGCAGCTATCAGTGGTTCTTTACAATCAAGACAACCAATAGCAGCCGTAGTACAGCCCTCCTCAACCCAACTACGAAGCTCATCATCGGAGTAGATGAGGTGGAACTGCCAGACTGGGCATTTCCCAGGCTCACCGGGATCTGTTCGCCGTACACGTGCAGGATCGGTAGGCATAGAGCGTAGCGTTTTCTCCAGTCGCTCCGGATCATCTCTTAATTTGATGGTATTGCTATATGATTTTGACATTTTCTGACCATCCAGCCCCGGCACCCTGGATGCTTCTGTCAATTTGGCTTCGGGCTCAACAAGAATCATCCGACCTCCTCCTTCAAGATAACCAAAAAGACGCTCCTTGTCGCCCAGTGTCAGATTCCTCTGATCATCCAGCAGCGCACGTGCACGAGCAAGTGCGTCGTGATCGCCCTGCTCTGTGTAGGCGGTACGAAGAGATCGATACATCCTGGCAGATTTCTTACCCATCTTAATGATTGCCTCTTTCGCCTTTTCTTCAAAACCCGGCTCGCGACCATACAGATGATTAAAGCGTCGGGCAGCCTCTCGCGCCAGCTCAATGTGTGGGACCTGATCTTCACCGACTGGCACCAGCCCGGCTCGATAGATGAGGATATCTGCAGCCTGCAGTAAGGGATAACCGAGAAATCCCAGTGTAGCCAGATCACGTTCACGCAGTTTTTCCTGCTGATCCTTGAAACTAGGCACTCGTTCCAGTCTACCCAGCGGCATTATCATGGACAATAACAGTGATAGTTCGGCATGCTCAGGCACCCTTGACTGGATGAATAACGTTGTACTGCCTGGATCTATTCCGGCTGCCAGCCAGTCAATCACCATATCCTGGATATTCTCGGCAATCACCGCCGGTTCTTCATAATGTGTGGTCAACGCATGCCAGTCAGCAACAAAAAAAAGGCATTCATACTCATGTTGCAAATTTACCCAGTTTTTCAGTACACCATGATAATGACCGAGATGTAAACGGCCGGTTGGACGCATGCCGGAGACTACACGCTCCGGTCTGCCAGAAGTTGTTATCAATCTAGACTCCGTATCAGGTTATGTATTGCACTAGCCCGAAAACCGGGATAGAAAACAATGATGCCATAAAAGAAAGAAATACAGAAAGGGGCAAGATCAGTATCTTACCCAATATGCCAGTAGCCAGCAGACCCAACATGATAAACAGGCCATAGGGTTCCAGCTTGCTGTAGGATTGTGCCAGTGATAATGGCAACAGGCCTACGGCTACTCTACCTCCATCAAGTGGTGGAATAGGTATCAGGTTGATCAACATCAGGATTGTATTGATATAAAGACCGGCAACAGACATAAACAGCAGTGGTAATGCAGCATAGTCTGGCAGGTATTGGGCGGTCAAGCCCACCATTCCCCAAATAAAAGCCATCACCAGGTTTGCACCGGGACCTGCCAGCGCAACATATATCATGTCGCGCTTGGGGTGTCTCAGGTTGGCAAAATTGACCGGCACTGGTTTTGCCCAGCCGAAAACAAAACCACCAAGCATGAGCAATAAACCTGGCACCAGCACTGTTCCCACAGGATCTACATGCTTAAAGGGATTCAGAGTAAGGCGACCGGACATACTGGCCGTACTATCTCCGAAACGGAGTGCCACCCAGCCATGGGCCACCTCATGCACGGTAATAGCAAATAAAACGGGTACGGCCCAGATGATAATCTTTTGTATCAGAGAAAGTTCCTGCATTGGTGAATTATACTCGGTATCGGTGAATCAGGGGAAAGGTCAAGTCAATGGCAAAAATATACGGGATCTTCCTTGCTTTTTCCTTCTTTCTCCATTTTCACTCAAACGGATCCGGATCCCCTTTTCCGCGCCTGACAATCTCCGGAACACCAGTTACCAGATCTATCACTGTCGTTGCTTCCTGACCACAAAAGCCACCGTCAATAACCAGGTCTACCTGATGTTCCAGTTGTTCACGAATGTCATTAGGGTCGCTCAGTGGCTGATCATCGTCAGGCATGATCAGAGTGCTACTCATTAAAGGCTGGTTTAATTCTTCGAGCAAGGCCAGGGTAATTTTGTTGTCAGGCACTCGCAGACCAATAGTCTTACGTTTTGGATTCTGCAATCGACGTGGCACCTCACCCGTCGCCTTGAGGATAAAAGTATAGGCCCCCGGTGTATGGTGTTTTAATAATCGAAAAATACTATTTTCAACTTTGGCATAAATCGATAGTTCTGAAAGATCTCGACAGACCAGGGTGAAATTATGTTTAGAATCGACATGCCTGATTGCACGAATACGGTCCAGTGCCCGTTTATCACCAATGTGGCATCCCAGTGCGTAACTGGAGTCCGTTGGATATGCGACAACACCACCACGGTTCAAAATTTCAACAGCCTGTTTGATAAGACGCTGCTGAGGATTATCTGGGTGAATTTCGAAATACTGTGCCATGTCGAATGCGGGTAACTTTATGAGAAGTGAATTCTGAACCTGTATTATATCAGAATTGCTCGAATACAAAGACGATGAGACAATACCCGTGCCTTTTTTCAATAGCAGTGGAGAGCGCATGTACTATGCCATTACAGGAATTGATGTACCAAATAGTCTGGACAGACGGCTAGCGGTAAGACCAGAACACCTGGCACGACTGGAGCAACTACAAGATGAAGGGCGCTTGCTCATAGCAGGTCCCTTCCCTGCCATTGATTCAGCTGACCCTGGTGCGGCGGGTTTTACTGGCAGCCTGATTATTGCTGAATTTGAATCATTAACAGTCGCGCAACAATGGGCAGACAACGATCCATATATAGTCGCTGGCGTTTATAAGTCAGTATCTGTAAAACCTTTCAAGAAAATCTTCCCGCAATGAATCGCATAGAAATGATACGGGAGAAGCTCACTACGGCTTTTGCTCCAGAAAACCTGGAAATTATAGACCGCTCGCAAGAACATGCCGGGCATGAAGGCGCGAAGGGCGGGGGTGGGCACTTTGATGTAATCGTTGTTGCCGAGGCCTTCAAAGATATGAATACCATACAGCGCCATCGTGCAATTTATAATGCACTCGGAGACGCGATGAAAACTGAAATACATGCTCTTAGTATAAGAGCATATACACCCGAGGAGTTTTAGACAAAAGAGGCTGACTAAAGGGCATCTCTACGTATTCATGAATATGCATGTTGGGCCCATCGCATCCGGTAGCTGTATTATTGCCGAGCTTTTTCAATCATTATATGACTCATTAAAAGTCTCCTTCATAGCTCGAAAAATCATTGTAGTGTTCGCATAAAAATAGTCTTTAACTTGTTTTCACTTTTCCAGTCTTCTACAGTAGTTGGTTGCTGTATATGATAGCCCTGGGCAAAATGTACACCAATATCTCTCAGCATTTCCATCAAGACAACATCTTCAACTGATTCCGCAATAACGAACAGGCCAAGCCCATATGCCAAATGTGTGATGTTATTGACCATCATCTGATCGATTGGATCATCTGCCATTCCCTTGACGAATTGTCCATCAATCTTGATGTAATCAACTTTCATTCTTTTTAAATAACCAAACGAGCTCAAACCTGCACCAAAATCATCCAGTGCAAAACGGCAGCCAATTTCACTTAAGCGATCCATAAAATCCATCGCTGACTGATAATTTGTGATAGCGGCTGTTTCTGTTATTTCAAGCATGATCTGATTTGGGTTGATATGATACTGTTCCAGTTTCTTGACAATGTATTCGCTGAACTCCAGATCTCCTACAGACTGGCCAGACAGATTGATGCTGTATAGATAGGTGGTAGAGGAATCCTTGTCTTGCTGGACATCATGAATAATCTCAAAGGCATGATCCACTACCCACATATCAATATCCCGCATTAACCCGTACCGCTCTGCTGCAGGAATGAAGGTTGAAGGTGTTACAATAGTCCCGTCATCATTGCGCATACGCAGCAGGAATTCCTGTATCTGGATGTTTGACTGAGATGACAGCAGTGGTGCCATGGTTTGTAACATCATATAAAATCTGTCTTTGCGCAGGGCATCCTGGATCTCCTGTGACCACTGCATTAATTCGTGGTGCTCTGTCACCGACTTATCTTCTGGCGTATAGGCATGAACATAATCTCTGCCAGATTCCTTGGCGATGTAACAGGCAACATCAGCTGCACTCATTAACTCTGCATGAGTACTTTTCGGGTCATTAATCGCAACTACACCAATACTCATTCCTATATCGAATACATGTTCTTCCCAGCTAAAGATGAACTGCCGTGCAGCCAGCCGCAATGTATCTGCAATAGGTATAGCATTTTCAAGATCACAGTTACGTAACAACAATCCAAACTCATCGCCACCAAGACGCGCTAGAACATCGGTATCGCGGGTACGCTCATTTAGAATACCACTCAATTGTTTCAGCAGAGCATCTCCGGCAATGTGCCCACAGGTATCATTGACAATCTTGAACTGATCAAGATCCATATAGCATAGTGCATGCCCGACATCGTCATCACCAGAGGTGAAGATGGCTTTTTTTACCTCTTCCTCAAACTTTGACCGGTTTACCAGTCCCGTTAACGAGTCATGATTGGCCTGATATGTTAACTGGTCCTTCAGCTCCATCTCATGGGTAACATCACGTATAACGATTACAGAGCCTATCACTCTACTCTGCATATCCTTTAACTCTGAACACGAGAGATCTACTAATAGCGGAGGCTGGTCATCGGGTCTTTCAAGAAGATTTTTTGGCATCTCATCTTGCTGATTTTCCTTGGCACTTTCCACACAGTATTCCAGTAGGTCAGCTATACTCTCCTGCGTCTTTTCATTGTAGAGCCTGATAATATTATTTACCGATTTGCCTGATGCCTCCTCATTGGAGCTACCCAGTAGATTTTCTGCTACCGGATTTAAAAATGTGATGTTTTGATGATCATCAACTGTCACTACTGCATCAGTGATTGAGCTCAAGGTTACTTCCGCTCGTTCACGTTCTTTGAATAATGCTTTATAGGCCTCTTCCTGGTTGGCCGTAGCAATTTTATGTTGTTCTCTTGATTCCCTCCAGGTTTTCAATGCAAGGGCTATCAGCAGCATCACCACCAGAGCAGTAATTATTTGTATAGAACCGGGATTATACTGACTACTGACTTTCATTATCACATTACGATTTGCAACCTTAAAAATGCGATGGTCAGAAAAGGTTAACAATTTTGAGAATATATTCTGGCTATCACCATCATTGAGAACTTGTTCTTTTAAGTCACCATCAGGCAGGCCGAGATCAATTAATGTCATTTCCAGATCAATGTCGGAAAATTTTTCCAGCACAGAGGTAAAGATTTTTGCCTGATCGATGTAGAGCATGACAGCTCCGTTGATCTGCTGCTTACTTTCAATCAACGACTGAGGCTGTAGCCGGCCATAGTAGGTATTTTTCAACATGACCAGACCAGGCTGAACGGAAAGAAACTCGGGGACATGGACAAGTGAAACTGAATCCCCTTTCATTGCCAGTGAAACTGCGCCGGCTATCTCTTTATTAGTTAATAAATCAAGTCCTAGTAATTGTGAGGTTCTGGGGCTAAGAGGAACTAATACTCTCGTCACCAGATATGATTGCCTCGTAAATGCTCTGACGAATGAATTATTTGCATCATTGTATTCACGAATCACCATCCCAGCCATACCACTTTCTTGCATCTCCTGTTCGTAGGCAGATCTGTCAGCAAGTCGTACCCAGTCAAGTCTGGCAACTGAATATATATATGGATAGGCGTTCACAAGATCATCCAAAACACGATCAGGATCGTTACTCTGAATATCACTGCTTTGTCCAAATGAAACCAGGGCTGTAATGACACCTTCTGCCGTCAATAGACGCTGCATGACTCCCTCATAAATCAGATCAGAGTGTCTCAAAAATTCTTTTTTATTTGCCTGCAGATCTGCAAGCATGACGAGTGTACCGCCAAACAATATCAGTAAAACAAACAGAATTACCTGTAGGTGGGAAAATATAACTGGCTTTTTGTTTGGCGCCATCTACAAGCCCTGTTTAAATTTTTTTGCCCTGCTTCGCAGAACATTAGGTAATTTGATTCCCGAGAGCTTTAGCAGCAGATCATTTTCATATACTTCCCATTTTCTGTTGGCTATGATGGGGATTCTTTTTATTGGCATACCTTCATGAATAGCAATGGCTGTCTTCGCAGCCCATTGACCCTGTTCTTCCGGTATTTTCACAAATCCGATCATAGCCAACGGCATCATCTTTCTGTAGCTGGTAAGAATCAGCTTATCGGCATGCTGTTTGACAGATCTTAATACAGTCTTCTCATCCCAATCTTCAATGCCAGAAGAAGTACCTAGAATGATGAAGTCAACTTCATTCGCCTGCTCAAACGCTGATATCCAGGCCTGCTGGTTGTCGACTACAACATGATCAATCGTAAAACCAAGGTCATTCGCCGCTTTTGCTAAAAATCTATAATCTTTGATTTCTGAAAGCGCGTCTGTACCGATATACACACCTCGGGTACCCGAATCAGTCAATATACCCGCCCACTCCAGCATTGGTTTTATTGCCATCACCTCTACCATCCCTGTAACATTGCTAGTCGGGAACCCGTACTCCTCCGCAGTCCAGTTTATACCACAGAAAACTACCGGTAGTTCGGTGCCATTAAAAAATGGAGCAATCAGGTACTTGGCAGCATTGTCATCCGATGTAATTAAAACATCCGGCTTGATTTCCTTAATTTTCCCGGCTATTTCACTCGCTTTATGTGTTTTATATGTTTCACTCCTGTTACGTTTGGTATCCATATCGAACTGGATAAGATCGCATTCGCCCTGCAGCCCTGTACGTAATCCGCGTTCCACACCATCCGACCAGTCATAACCCCTGTGATAGGACGACACGTAAACACAGGTCCATGCAGAAGCAAGCGGGATGAGACCAAATATCATCATCAGGACCAGTCCACCCTGTGATAATACTTTTAGCCGGAAAAATGAAGATTGTACTATTTTTACACCTGTCATATTCCCTGCAATTATAGACCAGATAATACAATCTTCCTTTAAATCATGGCATTATCTTGCACACACAATTTTTGTACTGGAGTCAGCAGAGAGGCGTTATGGTCACAGTCTACTATGGAAAAGCACTCGCGGCATATGGCTTTGGTGAAGGACATCCATTCGGCCCAGATCGACTGGATGCATTCTGGAAATATGCATGCCAGAGAAAACTGGATGAACAGGTACACATTGCTACTCCTGTCAGTGCCAGTAAAGAAGAAATGGAATACTTCCATACCCAGCAATACATAGAAAAGCTGATTCGGTTATCTGCTGAAGGAACAGGCACGCTGGACTATGGCGACACACCTGCGTATCCAGGCATCTATGAATCATCTTTGGTTGTTGCTGGATGCGTCCTTGATGGAGCAAGATCTATTTTGTCTGGAATAACTGACAGGGTATTCGTACCGATCGCAGGTTTACACCATGCCCGTCGCAATACCGCAGCGGGATTCTGCGCGGTCAATGATATTGGAATATTGATTGAAGAACTAAAAAGAAACTATGGACTACAGCGTATTGCCTATATCGACATCGATGCCCATCATGGAGATGGTGTCTTTTATGAATATGAAGAGGATCCGGATGTATACATCGCAGACATTCATGAAGATGGTAACTACCTGTACCCAGGCAGTGGATATGCATCAGAAACAGGCAGTGGAAATGCAACAGGAAGCAAGTTGAATCTACCATTGACCCCTCCAAATGTACAGGACAAGGATTTCTATATTGCATGGAAAGAAATTGAAGATTTTCTATCCAGGGTAAGGCCCGAATTCATTATTTTACAGGCCGGCGCTGACAGTATCTATGGCGATCCAATTACTGACATGGCCCTGACGCCCAAGGCACATAGCCATGCAACGCGTCAACTATGTGGAATAGCCGATGTATACTGCCAGGGCCGATTGCTGGTTACTGGGGGTGGTGGCTATAACCGAGATAATATAGCCAGGACATGGACTGCAGTCGTTACAGCAATGCTTGAATAAGACAGTTTAAGGTTCTTTACGACAACTTGTTGCAGTTAATTCTCACCGACAACAACAGTAGTTAAGTAGTTAATCGTGGCGGGTCTGGGAAGAGATTGTATGTATAAGTCGGGACTTAACCTGATGGTTACCTATTTTGTGAAGTGACTGTCAGTTTAAGTTCAATTCGCGAACTTTTTCTGCCAAATTTCCTTTTCGTCGATGAGCACCTACATCGGCATTTGCTTACCGGTATCGTTATCCT
>JARFQE010000098.1 GCA_029287915.1 Arenicellales bacterium
TCCTGTGCCTGTGCACTTAAACGCACCTCACTCAGCCCCCATTTTTTATTCACGACAGGGTCTGCAATTTCAACCCGGACTGTATTTAACCATCTCGGTTCAAAACGAATGGTATGCACCTGATGACCCAGCACTGGCTGGCTGTTTTCAAGTCGGAAGAAGTCAATATTGACCTCTTTACGCTTGATTATCTCTGACCATTTACCATCATTAAAACCAAGTATCCTGATCGATTTTGGTGGGCCTCTCTCTTCAGTTATCTGGGTTGAATAAAATAGCACAACTTTGCGGACCAACTGTTTTTGCTGTAATTCTATATCGATAGCTTGACCCTTTTGCTGGTTAACCTGTATTGGCCACACTTTGTTTAAATCATTATCTGCCAGCACATTGGTATCATGGTTATCAATATTCGTTGTAATGTGGTACGAAGCATTTGGCAACAACTTCTCACCATAAGCAGATCGATCTTTAAAATCATAAAAAACGCTAAAATCACCGTGGTCAAATTTTTTTACTTGATACTGCACTTCTATATCTTTTAGTAATTGTTCAAACTTATTTGTCCGGAATTTTGACCAACGGCTATTTGACAATACATATGCAACATTATTTATCTGATCCACCTGCTCTTTATAAGGCACAGGCCAAGTGTGAAACCGTTCATTATAAACCGGTGCACACAATAGCTTTTTATCTGTTTCATAGGTAATTCTGTAAACGTGCCAAAAACTTGCATAGCAGTTGTTAATTCCAGCATCATTCATCCACTGTACTATTTCAGTAATATCAGGAATATCAGCATGAAGCTGAATTTTTTCAGCATCTTTCCACTCTTTGATCAGGCTCATTGCGGTAGCAATATTGACTGATAAATACAGGCACACGAATCCACCTAGCAGCCATTTAAGTCTTGAACCAAGAAGCTGATAACAATATACAATTAGAAACGGAAAAGACCAGACCACAGGCAACAAGTACCTGAAGTCATGCTTACTGGCAGTCTGGTTCATTGACATTAAAATCATTGCAGCAAAACTGATGAACACAAACATGTCAGGCCAGGAAAACTCCAACTTTTTCTCTCTTGTCAAATTGATCCAGAAAGATTTTAAACGGCTGATTGTGCACAGCATTAAAATCAATGCATAAGCTGTGAGAAACACTGAACGCAGAGGAAGACCCCATTGAATTCGGTCGGAGAGATCCGGAAAATACGGCGGATAAAGCCCCATAGCGCCTGGTAAAGTATGACTGATTACGATCTGATGCAATCGTTTTAATATAATGCCAGGGTCTGCTCTTGATATGATTTCATCGTAAGCGCCATCAATCATTAATTCAGCCAGCATATATGGAATCAATCCGATAACAAGCCCCAGGATAAAAATCATACAGCGGCCGACAAACCGCTTCAGGTCACCACAAATAACACTTGCAATAAACGCACCGCAAACAACTGGTAGTAATAAAAGGTGGTTACTTAGCGCTAACCCCGATAACAAACCGACCATCCCTGTATGGAGAGGCATCATTAGTGAGCTGTTACTCACTTTAATCACAAGATAAATAATCAAGGCGAACAATAGCGCAGAAGCCGTATATTGCGGGATAAAATAAGCCGATTGATTCAATAACCAATATCCAGATGGAACAAGGATAATAAATAATGCTGGCCAGCTGCTCTTTAGTGAGGCTGTATGTAAAATTGCCAAACACAGCATAAAAACCGCAAGTAAATGCAACAGTATCATCGGCAGTCTGACTTCAAGTGCACCCGGTTCAAAAATCCCGGTAAACATGCTTCTTACATAGGACTCAACTGGAAATTGATAGGGTTGGCCAACAAACAATAATGGATACTCTGCGTAATTTGCTATTCTCTCAGCCAGATACTGTGATAAAGCCTCATCACTGGAAGGCGGCAAATTTACAATACTGTAATGGCTTAACACAATCCGTATCAGCAAGCCTGTAATCGCCACAGCGGATATTAAATAAATGTATTGCTTATTATTCACAACGGATTGTCCTTGCCCATGTAACCCGCCCACTAGCTGTTAGAGATAATAAAATATCAAGAGACTTGTCGAGCGAATACGGCTGGTGGCTGATAGCACAGTTAACTTTGTGTTCTGACTTCTGAAATGAAGAGAATCAATGGTAGAATTATAAATGAAATTAGAAAGCAACGTGATAAGAAAAATTTGGAAAAAGAAGAGCGCTCTTTATTGAATGTCCGCTATTGGTTGTCATTAGCAGTTATTGCCATCAAATAACTGCAAACTAGCTCAGAGTCAGCTTAGAAAGTATAAAGCAGGCTGAGTGATGTCATCGATGCATCCACATCACTGTCGAAATCATAGTACTCATACTCCAGGCGCGCCGACACACTGGCTATCTGCAATCGTGCACCGATGCCATAGACCGGATCAGTCCCCGAGGTACTCGTCGATATCTGCCCTATCGAGGTCTCGTTGTCCCATGCAGCAAATCCCGCTTTACCGAACAGACCTAGCGGGCCGAAGCTCAGGCCAACGAGGCCAAAACCATCCCATGCGGTAAGTTCATTTTCAAACTGCCCATCCTCGGCCTTGCCAAAATTCACATAGGCGCCCTCGATGCCGAGATCTAGCAGGGGAATGACACCGAAATTGTAGCCCAGGATAAATTTGTAACCGGTCTCGTCGGCGCTGAAACTTTGATCGAGCTCGGACACTTCTACGCTGGACTGGCCAATTCCGAAGCCGAGGTAGGCTCCACTTTCTGATCCTGCATGGGCAAGTGGCAGATGAGACAGAGCACCGAGCGATATTGTCAACAGTGCACTGGTTAACTTTTTCATATGGGATTCTCCTTGTCGAATTGTTATCTAACTAAATCATCTTTATAGCGCCAATCTTCCACGCAGACCGAACACCCAAAGACTGTCATGCTCCGGATTCAGTGCCGGATTCCTAAGATACTGTATGTCAGGAGTAATGGCGAATTGTTCCGTTAGCTGCCAGCGGTAATAGGTCTCAAAGACGAACTGGTTGTCGAGATCGGGTCCAAAGCTGTCCTCGTTGGGCTCGCCCCAGTTGATGGCGACTCCCAGCTGGTCACGCCCACCGAAGGCGTTGTAGCCCAGCCCCAGACTCAATGATTTCTGTAGCAATGTACCACCTTCGTCTGCGTAACCACCACGGATGAACGGCATCCAGCGATCTTCATCCAGTGATCGTGAATAGTTGAATGCAACGCCCCAGCCGCCGGGAGTCTCCGCCGGAATATTTTCGTCGACATGCCACAAGGTCAGGTGCATATTGTCCTGGTAGATGCGACCCTGTGATCGTGTCCAGCCAAGTTCGATACTGGAAAAGTATTCATTCTCACTGAAGAAGTCACCGACTGTCTCGAACGGATCGGTTGAGTCGGTCCAGGCATTGACAATGCCGCCGATCAGGAACAGGTTGTCATTGAGCATGGCACCGCCGGCGATACCGGTCGTGGCATCATTGGGAATGAACATCGACGCACTGCCGGTGCTGAAGGCAAAGTTCATGAAACCGGTCCAGGGGCTGGCCAGGGCATAGACATTCAGGTAGTCCGTGGCATCGAGCAAGCCGGCGGTGATCGTCGCCCTGCCCTCGTTCAGGCGCTGGCGCCAGTACAGGTTGGTCCAGCGTGTTCCCTGGTCGCTGAATGGTGGCTCGATAAGCCCGACGTAGCCCTGGTCAAAACCGAAATCTTTAACCGAGACATCAGTATAACTGTGACGGTGCTCGACCTTGTACACCAGTGCTCCGGTGTTTTTGGTACCGCGCCCGACCAGGTCCCACGAACCGAACAGACGCACCATGCCGCTGCTTGCGTTGTCATCACCGCTGGCACCCTTCTCGCTGGAAAACAGGCCCACTGCCGAGTAGTCGATACCGATCGAGAAACCGTGGTCTTCCTGCATCTTCGCCTTCCAGTCGAACCACGGCTGGGTGATGCGTTCCTTGATCACCGCACCAGTGATACGGGCGTCTTCCTCGATGGTGTTTTCGACTGCATCCGGGCCGCCGAAATTTTTTGCGCTGGAAACGGTGGGTAACACTGCACAAGCTATGAGCAGGAAAAATCGGGAGTATTTAACTGTATTCATTTCTACCATTGAATTCTTCTTGTCGAATTAATAATTTTGCCATAGCCTTGGTTATCATTTCAGATCAGTAAGCGCTATTTCAAAGGTCACGGGCTGTTCTTGTAAAACTCACCGTCCTTCATGATCAGTCTGATGTTGTTTTGCCAGTCCGCGAGTATGCCCACGTCCTTAACCGGGTTTCCTTCGACCAGAAGCAAGTCAGCATAAGCACCTTCCTCGATGACACCGAGTGAGCCTTCGCGATAGGGATTCTTGGTACCTGATTTGGCAAGCCACTTTGCGGCATAGGAAGTATTCTGACGCAGTATCTCCACGTCCTTGAACCAGCGTTTCCGCAGCACCATGTCTTCAGGTGTTTTAGTGATAACACCTTCCTGCCATAAATCTGCGCCGGCAAATGTCTCCACTTTATGCTTCGCTACAAGCTGCAACATGTTATCGGCCCCATCACGCACCTTTCGCGCCTTGCGAATATTTTCCGCATTGAATCCAGCCAGCTTTTCAGGCTCCTTGAAGATTTCAACCGCCGCATAAGGCTGTAATGACAACAC
>JARFQE010000114.1 GCA_029287915.1 Arenicellales bacterium
GCTCAACAGTGTATTCACTTCCCTGCGGAACGGTTTTGACGCCTGCCACGATAACGACAATTGCCAGTACAACGAGAACAATGACAAATTCAGTCATGTTTATCTCTCCTGATTAGAAATTATTAGATATAGAGATCTCAACTATTCAAAATCATTGTATACCGCAATGTGTAGTGGTCGCAAAGGTGCAATACGCGCAATAGTCCGAATAACTATTGCTTACTTGTCATTACTTGTGCAGCGGCGAGAGAATTAAATCGATCGCTGTACTTTTTGGTCTATACGCTCTTTGTTATGGCAATATCCGAACCAGCCTGACAGTGCCATGCTGTTCGTCTTCATAATGAACTGAATCAGCATCATCAAACTCGTAAATAATCGCTGATTTACTTGCCGAGACACGTACTTTGTTATCACGCACCTGGTAGATGACAGTCACTGCCTTATTGTCGATGCGCATAGTGGATGGTGTAAATTCTATTATTTGTCCAGGTGGTTTAGCTGGTGGTGATATTTGTTGCCAGCGCCCAACCAGCGGATTAGGTGGTGCATCACAGCCGGTTATTATGGAAATGAAGAGGGCAAGAATGCAAATATAGGGTATTCTGTTCATCATGAAGCTGTATTTAACACAATAGCGTTATAAAGTACGCATAAGTAATATTTAAAACACCTCAGAATATATTCAGTGCTCAGCCATAAATATATCATGCATGCCTGTCGAAAAAGTGTCATCTTGCTGCTGTTGATGTTCTTTTTCGGCATGAGCCTGACTGCTTCTGCCCAGCTGAATGAGCAGGTGGAAGTACGAATAGGAGTTCTGGCCTTTAGAGGTCATGACCATACGATGGCTCGTTGGCAACCGATGGCCGATTATCTGAATAAGAACCTGCCCGAGTTTAGTTTTCAGATCATTCCACTGAACCTGCAACAGGTGAGCAAGGCCACCGCTGCGGAAGAAATTGATTTTGTCCTGACCAATCCCGGCAATTACGTTCTACTAGAGCATAACTATGGTGCATCTCGTATAGCTACCCTTAAGCGGCACTGGATGGGACATGACTACTCGCGATTTGGCGCTGTTATTTTCACGCGTCGAGATAATCCCCATATCAAGAAACTCAAAGATATTAAGGGCCATTCCATGATGGTCGTCAATGCTCATGCATTTGGTGGCTTTCAGATGGCGTGGCGTGAGCTGAAAGAGGCGGGTGTTGATCCATTCAAGGATTTAGCCGATCTCAGGTTTAATGGCTTCCCACAGGACAATATCGTTCATTCAGTACTCAGTGGAGAGGTTGATGTAGGAACTATACGCTCTGGTCTGCTGGAAAATATGGCCTTGAATGGAAAAGTGGAACTCGACAAGGTGCGCGTTCTTGATAGTCAATACATAGAAGGCTTCCAGTTCCTTCTGAGTACTCGTTTATATCCGGAATGGCCACTGGCAAAACTCAAACACACTCCAGATTCACTTGCCAGCAAGCTTGTCATTGCGCTGTTATCAGCACCAAGGGATGCATTTTCTCAGTCTGACACTGACTGGATAGACTGGACTATCCCTCTGGATTATTCGACTGTACATGAATTGATGCGAGATTTACGTATTGGTCCTTATCTTCCCGATGCCAGCATTACCTTGAGTGATACATTAAAGACCTATGCCAATTGGATAATCACCATCATGGCGGTATTACTCGGACTAGCACTACTGAGTGTTTATGTGCTGCGAGTCAACCGGCGACTTGTTGATACCCAGCATATATTGCAGGAGCAGATTGCTGAACGTATTGACGCCCAGAAAAAACTGAATGAACACCAGCGCTTTCTCGAACAACGCGTCGCGGAGCGTACTGCAAGCCTGGCAGATTTGAATTCCGCCCTGCAACATAGCGAAGAAACACTTCGTGAACTGAACAGGATAGTCTCTGTTTTTCCGGTACCGCTAGAGCAGAAAATACAGGCGCTAATAGAACTTGGCAGGAAGCATTTTGGTTTTGCAGCAGCAAGTCTCTATAGCCGCAACGAAAATGGAATCGCCTTATTGATGCAATCGGGAAAGAAGGCCCATGATAAAAAATCAGGTCTTCCAGCAGGGATCGGTGCTGATGAGTTTGACGACATGCTAGAGGACGATGATGTTACATTGACAGAAAGATCATTTCCCATGGATAGCGGCGAAAAGGATAGCCCTGACTGGAAGTCCTGTGTGGCTGTTAAAGTAATAGTAGAAGGTAAGCCATTTGGTTTTTTATGTCTTGCTGATGATAAAGATGTAAGCCGGAATCTCGGTGAAGTGGATCGCGATATTCTGCAATTAATCGCTGACTGGCTTGGTATGGAAATCGCCCGCAAGCAGGCTGGTGACAGGGAAAAGAAGCATTTGTCAGATCTGGCACATGTCACTCGATTGAGTACTATGGGGGAAATGGCTTCGGGTCTTGCCCATGAGCTAAACCAGCCGTTAACTGCAATTGCTAATTATATTCGTGGTAGTCTGCGTCGTATAGATAAAGGGGGTCTTGAGGCATCTGAACTCGAAGCAATACTGCGCCAGTCAGTCAATGAGGCAGAAAGGGCTGCAGAAATCATTCGTCGTATGCGCGCCTTTGTCAACAAGGAAGATCCTCATCTCGAACGTGTCGAGATAAATGAGCTGATAAAACGCGTGACCGGCTTTCTCGGCAGCGAAATGGAAAGAGAGTCCATTCGTCTGAAACTGTTACTTGCAGCGGACCTTCCTGCCTTGATGGTAGATGCGATACAGATAGAACAGGTCATGCTCAATCTGTTACGAAATGCCATCGATGCGACTAGATCACCGTGGCAGGGTCTGCGCGAGATTGTGGTCATTTCGAGGCTAACTGAAGATGACATGATTCATGTAGAAGTAAGAGATACAGGTTGTGGTATGCCGGAGGGGCAACTGCAACAGGTATTTGACCCTTTCTATACGACGAAGGAAGAAGGTATGGGTATGGGATTGTCTATCAGTCGAACCATAATAGAAGCTCATGGCGGGACTATGTATACTGATAAAACAAAAAAATATACTATTGTCGGAATAAGTTTGCCGCTATCAGATGAATTAAAATAGACACGACACATGCTTGATAAAGAAGAAAACGATGCGCAGGTTTTTATTGTTGATGACGATGCAAGTGTCCGTGATTCATTGAGATGGCTGATTGAGTCTGTGCAGTTGAAGGTGCAATGTTTCGCTACCGCGCAGGAGTTTCTAGACGGTTATCAGAACCAGCAGACAGGATGCGTCGTGCTTGACGTGCGCATGCCGGGGGTTAGCGGACTTGATCTCCAGGAGGAACTCAGGCAACAGCAGTTTGTTCTGCCTGTGATTATAATAACAGGCCATGCTGATGTCCCTATGGCAGTACGCGCATTTCAGTCAGGAGCCTTTGATTTTATCGAGAAGCCGTTCAATGACCAGCATTTGATTGATCGTATCCAGCAGGCGATTGAAAAAAGTCGTAGTCAGAAAGTGAATCTTCAACGTCGACAGGATGCACGTGATCGCCTGCAGAAACTAAGCAGCAGGGAAGCAGAGGTGCTGGACTGTATAGTCTCAGGTTATTCCAACAAGAAAATGGCACGTGAGCTGGATATAAGCGTCAAAACCATTGAGACGCATCGGGCCAATCTGATGTCAAAAATGAAGGCAGGATCAGTTTCCGAACTGGTTCGCATTGCTCTGCTGGCGGAAAGGGAGAATGATTAGGTTTTTGTTTTTTTTTGTGCTGAATTACTAAAAATCTGATATATCTTGGTTTAACTTTCATCTTTAGTTCCTGGCCTTAGCTATATTCAGGGATTTCCCTGACTTCTATCCAAAAACTACCCAATAGTTTTCAATCCTGTAGTCATTTCTAATAGTCCAACCCTGATCGGAGCTATTAATGACAAGAATCAAAACAATACTGCTATCTGTGTTAAGCCTTGCGCTATCGGGTATCAGTATTAATGCGCTTGCCATTAATAATGGCGAGGTACATGACTATAGGACTTTTATGTCCAATGGTGAGATCAGGTACGGACAAACAGGCGATTCGTATACCGCAGACCTGGTGATGTATCTTGCCGGTAATCAGTTCATGGTGATGGAAGAACTGATTAAGGATTTTCAGAACAAAAATCCTGATATCAAAAGTGTGTATGTAGCAACTATTCCAGCGGGTCAGATACTCAATGGACAGATACTTAAGCAGGGGACTATAGAAGGCCAGGAGATATCAATGACACCTGACCTTTTTGCCAGTGTCAATATCGGTCATCTGAAAAAGTTGAATGATCGGGGAATGATGAATGAATACATCATCTATACCCGTAACAAGCTCGAGTTAATGGTTGCAAGAGGAAATCCGAAAAAGATTTCAGGGCCGAAGGATCTGGCACGGGATGACCTGGTACAGTCACACCCGAATCCGCTTACAGAAGGCATCTTCAAGTTTTATGGTTCGCAGATGCTGGATGACCTGGGCCTATATGAAAAAGTAACAGCTGGGGCGAAATGCAAGAGTTGCTGGGCTGTGCCTAGAAAAACCTGGTTCACTTCTCGCTATCATCGTGAGACGCCCTTTCGCATTGAAAATGGTCAGGCTGATGTTGGCATAGTCTGGACTACAGAGGTCGTAGAAGGCATTAAGCAGGGACGTAAGATTGAAGGCGTGGCAATTCCTGCACCATATAACATGGCTCATAAGGTCGCCTATGCAATGGGTGCCCTAAATGAAGGAAGGAACCAGATAAACGCAAAACGCTATATGGACTATCTGGCTACAGATGTCGCTCAGAATATCTACGCGAGCTACGGATTTGGTATGGCAACAAAAGACGAATTAATGGTTAAACCGATTGCATCAGCAAAGATAGTGAGCAGATAGTATTCGTTAATTTAGATCAATTACAGACTTTTCTTGGGAGTTTTAGGCGCACTTCGGTGCGCCTTTTTTTTGTGGCAATTTTATATGTCTGCTTCCCTGACCGGTTATCTGAGGTAGAATATCAGCAATTATCCGGGACTATTTTCTACTGTGCATCGTCGTCGAACAGAAGAACTGCCTGAAAGCATTCAATACAGGCAGACATTCAAACTCCTCTTTCCATACATCTGGCAATACCGCTGGCGCGCTCTGCTGGCGTTAGTGCTGCTCGCCAGTGCAAAGCTGGCTAATGTCGGGGTGCCGCTGGTTCTAAAAGATGTAGTTGATAGTCTGGATGCCTCTCAGGCTATCCTCGTCGTTCCTGCATTCCTCCTGCTTGCTTATGGGTTGCTCAGGTTCTTATCAACATTGTTTGGTGAGCTTCGTGATGTCGTTTTTGCACGTGTTATCCAGCGGACCATGCGCAGTGCTGCGCTGGAGGTTTTTAATCATCTGCACAAGCTGTCGCTTAGGTTTCATCTGGATCGCCAGACAGGTGGCCTGTCACGCGATATCGAACGTGGGGTGTCAGGAATTCGTTTCCTGATGAATTTCATGCTGTTTAATATACTGCCGACCCTGTTCGAAATCAGTCTTGTTATTCTTATTCTTGTCCAACGATTCGATATACGCTTCAGCCTGGTCATTATCCTAACCCTGCTGGTTTATATAGCCCTTACTCTGCTAATAACGGAATGGCGGATGACGTTTCGACGTAAGATGAACCTGATGGACTCCAAAGCCAATACTTCAGCGATTGATAGCCTGATCAATTTTGAGACAGTCAAATACTTTAATAACGAAAAGTATGAACTTAAGCGCTATGATGAATCGATGCAGCAGTGGGAGAAGGCAGCTGTACGCAGTACAACTTCATTGAGCCTGCTGAATTCTATTCAGGGGCTGGTGATAGCGACAGGTGTTACAGTGCTGATGTTCATGGCTGCAGAGGAGGTTGCCATTGGTGATATGACTGTAGGTGACCTGGTGATGGTAAATGCATTCCTACTACAGCTCTTTATTCCGCTGAACTTTCTCGGTTTCGTCTACCGGGAAATAAGGCATTCACTGGCCGATATGGAGCGCATGTTCAAGTTGCTTAAAACACCACCCGAAGTGGAAGACAGTGAAAATGCCGGTGAGTTGGTGTTAAGTGATGCAAGTGTACTGTTTGAAAATGTCGGCTTTTCATATGATGGTCGCCGACAGGTACTTAAAGGTATCACATTCGAGATTCCGTCAGGCAGGACAGTAGCTGTAGTTGGTCACAGTGGAGCCGGAAAGTCGACACTGTCACGATTGTTGTATCGTTTTTATGATGTCAGCGAAGGCAGGATTATTATCGATAATCAGGATATCCGCGACATAACACAACAGAGCCTGCGGCGAGCCATCGGTGTTGTCCCTCAGGATACCGTACTGTTTAACGATAGTATCTTCTACAATATTGCCTATGGTAAGCCTGATGCCTCATACGAAGCTGTTATCAAGGCTGCAAAGCACGCGCATATACATGAATTTATCGAAAATCTGCCCGATGGTTATGATACCCTGGTCGGAGAGCGTGGTCTGAAACTCTCCGGTGGCGAAAAACAGCGTGTGGCAATAGCCAGAACACTCCTCAAAGATCCTGCAATTCTGATTTTCGATGAAGCAACATCAGCACTGGACAGTGCCACAGAAAAGAATATCCAGGCTGAACTGGAGGCCATTTCCGCCAATACCACAACGCTGATTATTGCCCATAGATTGTCTACCGTTCAGCATGCTGATCAAATACTGGTGATGGAGAATGGCCAGATCATAGAACAGGGCAATCACAGTGAGTTGCTTCACATGGGTGGTCTATATAGCCGTATGTGGGCGCTGCAGAAAGAAGTGGATATAAGTCGCAAAATAGATCATCAAGACTAAAGAATTTTATTTCAATGGTATTGCTGTGGGTTTTTTCCATGGATTTGCTATTTTCGATGGATATGACTGACGGATATGGCGGTTGATTTTGGGCAAATATTGAATGTCACTGGCTGGGCCGCGGTACCGTGTAACGCATCCACTGCCGGAGTGATTGTTATCGCCTCTGACACCACCCGACCTGCATGTCTGGGTAATTGTCCCGGAACCGTATAGGCCGTTGTTGCGATTATAGGGATTGCTACCATAGTAGTTGCTATAGCTTCGGTAAACACCACCAGGATAATAAACGCCACCAGACTGATATACACCCCCTGGAGAATAACCATTTCCATAGGTGACGCTGCCACCATTACGATGCTCCTGGCAGGACTTACATTCTCTTGCCAGCGCAGCAGAGTTACAGAAGAAAATCGTCGTGCATATAAATATCCAGGTGATTTTCATAGGGAAATCCTCAGAGGTATTGATTAACGCTGATTCGTAAGCATATGACCAGTATAGACTATGAAGAAACTGTAGTTACAGTACTGAATTCTGGTAATTCAGTGATAAAAGTGCTTCAATTCGCAATTTTGCACCGGATCTACCCGGTTATCCTTCCAAGGAGCTTTGTATGATTTTTCAGAAAAACTTTATGATAATACTGCTGACTGGCATCGTAGCTGCCGCTGGCAGTATTGGACAGGCCAGCGCCGAACAACGATCCTATCCGCCTATGCAAATGGATGAATCTCAAGCTGCACCACCAGCTTCTCGTGCGGCTGTAAATCGACAACAGCCTGCAGCGCAGTATCGACCACAAACGGGTGCTTATCGTGGGTCAGCACCATACGGAAGGCCAGCACCTTATGGAAGGCCAGCACCTTATGGCGCGCCACCTCCATATGCTGGAAGACCGCCCTATGGACCTGGCGGTGCATATCCAGCACCCTATGGAGCTGGCCGTGGACCGTGGAATAACGGTGGATGGAATCGTGGACCGTGGGGCGGTAATCGAGGCTTTGGCAACTGGTTTGGCGGCAACAGGGGTCCGTATGGAAATAACGGTCCTTTCGGTGACATGTTTGGTGGTCGTGATGGCATCTGGGGTATGCACCCTGAAGATTGGTTTACAGGCAATCCGGAAGATGGTTTTTCCTATATGTGGGATGACATGATTAACGCCCCTAGTGAAATGGGCGAAATGCCGGGCGGCTGGAATGCGCCATCCATCAGTGTGCCGAACCCTGTTGATATCGGCAGCGAATTCAGAAGAGAAACACCAAATTTGATTCGCGAGATTCCTGACATGATCAATGTGGATTGATCTGTCTGTTTTACATCTGAACATAGAAGACGGATAAATTTCCCTGTTTTTGTCAGGTTCAGTAATGGCCCTTCACATTCGACGATGTGAAGGGCCTTTTTGTATCTAAGGTTGTATCTAAGGAAATTTAATTATCAAACAGGGAAAACCCATGCTATTGCGGTATTGGTGATTGCATAACCTGTTTCTATGCTTATAAGCACGCATTAAAAGACACCTATCTGATACAACGATAAAATAGTAATATAATGACTGACTCAAAACGCACTTAGCAGATCAGCAATGATATGTTATGTAGTCGTCTCATGATCAATATATAAAAGTTATATATAAAGTGTCTCACCATCATTATCCACAGGAGCAAGAGTATGTATAAATATATTTTAGGTTTTTTCATGCTGGTCTTTATATTGCCAGCAACAGCAGATAATGGTCTCGTTAAGATCAAAAGCGCGAACGATGTTCCTGCCACGACGGACAAGCTGGTCAATGCGCTGAAGGGAAAAGGGATGACAGTCTTTGATGTTATCGACCATGCGAAAGGAGCAGCGGGTGTTGGTATTGATTTACCACCTACAACACTGGTGATTTTTGGCAATCCGAAGGTTGGGACGCCATTGATGAAATGCTCACGTAGCGCAGCCATTGATCTGCCACAGAAGATGTTGATATGGAGCGATGAGTCAGGTCAAACCTGGCTGGCCTACAACGACCCGGTCTATATGGCGAAGCGCCACAATGTTTCAGGTTGTGATGAGACGATAAAGAAGATCACCGGCGCTCTGGGTAAGTTTTCTGGTGTAGCAACGGCACCGTGATGGTGTGAAGAAAGGCGCTAGATTTAACAGCAGGAGTGCATGCATCAGGCATTTTGTTTTAGCTAAAACAGAAGACGAAACTGCTGCGCTTTTCTTGTTTCCGCTAAGTTTGCCGGTAGTCACTGAATAATTTTTTCAGACGTTTTACTGACACCGGGTTGTCAGTTCCCAGTTCCTGGGCAAACAGTGAGATGCGAAACTCCTCCAGCATCCAGTGACAGGTTTCAAGCTTCTGCTGTTGCAATGGCGTCAGATTCTGCCACTGCTCGGCTGCATGCAGATACTCTTTCATGAAAGGCGACAGGTCTTTAGCAGCATGTAAGTCTCTTTGCGGATTGTTGTCGTATTTCTGCAGACGGACCAGGATACCCTTCAGATAGCGGGGGAAATGTCTGAGCCTTAGCAGACCGCTCTGCTGCAGATAACCGGGGTAGATCAAGTTCTGTAACTGATGGTTGATATTCTGCCAGACACCTTCAGCTATCAGCCCTTTCCTCTGTTCCAGTTGCAGAACGCACTGATGGAAAAGTTTTAGTATCCCGGTATTTAGCTGGCATAGACGACTTGCTGTTTCTGTCAGTCTACTTCGACCACGATCAATCATCCTATCATAGTCATCCTTATTCCGCGGTAGTGCAGGGGGATCCAGGAAACAGTGATCTAGACTGCAAGCGATAATGTCATCCTGTAAATCCTGACAACTACCTGTTGCAGAAAAATACAGGCATTGCTGTTGCAGATCAGGTAATTGTTTGTGTAAATATCTAGCCTGCTGTGGCAGGCTTTTCAGAATGAGCGCCTGTATACCGGCATGATGCAGTTGGCTAGCAGTTATTATGTCATCAAGGACTTCTATCGACAGTGTACCTCGGTCATCGACACACAAGGCAGGGTAACCGGTGACTTCGGCATTGCCAATCCTCTGTGTCACAGTAAGCGGCAGTTCCCCAAAATTCCAGCTGTGAATATTGTCGCGCTGTATTTCCCATGTAGGGAGTTCTTCAAATATCTTACTGGCCGTGTTACCAAATTCCTTCTTCAGGCTTGCTAAATTGCGACTGACAGCGAGAGTTTTACCGTCATTATCGAGCAGCCGAAAACTCATTTTTAAATGCTCAGGCAGTATCTCTGTCGACCAGTCACGCGTTGCTACCTGTATGCCTTTTATATCATTAAGAAACAGGCTAAGGGTGGCCGTCAGAGGTGTGTGCGTAATATTCTCCGGTTTCGTCCATTCCAGGCACTGGTTTACAGTATCTGGAATGGGTACAAGTTGGCGGCGCAGGGTCTTGGGTAAGGACTTGAACAGGAAGGTAAGTTTTTCCCTTATCAGGCCCGGTACCAGCCAGTCAAAGTTTGCTTCTGACAAGTTATTTAATTGCGGCAGTGGGATATGTGCGGTAACCCCATCAAGCGCATGTCCGGGTTCGAAACGATAACTGAGTCGGTACGATATACCTCCAATATCAAGATGGTCGGGGAAAAGAGAATCTGACTGTGCAGGTTGATGTTGTAGTAGATCGTCACGCTGCAATCGCAGGATATCCGGTTTTGTCTTTTGTTCTTTTTTTAGCCAGCGAACAAAACTGCGGGATTGATAGATATCAGCCGGAATCTGTTGGTCATAGAAACGATAGATCACCTCATCATCGACCAGAACATCACGACGCCTTCGTTTGTGCTCCATATGCTCAATTTCATCGATCAGTTTGCGGTTTTGCGCAAGTATTTTGTTATGGCTTTCGTAATGTCCTTCGACAAGCGCCTCACGGATAAAGATCTCGCGTGCCAGTTTTGCATCGATGGGTCCGAAGTGGACTGCACGACGTGCAATGATGACCAGTCCAAATACAGTAACCTTTTCATTGGCCATCACACGTCCCTGCGACTTTACCCAGTGAGGGTCTGTATAGTGTCTTTTGCAACGATGACCGGCTGCCTGTTCTACCCACTCTGGTTCAATCTGTGCGTTGGTGCGGGCAAACAGAAAATGAGTTTCAACCAGACTGTGAGTCATAATCCAGCGAGGTGGTTTCTTGGTCAGTACGGAATCCTTTGTCAGACGAAATTGACGCTGCCTGGGACCCTTGTAATCGCGGCCTTCATCATGCTGGCCGATATGACTGAGCAGACCTGTCAGCAGTGCACGGTGTATCGCCTCATAGCTGGCATCTGTTTGCTCCAGTTTGTTATATGTCAACTGGCGCTCAAGTTGTTTGTGGATGTCCTGCCATTCTCGAATGCGCATCCAGGACAGAAAATGTTCCCTGCACCAGCGACGCAGCTGGTTTCTGCTTAGCTGGCAGGACTGTTTCTGGAAAGCGTTCCAGATATTGAGCAGAGTGACAAAATCTGAATTATTGGCATTAAATTCACGCTGCTTTTGTGCTGCCTGCTGGCGCTTGTCATGAGGGCGCTCACGCGGGTCCTGTACACTTAGTGCTGAGCAGATAATCAGACATTCATTGATACATTTGAAATCCCTCCCTGCTAGCAGCATACGACCGAGCCTTGGGTCAACCGGCAAGCGTGCAAGTTCTTTTCCCAGTCGGGTAATCTGGAGTTTATCATCCAGTGCATCAAGTTCCTGCAGCAGACGGTAACCGTCGCGCACGACGCGTGTATCTGGGGCATTGATAAAGGGAAAATTTTCCAGCTTTCCCAGTCTTAGATTACTCAGCGAAAGGATGACACTGGCCAGGTTGGTGCGAAGAATTTCCGGGTCGGTAAATTGTGCACGCTGGTTAAAATCTTCTTCGCTATAGAGTCGTATGCAGATACCCGGTGCATTTCGTCCACACCTGCCTTTGCGCTGGTTGGCGCTGGCCTGTGAGATAGGTTCTATCGGCAGGCGCTGCACCTTGCTGCGGTAACTGTATCGCGAGATGCGGGCGAGTCCGGTATCGATAACATGTCTGATACCCGGTACGGTAAGAGAGGTTTCGGCAACATTGGTAGCGATAATGATGCGACGGCTACCACCAGTGCGAAATATTTTATCCTGCTCCTTTGATGACAGTCTGGAGTACAAAGGCAGTATCTGTATGTCAGGTGTCAGGTGTTTGCGCAAGGCATCGGTAGCTTCGCGAATCTCTCTCTCACCGCTGACGAAGATTAATATGTCGCCGCTATCTTCCATGGTAAGTTCATCCACTGCATGCAGTATACCCTGCATGATGTCCCTGTCCTGCTGATCCGGCTCATCAGCTAACAGAGAGCGGTAGCGAGTTTCGACCGGGTAGCTGCGACCGGAGACCTCTATGATAGGTGCGTCGTTGAAAAACTTTGAAAAATTCTGTGGATCAATCGTTGCCGAGGTGATGATTAGCTTTAGATCAGGGCGTCTGGGCAACAGGGTTTTTAGATAGCCGAGTAGAAAGTCGATATTTAAGCTACGTTCGTGTGCCTCATCAATAATCAGCGTATCATACTCCCGCAGCAGTCGGTCGTGCTGGCTTTCTGCAAGCAGAATACCGTCAGTCATCAGTTTGATATAAGTATCAGGGTGGCTGCGATCATTAAAGCGAATCTTGTAGCCCACTGACTGACCGATTTCACTATTCAATTCATCTGCAATACGGGCGGCGACACTGCGAGCTGCCAGTCGGCGTGGCTGTGTATGTGCGATTTTTCCTTTGATGCCACGGCCTGTCTGCAGGCAGATCTTGGGTATCTGCGTTGTCTTGCCAGAGCCCGTTTCACCGCAGACGATAACTACCTGGTTGTGTCTTATCAGCCTGGCAATTTCGTCCCGATGCTGGTTGATTGGCAAGGCATCATCAAAGTCTGGTACAGGACACTTTGACTTACGCAGTTCAAGTCGCCTTGGGTCATTACGAGAACTGTCAGCGGATTGTTTTTGCAGCTTGCTTTTTTTGTGCTCTTGCGGTGACATCAGAATAAATAGAAGGTTGGATACTCTAAATAATGAGGGAATATTATAGCAAGCATGTCACAGATCTATCTTTTCAATAAGCCCTATGGAGTATTGACACAGTTTACCGACAGGCATGGACGCCCAACACTGGCTGACTATATCGATGTGCCGGCGATATATCCTGCCGGTCGCCTTGACAAGGACAGTGAAGGGCTTTTGTTATTGACTGATGATGGCAAACTGCAGCAGGCGATCTCCGATCCTGCATTTAAATTAGCGAAGACCTACCATGTTCAGGTAGAGGGCATTCCTGATGATGGAGCAATCGAAAAACTTCGTAAAGGGGTCAAGTTGAAGGATGGAATGACGAGGCCGGCGGAGGTAGAAAGGATTGAAGGCGAGCCACATGGCCTGTGGCAACGAAACCCACCAATACGTTATCGTGCCAGTGTTGCGGACTGCTGGCTAATGATAACCATCAGGGAAGGTCGCAACCGTCAGGTAAGACGCATGACCGCAGCTGTTGGCCATCCAACTTTACGCCTCATCCGCTATGCAATCGGTGATATCACACTTAGTGGGCTTCAACCGGGACAATTGAAACAGCTAGCACAAGAAGAGGTCAGCCGAGTTATGTCGGCTTTGCCAGAACGAAGCATAAGTAAAAAGAAAAAACACAGGGTATATAAAAAGAGAAGAAGGTAATTTTTTTATCTTATGTATTTTACTTTACGATGTTGAACATAAAACTTAAAACTTAAAACTTAAAACTTAAAACATAAAACTTAAAACTTAAAACTACGATTTTCTAATGCTCCTGCTTACCCGGGCTGTTCCACTCTGCTATCAGTGTATCAAAGCGTCGGATAGCTATCAGCAGGCCTTCTGCATCGATTCCTGCTTCACTAAAGTAGTATTCTGCAATGGTGTATATATCACTTTTTTCGGGGATGCCTTGTCGGGTGCGCAGTATCTGTTGGCAACGTGGTAGAAAGACCCATTGCAACCACTGTGGAAGGCGCAGGGTGTCATAGCAGAATGGCATCTGGCTCTGTAAATCATGTATCGGGGGTTGCGCTGTTTCCCATAAATTCAGTGCACGCAATTCTTTTTCAATTACATTTAGAGTATCTTCGAGTTGTTTCATGTTGTCAGTTTCAAGTGTCAAGTATCAGCTGTCAAGTTGGGGATCGAGAGTTGCATTTTCCTTAACTCCCTTGACCACTTAAGACTCAATTGATAGTCTTGTTTTCGCTCAGCAGGATTAGCTGGGCGTTTTCAAACAATCATATGGAGATGAATCATGAATATACCTACCTTAGCTTCAAACTCGTCCACAGTACGTAAGTCAGTACTTTTCCTGACAATAACAGGCTTGCTTTCTCTAAGTCCGCCTTCATTTGCGGTGGCAAGCTGCAAAGGTTTACAGCAGGATGCCTGTAAAAGTAACAACAGCTGCAGCTGGATCAACAGCTATACCACTAAGAAAGGCAACTCAATAAATGCTTATTGCCGAAATAAACCAAAGTCCAGCCCAGACAAGTCTGTTCCGAACAGCAGTAGGGTAGATCAATCGGACAGACAGGGCTGATTGTCCTGTGCCGGGGCCCTAAGCCCCGGCTTACATCTTGATTTACAGGTTTTAGTTCCTGATGCTATGCTTGCGCAATCGATTTAGAGGGCATAGCTATGAACTGCAAAA
Organism: Arenicellales bacterium; assembly: GCA_029287915.1. Taxonomy (GTDB): domain Bacteria; phylum Pseudomonadota; class Gammaproteobacteria; order BMS3Bbin11; family BMS3Bbin11; genus BMS3Bbin11. Next base: position 14,558 of record JARFQE010000114.1, read on the forward strand.
GAATCTGTACATTTTCTCTGCTTAGTTTGTTTTCTATATTTTGTGCAAATCTACATGCGCAGCAAGCAGGCGATCAACTGGAGTCAGGTATGGTGAACCCGGGTTATGTTGAAAAGCCCGCCTGGTTTAAGGATTCCTTTTTAGATATCAGGGAAGATATTGATGAAGCCTCTCAGTCAGGTAAGAGAGTTCTACTCTATTTTTATCAGGATGGCTGCCCGTACTGTGAACGCCTGATTAAAGAAAACATGTCCCAGCAGAATATAGTAGAGAGTCTGCGTAAAAACTTTGAAGTTATCGCGATTAACATGTGGGGCGACCGGGAAGTCATTGGTCTTGATGGTAAAGAAACAACGGAAAAAGAGTTTGCCGTTGCCAATAAAATCATGTTTACACCGACGCTCCAGTTTCTGGATGAAAAAGGCAATCACGTCCTGCGGCTAAATGGTTACGTGCCACCGCATAAATTTACTGTTGCACTGAATTATGTTCATCAGAAAAAAGAAAAGCTCAGCAGTTTCGGTGATTATCTGGCACAGGTCAGCCCTTCCACCGGCAGTGGCAAACTGCATACTGATGCTTCTTTTATGCAGGCGCCATATGATCTGTCTGCACGGAAATCCGGCAAACCACTGCTGGTGTTGTTCGAGCAGAAGAACTGTCCGCCCTGTGATGAATTGCATGATGATGTGTTAAAGCAACAGGGTTCGCCGGAGCTGCTGAAGAAGTTTGATGTTGTGTTGCTGGACACCTGGTCGAAGACACCGGTGACTACGCCAAAGGGCAAAAAGTTAACAGCTGAATCATGGGGCAAGCAGTTGAATCTGACTTATATTCCAAGCATGGTGTTTTTTAATACAGAAGGTGAAGAAGTATTTCGTACCGAAGGCTGGTTGCGTACCTTTCATGTACAGTCTTCGATGGAATATGTGGCGGATAAAAGCTATCTGAAAGAAAAAGAATTCCAACGGTTTGTTGAACATCGTGCTGATAATTTACGTAAACAGGGAATTGAGGTTGACCTGTTGAAATAATAGGATATATTTCAAATAAACACTTATAGGAACTTGTTACTTTTAATCTGGTCATAATTAATGGCTAAGCTGTAAAGCTGGTTAAACATCAAATCATAATTTTATGTATATAAAGCGACTGGTAATATTACTTTCTCTACTACTGGCAATAGCGCCAGTAACAGTCGCCTATTCTGCTCTGCTTGTCGACGATGAGCCGCAACAGTCATCACACTGCACGCAGACTGATCAGCAACATGAACAAAACAATGATTCATGCTGCCAGGATGACCAGTGCGGTTCTCATTGCCTGGTGATGCAGTGCAGCCAGTTCAGCAAGCTGTCTGTTATCCCTGTTTCTGTAGTATCTGCTACAAAAAAAATTGTAAGCAGCATCTCTGCCCCGGGTATTCAGGATGTGCCTGCCGGTGGCTGGTCAAAAACTCCTCTGCGACCTCCGATAAATATCCTCTGAAAAATTGAACGCCCTGCTCAAGCAGGGTTTGTATTGCATGTGATTTCACATGTTAGTTTTCAGAGGAGCAGTAAATGAAGCAGTTAATATCACGGTGCCTGTGCGTACCATTATTCTTTAGCCTGGTCGTATATCCTGCTATTGCGCAGACGACTGCAGCGAAAAATATTCTGACCCTTGAACAGGCCATTTCACTGGCACTCGAGCGGGAAAGCGTTTCACAATCTTTCGAGTATCGGGCAAAGGGATTTGAAGAAGAGTCTGTCGCTGATAGTGGCTTGCCGGATCCGAAACTCAAGCTTGGTGCGATGAACTTTCCAACTGATACCTTCGATCGTGACCAGGAACCGATGACCCAGTTACAGCTCGGTGTGGTACAGTATTTTCCACGCGGTGACAGCCGATCGATTAAATCCAGGATCAATGATGTAAAGGCGGAGAAGTCACGGCATATGGCAAAAAATGCCCAGCTGCAGGCGATACGAGAAGTCAGCAAAAGCTGGCTGGAGCTATATTATTGGTTGCAAGCAGAACAGATCGTCAGGCAAAGCAGAGGATGGTTTAACAAACTGGTCGGTGTCACTGAATCACGATATCGTGTTGGCAGTGCGACGCAGCAGGACGTAGTCCAGTCTGAGCTGGAATTGGACAGATTATCAGACCGTCTCGAAGGAGTACGCATCAAACAGGACATGGCACGCTCTGAGCTGTCACGCTGGATAGGCAATTCCGCAAGCCTGCTTGGATTGCCATCACAGTTGCCAGATATGACGGTTCCTCAACTGGATGGATCAAAAAGCAGTCTTGCTAGCCACCCCCTGATACCTGTCTCTTATACACATCTCCGAGCCC